>JBCDJT010000130.1:0-14410 GCA_038747545.1 Bacteroidota bacterium
GGTTTTCAGGCTTTGTCCGTGCTAAGAGCGAAAGGAACAGCCCTTCCAAGGATTGAACGACGTCTGACTGGTCGAGCGTCAGGTCTACCGTGTAGCGTCCATTGCTAAACACAGCCGCAGTCTGGGTTGGCGGCACTACGTTCAGGGTGCTACTGAATTGATCTACGGCGATGCGCTTGCCTCCAACACGCACCTCCTGCACCCTGGCCCACGTGATGCCCGATTCGAGATCGCGGATGTTGCTGAACTGTACCCGCATGCGCTCTCTCGCCTGGCCGAGGCCCCCGCTCGTGGAGCGCGTCAGCGATAGAATCTCAGCACCCGGTACGCGAGCCGGGGTGTCGTCCATTCGGAGCGGCCCTGATGCGGTTCGCCACGAGTAGCCGCCCTGCCCGTTGACGGCACGGATGCTGACGTAGAGCGGCCCCGAGGCGGGCAACCCATTCTTGCTGAACGTGACCTTGGTAGGCAGGTTGGTGAGCGGGTTGTGCTCGATGTCCATCGCGGTGCTGTCTGCCGGGAACGGCCGGATGTCCTGCGCACCGAGCTGTGTGCCCAGCGCCAGTTGGTACCCGGCGATACCCGACTCTGGATCGTGCGCCAGCTGGATTACATGCACGGCGATGCTTTGTGCATCAGGCCGCAGCGTAATCGTCGGGCGGGTAGGCGCCGACTTGTCCTCGGGCAACAGCTCCAACGTGGAGGCTGGACCGAGGGCCCGCCCGTTGTCCACGCCACGCACGTGGAAGTAGGTCGGTTCGGTGTAGCTGAGCATGGGATGGCCATCCAGGACGACCTGCGTATCCGTGGTGGTCTCGATGGGGTCGCCACCCCCGAACGCCGCGTTGGCGTCCGGTTCGCGACTTAAGACATACTCGTACCGCCACACCCCGGCGAAGTCATCCGTGGAGGCCGTCCACGCGGCGGTGGCCCTCGGTACGGCTCCCACAAGCGTCACCCGGTTGATCTGCGGCTGCATCCAGTCGATCCGCCCGCTGTAGCGCGGCGCTTCGTTGGGCACAGGGACGTTGATGTTCGGCGTGTTGCCTAACGCCACCGATGAGTTCGCGGTAGCACTGGGGCGGTTGGCCACTTCTGCGAACGTCGGCGGCTCGCTCACGTCAGGCGCCGACGGGCCGTTCGGGTCGAAGACGACCTCTTTGTTGAAGACGCGCGTACTCCGCAGATCTACGCCATTGGTTACGCGCAGATGCACCTGGTAAGGCTGCCCCGGCGTGAGTACAAGGCTGTTGATTTCTCCATTCACGGCAGCGTTGGACAATACACTTAAAGCGTCTGCGCCTAGCAACAAACGGCTGCCAATGAGCGGCTTCCAGTCGCTGAACGAAGGGGTAGTGCCCGATGCCACGACTGCGTATTCGTACGTGGGCACATCGGATTCCCAATCCGTTGCAACGGCGCGGAAGCGCACGCTGCGCAGGTCATGGATCCAGAGCGTACCGTCCTTAACGCGGCCGTACTCCACATCCTGCCCTTGACCATTGGTACGTGATGAGAAGAGGTCCCAGAAAATGATGTTCGGTGGCGTGTTGTCTGGGGCAGTAATAGGCATGTTGAAGCCGCCGCCGCCCGTGCTTTGGTTGTTGTAGCGGCGGTTCATGGCCACATCAAACGCGGCTGCACGCACCGTGGCCAGGCCCCCGCTTGAGCGGCCTCGCACCACGACGGCGTAGGACTGCTTTTCTTGGGTGGCTGATGCTTTGGGGAAGCTCAGCTCCCACTGGTTGACGTCGTTCTTGGTGTTCTCGTTGGCCACGCCGACGCTGTAGAAGCGCCCCGCATCGGCCAAGTCGACACTCTGCGCGCTACCCGAGCGCGGTTCGATCGAGATGCTGGTCTCTACGACCTGAGCACTGCTTCTCCACGGCGTCTCGATGGACCAGCTCAGCGTGGCACGACCCATGTTGTCGAGGTTGTTCTGAACGTTAACGGAGATGCGTTCGATGCGCGGCGGCTCCAGGGCTTCGGCGAGATCGGCCAGTTGATCGGTAACCAGCTGCGAGGGTGGCGTGCCGAAGGTGGACGTCCGCCAACGCTGGTACTCGTCCATCATGCCGTAGAGCGTGGTCGCATACTCGGCCTTGAGCGCGTAGAGGTCATTCACCTGCTCCGAGAAGCTGAAGTAGGCGGTGTTGATAGCGCTCAGGGTGGTCGTGTACTCGTCCAGAATAGGCTGCGCATCGGGCAAGACGGCCTGCAGCTCGCGCAGACCCGCCAAGGGCATCTCCTGCCACAGCTCCTGCGCTGTCTGCCGGAACTGCGCCTGCAGCGAATCCCTCTGCACAGGGGCGGCTTGGTAATCATCTTGCCTAGCTTGCAACGAGGCTACCCCTGCATCGCCTTCGCCCGCCAAGTGCGAGATGATACGCTGCCGCCCCAAGTTGACATTCTTGAGCCGGCCAACCTGAAACGTGTTGTTGATGTTGTTGATGCGGGTGGCATCGTTGATCGCATTCGTAATCTCAAACCGTTTGGAGATGTCCAGGTAGGCGATGCGGTTGTTCACGAAATCGCCCAGATCCCACACGTACTTGGCCTTCTGTGCGTAGTACTCGCGGATGTTACTGATGGCTTGGGTGAACTGCTGGGCAGCATCGCTCACAGAGAAGGCGAACTGGATGCCGAGGAAGCCGCCGCCACCGCCAAGCGCTCCGAGCAAGCCCTCCGTGTCCAGCATAGAGCGCCCCGAGGCCGCTTCGTCAAACTGGCGGAGGTCGCGCAGGGCGCTGAGGATAGCGTCACGGTACTGCGCGTCCCGTTCAGCGATATCTACCTGCTCATCGTTCACTAGCCCTTGTTGCCGGAGCACCTCGCCCTGGTCTACGCTGAAGGAGGGCCCGCCCGTCACGTTGCCGCTCGCGTCAGTGCTGAAGCCCGTGGTGGCCGTGACAGGAGACGCCAGGTCGGTGAAGGCGTCCGCTTGCGTGCTCAAGTCTTGCACGAGCGTGGCCAGTTCCGACTCGGCTTCGGCAAGGCGCTGCGAGACGATAGGCACGATGAAGCTAACGACGTCCAGCTGGTCCTCCATGTCGACTCCGGCCTCTTCGTAGGCGTCTCTCGTGGGCCGGGCGGCGCCATCAAAGTACTCGCCGAGGATCACCTTGTCTCGAACCCAGCGCAGGCCGCTGCCCAGTCGGTTATCTCCGCTCCCCGTGAGGTTGAAGTAGGCCTGATACTCGTTTTGCTGCAGGCCTATTCCGCCCGGAACGATGCCGTATCCGCCCGTCACAAGCTGCTGACGTTGCGCGTCATCCATCTCTATGATTAGGTTGAAGCCCGCTTTGCGCAGGGTCTCTTGCGAGTTCCTCTGGATGGGGGGCGGCTCGGGCTCCACGTTCTCCATCTCAGCTTGCGCCTCGGCTAGCTTCGTCGCAGCCTCGTTGGCCTTGTTCTTCAGATCTTGCGCTTCGGCACGCGCCTCCGCCACCATCCGCTCATAGCGCTCGTTGCTGCCCGTACCGCTGTCCCAATCGCCATTCTCCAAACTCGCCCATCCCGACCAATCGGTGCCGAAGGCGCGAACGCTGCCTTGCGCGTACATCATGTACCCGCTGCCTCGGCCGATAAACGCGCCCTTGCCGCTGGCGCTGAGTTCATCGAAGGGGATGGGGATTTTGACGCTCGCTTCCACGTACCCTCCAAAGGAGCCGTTTTGCACATTCCACACCTCCACAAGCAAGCTGCCCTTGATCGATATCAGTCCTGCATCAATGTTGACGCTCAGACCGAGCCCCATGTAGAAGCCCTCATCGGCGATGACGAGGTCGCCGTTCATGTTGAGGACCTTCAGGATCGTGAGGTTGCCCTTGCCGACGATGCCCCATGTGTTCTGGTTGGCGAAGAAGTTGACCTCCAGCCGTCCCTCGGCAGCAGCACCGAACGACGCATTGACCAAGACATCGGCGCTGAGGGCGGCGGGGCTGAACTCGACAGCGACGACGAGGCTGGCAATCAGATTCTCTTTCGGGAGGCCGTAGAATTGGGCATCCAGATCGAGCATGAAGTAGTGGTTGGTGACCGTGATGAGTGCCTTGGCGTCGAGCGCGTAGAGTGGCTCCTGACCCACTAGCCCCACCCGGGCGTAGAGTTGGATGGAGAACAGGGCGGGATTGGCGTTGATCACGCGGTCGCGCGCGTTTTCGAGGTACGGGTCGCTGTTCAGCTGCACCACCTGGCGCACGAGTTGGAAGTCTGTGGGGTCAGGCCGGAGGAAGAAGCCGCCGCCTACCTCTTGCAGCTCAATGATGGCGGGTATAATGGGGATGGGGCGCGGCGTCTGGATCGCCACGAATACCCCGAAGCTGAGCTTGCCGCCCAGTGTGGCGAACTTACCTACCGCCATCAGCCCCATCTGTGACCCTGGCGCCCCGAACTGCCCTCGGCCTGAGAGCCGGACGAGGAAGCCATCTGGTCCGTTGATGTACTCGAAGTTGGCCTCCACACTGACCATATCGTGTACTTCGAGCGCGGCGCGCTTGATGAGCAGCTTGGTGGTACTGTTGGCCCCTTCGTCGGTCTCGTAAAACAGCACCTCCTCCACGCTAGCGGCAATGCCGAAGTCCTCATCGCCAAACGCAATCTTGAGCGCGTTGCCGCCCAGGTCGTTGCGGAAGTGGATGAATCGTTTCACGGCCACCTGTGCGGTCTGCAAGGCGACGCCAATGCCGCTTCCTCCTACACCGGTCTGCGTCGAAGATTGCGATCCGCTTTCGATGTCAATCAAGCCGCCAATCTGCGTGATGAAGCCACCGAGCTCCAGCGAGATCAGCCCTTCGTCTTCGCTCGTAGGCAGGATGGCAAACTGGCCACCTCGCGCCAAGCGCCCCCAGTCCTCCACGCCGCTGTTGCCCACCGTAAAGCCGTCGTAGCCCGCACGCCCTACCACGCCCTGCACATCGAAGCCGGCAGAGCCGCCGATAACCAGTCGGAGCGGGTCGCCTTGGACCGGGTCGAGGGTGAGGCTGGTGATTTTGACGTCGAAGAAGCCCGCGTCGAGCTCGAAGAGCGGATCGGCCTCGGTAGCCACAGCCGAGATGTTGTAGTCTATGCACACCCCGCCCACGTTGGTGCCCACCTGGCAGAGCCCGGCGTTGGCCAGCTCTACGCGGATGCCCGGCGTGTTGCGCAGGTCGCTGGCCTTGCCGATCTCGATGCGCTTCTCGGTCTTGTTGTCCAGGTAGAGCGCCGCCGACACGTAGATGGCCGGGCTGCGCTGCGGGTCGCCGAGGTTGAGGTCCACGCCGAAGCCCGTGAGGTCCATCGTGGCGAAGTCGCCCAGCTCGTACTCGGTGGCGCTGTTGTTGCCAATCTCGAAGCCGCTGTCGAGCACAAAGAGCGGCCCTTCAATGGTGGGCACGATGTTGCCGTCAGGGCCTTCGCCGATCTGCACCTTCATCAGCGCAGTGCCGTCGGCAGGGGTGTTCGGGTCGGTGCCTACCTTCACGCCTTGTGTGGCGGCGCGGAAGGGCGCGGGCAGCGTGGCCTTGGCCTCGGCGAAGAGCGATACGCTGGTGGCATCGACCGGCTTGCTCAGGCCGAGCTTGGTCAGCGTCAGGTGATCATCGATGATGTCGATGTTGGTCACGGCTACCTCATCGAAGGCGAACGTGCCGTCGGCGCCGATGAGCATGTTGGTAAACGTCACGGGGTCGTCGGCGATGGCGGTGAGCTCGCCGGTGAGCTGCACGCCGAAGATGCCATCCGGCAGTGCCGCGTTGAAGGCCGTGCCAAAGCCGAACGAGGCGCCTTGCTTCGGGATCTCCAGCGCTGCCAAGCCGCCGAAGAGGTCGGTTTGTATGACTGATCCGTTTGCGGCCGACTCCAGCTCCGCGATGAGGGAAACGCCTTGCGCGGTCTTCTCGATACCGAGTTCAAGGCCTTGTACGGTGATGGCGAAGTCGTCGAGTACATCCGGCACCGAGAACGTGCCGCTGAGCGACACGACGAACGTGGTCTCGTCAATGGTGAAGGCGATGCCGCCGTTGGCGTCGGGATCGAGCTGCGCCACCTGCATCGGAATGGTGCCGGGCAGGTGCGAGGTCTCGCCCGAGAGGCTCCAGCCGTTTTGTGCGTTGTATCCGCCCGCGTAGTGCAAGTAGACGGGCTCTTGCTGCCCGTTCACCTCGCGCTGCAGCAGCTGCGTCGTGAAGTCGCCGGAGAGGTCGAACACGGGTGTCGTGTTGGGCGCAAACGTCAGCTTGATGCCGCGCACGGCGACCGTCGTCTGCGGGTCGTTCTCGGGATAGTTGAGCGCGAGGATCGGGTCCTGCTCCACCTGGTCGGGGTCGAACGTCGGGCTGTAGATCCCGGCCACCACCGTGCCGGCGAAACCATCCTCCCCGACTTCGATCTCTACTTCAAGCGGCTGCTGCGCATCTTCCAGTATATCGGGCAGATCGATCAACCCGGCGATGCGGAACGGCAGCGCCTCGGTGCGCTTGTAGATGAGCTTGCTGATCTGGACCGGGAGGTTGGGCAGATCGACGGGCGCTCCAGGTAGTATGGCCAGGCTATCGACCACGATGTTGAACGCGTCGTCGCGCGTGGCCGAGAAGCTGACCTGTATGGGCGTCTGGCCGAGGTAGTCACTCAGCGCAGGGATGACGAGATCGACAGGCATGTTGGGCTTCGTGCCGATCTTGGACGCGGTGGTATCTATGCGCAGCTCGTCATTCACGGGGTCGCGCAGAACGATGTAAGCGACATCCCTGGACGGCAAGTACAGCGTGTCGGGGACGATGGAGGCGAGTGCTTCCTTGGTGTTGAAGTTGAAGCCCGTGCGGTCGAGGTAGAGCAGCGGCGTGCCCGCCTGCCGCTCCAGCAGATCGACGTAGACATCGGCGCGGCCCTCGGTGACATCAAATGGATCAAGGCCGAGCGTAAAGCCCGCGTTGGCATCGTCGTCGTTCTCAAACGCGAGGCGCAGCCCAGCCAGGTCCTGCCCGAAGCCGCGCAGGCTGCCGCGCCCGTCGCCCGTGAGGTGGAGGCCGAGCGAGTCGAGGCGGATGGAGCTGTCCACGACGAACCGGAAGCCATCGTCCGTGAAGGCAACCGTCGTATCCACAGGCGCAAAGCCGATGGGGTTGATGGCGCTCTGCAACGCGAGGCCAGCCGCCAGCGTGGCGCTGCCGCTCTCCACGGCACCCGTGGATAGATCGAACGTGAGGTCGTCGTAGGTGATGGTGACGCGTGCCTCGGGCGGGCCGAACGTGCCGCTGCTGCGGAAGGTGAAGCCCTCCTTGTCGAGCCGCGCCTCGCTCACTTCGAGCGTGAACGCTGGATTGGCGGCATCGAGCGGTAGCGGCGCCGTGAACGTCTCGCTCACGAATAGCGCGCCGTCGGTGATCTCGCCCGTCATCAGGTCCATGTCGAGGTCGCCTTGGATGATGAGCGGCGTGGCGTTACCACCGAAGGCGATGGTGGCCTCGACGGAGCCGTCGAGTATGGCCGTCTGCTCGCCGTCGGTGAAGGCAAACGTGATCACCGTCGGGTCCTCCGGCGTGTTGAGCACCGCGAAGCTGACAGGTCCCGCCTCGAAGCGGCCACACGGCGCGGCGTTGACGGTCCCCTCGAAGCCCGGCCCCTCCACAAACAGCAAGTCGAAGTCGGTGTAGACGCAGTTGGCGGGATCGTCCGGCACGAACGGCCCCTCGCCAGCGACCAAGTGCCCTCGGATGCCAAACGAGTAGTCCTGCACGCCATTGAGGTTTTGCAGCAGGCCGTTCACCTCGGTGATGGCCAGCGCAGGCGGCGCGGCGGATGGCGAGCCGAGCGGCACCGTCACCACAGCCTCGCCGTTGGGCGGGCTGTAGAGCACGCTGCCCTCCAAGATGCCGTCCTCAAAGCCGACGTCCAGGAACGTGAAGTCGTACGTGTTCGGGTTGGTGCCGTACAGATCCGGCAGCTTCATGATGAAGTCGAAGCGCGGATCGAGCGTGTCGTCGAGGTCCACGCTGCCCTGCGACCAGTCGAACGTGACGGTGGCGCTGGTGCGGAACGCGGTGGGCTTGAACTCGACGCTCCCTGCGTTGAACGGCGGCAGGTCGAGCCCGGGCACGGAGCTTTCGTTCACATCCTGCGGCGGGATCGTGAAGCCGTCTTCGGTCAGACTCAGGTCCAGCAGCGGCACGGCGAACTCGTCGAAGACAGTCGGGCGCGTGACGATGCTGGCGTCGAACTCGGCGTCGAACTGGAAGTCGTTGACGGGGTCGTAGGTGAGCGACAGGCTCGTCACCTCGTCGATGGCGAAGGCGAAGAAGTCGAAGTCGATGGCTTCGGGCTGGGCGGGCTGCACGGGGCCAGTGGTGGTGAGCGACAGGTTGTACTGCGTGCTGCCCATCGGCTTGCTGTAGCGGCCGTCGAGTTCGGCGCCCACGACCAGCGCACCCGTGTCATCGGTGACGGTGAACTGCGCGATCATGTTGAAGTCGAACTCCAGGTCGCCCATGGCGGTGCGCTCGAAGCCGCCGACCACGGAGGACGGCTCCAGCGCCACTTGATCGAAGCCGCGCACGAGGTCGACGCGCCCGTCCAGCGCCGGGACGTTCACACTCCCGCGTATGCCCCCGTCGGGGTCGATGGCCAGCTCGACGCGGGTGTTGGGGTCGATGACGCGGTCAAACAGCGCCAACGGCCCTGCCACGCTCAGCCCGAACGTGCCGGAGGCGTCGCGGTCGAAGTTCAGCTCGCGGATGGCGATGGGCAGTCCGATCTGCGTGAAGTCGAACGCCGGATCGTCGGGCGCGACAGTGGCCGAGACGCTGCCCAGCTGTACTTCGCCACCCGGTGTGATGACGAGATCGCTGAACGTGACGTTCAGGCGCGGCGGCTCGGCCTGCGTGCCTTGGAGCGCGGGCACCACGAGCGCCACCGACTCGTTCGGCTTCGTCATGATCTTGAGCGTGCCGTCGGCCTGACGATCGTAGTCAACGTAGGCGTTGCTGCTGTCTTTGAGGACGAGGTAGGCCGCCTCTTCGCTGGGCAGCGGGATGCGCTCCGGGAGCACGGCAGCCAGCCAGTTCGGATCGAGGTGGAAGCCGTCGGCGTCGGCATAGGCCAGCGGCAGGTCATCCCAAGAGAACCGGACCACGCCGTTCTCGATGTCGAACCCGCCGAGGCCAAAGCGGAAGTCGTCCTCGAAGGTCGCCGAGAGGTCTTCGTCGATGTTGAGGCCGTCGTACTTGAAGCGCGCCGTGCCCTTGCCGCTGATGTGGAAGCCGTCCTTGTCGATGGTGATCGCGTTGCCCAGGCCGAGGTAAAAACCGGGGTTGACGCTCACGTCATCGTCGTTCGGGATGGCGCGGTACGTGAGGCTGTCGGCGGCGTCGCCACGGTCCAGCATGCCCACCTCGAACGCGAAGCCTTGGTCGAACAGCATCTTGCCGCTCTTGATGCCGCCGCCGCCGAGGTCCACGAGCAGTTCGTCAAACGTGACGCCGATCTCGTTCTGGCCGGGTAGGACCAGCTTGTTGCGGCCGTCGATGAGCAGGCCGTCCTTGCCGATCTCGGCGCGCTCGATGCGGAAGCTGAGGATGGGGTCGCCCTCTTCGGGCAGCGTCCACACGAACGGCTGGTCCAGCGCGAAGTTGAGCTCTTCCCAGTCGCCCGACATGAAGTTGTAGACCACCGAGCCGGTGACGCTGTAGTCCTCGGTGACTTGCAGCGTAGCGCTGCTGTGCAGGCGCACCGTCTGGCCGTTGCTGCCGCCCTTGAATTCAAGTCTCGTGTCGTTCAACGCAGCCTCAAACGGCCCCAGATCGACTGGGCAGCCGAGGTCAAACTTGATGGTCCCGTCGAACGTGCCGCTCAGCCGCAGGTCGAGCAGCGCATCGCCCGTGGCGATGTCGATGGGTTGGCCTTCGCACTCGAAGTCGCCACCCAGGGCCAGCTTGCCGCCCACCGTGGCACGCTGCTTCGCGGCGTCGAAGTTGAACTCGGTGAGCGTGAGGTTGGGCACGAGGTTGAAGCTCGGCTGGTCGTCCTCTTCGATCTCGCCGCTCACCGTCCCGTTGGTCGGGCGCAGGTTGCCGTTTTCGTCTTCCTCGAAGGTGAGTTCGTCGGCGGTGACGGGGATCTCGTCGGTGGTTTCCTGCGGGGTGGGCGAGCCCTCGGGCGTCGGCGCGGGGTCGTTCGGATCGGTGAAGCCGTCGGGGTTATCCAGCGCCTCTTTCTCTTCGGCTGCATCAGCACCGTCCGCAGCCTCCTCGCCGCCATCGGCCACTTCGTCGCCCCCTCCTTGGGCACCATCAGCCGGGTCGTCTGCAGCGGGCGGGTTTAGCTCCTCGGCGGGCAGCGGCGTGTCGTCGTCGGGCTGGGTCTTGACCTCGGCGGTGGCATCGCCATTGAAGACGCACGCGCCGTCGGTTTTCTCGTCGCCTTCGAGGCCGAAGATCGAGAGGAAGTCGCCCAGGAGCGCGAAGAAGCCGCCTTCGGTCTCGCCATTGGCGTTGGTCTGCTGCACCGTACACGTGTCGCCATCGCCCTCACCCTCGCCCACGTCGACTACAAGGTCGCCAGGAAGCTCGCTGTCACCCTCACCTTCTTCAGCGGCTGTGCCGATGATGAAGCTGCGCGTGCCGCTCTGCATCCACTCCGGTGGGTTGTTGGTCAGCAGTTCCGGTAGCGGCCGTTCAATCTTGATGGCCATGCGCCACTGGTACGTCTCGCCCTCTACCGGCGCCCACACCGACGGATCGGGCGTGAAGCTCATGTCCCCCGTCGGCGGCGAGAAGTATTCGGTCTCGGTGCTGGAGGAGACGATCAGCGACACGTCAAAGTCGGCGGGCTGCACCTCGCCCTGGAGGTTCTGGTAGCGCCACGAGAAGGTCGGCTGCCCTTCCACCGTCGCCTGTTCAGCGGGCGCTTCAAGGACGATGTACTGGTTGGCCGCCGCGGTCGTCGGGCCGACGTAGGTGAAGATGCGGTCCTCGCTGGCAAGGGCGCTGGCGGGTAGATCGGGCCAGCCGAGCGGCATCGTCGTCATGCGATTCGTGTCGATGAAGACCTGCCAGGAATACATCGCGCTCTGCTTCAGCGGTACGTCGGTGGGGTCGAGCGTGTAGTTGAGCGTGCCTGCGGGTAGCGGCACGAAGTGCATCTCGTTCCCCGTCGTGCCCTCCTCCTGGAAGGCAAGCAGCACGGGCAGGCGCCCCGCATCCCAGCCCTGCGGCAGGTTCTCGAAGTACCACGAGAACGTGGGGTTGACGAGGTTGGCCTGCACCGGCGGCCCAGTCAGGACGATGTATTCGGTGAACGACTCGTAGACGAACGAATGCACGTCTTGGCCACGCACCGCCCAAATCTTGCCATCATCGTGCTCTCGCAACATGAAATTGGACCAGTACAGCCGTTGCCCAGGAACCAAGTTGAGGTCGTTGGGGCCTGCGAGGGAGCTGAGATCAACGCTCAGGCTGGAGGCGTCGAGTTCCGACGGGTAGAACAGGAAAAGATCGAGCGGTGAGGCAGCGACGTCGCCCGTCGCTGAGCCTCCACCGACAGCCCTGGTCGTCCCTGGATCAGCACTGAGGAGGGCTCGGTCGCGTGTTATGCCGATGGGCGTTCTTATGCTGGCTAGGTTTTCGTAGCCCGTGGGGATGTCCATCGACCAAGAGAAGTCGATGTTGGCGTTGGGCACCACGTTGCCATCGTCGGGAGCGACGAGGATGTTGGTCAGACGCGGCTGCGCGTTGTCGAACCGCAGGACGTTGCTGGCGTCCGCGCCGTTGAGCTTGATCGTCCACGAGTAAAGCGCGCCCTCGTACGTGTTCGAGCCGAAGTCGAGGATGTCGCTGCCCCCGGTCATCTCCAGCTGGGTTTGCTGATCGGGCGTGAGTGTGTAGCTGGTGGGGTACTGGCCGTTGCCATCGGGCTGGAGCGGGATGTCGAGCGTGGTCCCGTCGATCATACGCCGCGTGATTGACAGCGTGAGGGCGCCGCCGATGGGCACGGGCTGCTCGTAGCGCCACGAGAACGTGGTGGCGAAGGAGCGCACGACCTCGGGCTCCCCATCGTCAGGTGCCGTGCCTGGACTCACCAGCGTGATGCCCGCGTCGGCACGGTTGATCAGGTAGACCGCACGCCGCTCGCTCTCCAGGCTCTCCGCAGGCTGTGACGCCAGGAAGGCAGGCAGAGCACCCTGCCGGTAGCGCACGTACCAGTGGTAGGCGCCCGTCTCCAGGCCGCGCACGGCGGCGGCATCGAACCCATAGCCTAGCGACTGGAGCAGACTATCGTCGGGCTTGAGTAGGATGCTCGTGTCGCCCTCGCCAGCGGGGAAGACCGTCTCGACGCCATTCCTCTCGAGCACGAGGTCGAACGCCAGCGTGGAACGGTCCACGTTGGCAGGGAGGTTAGCAGGTGCCCACTCGAAGAGCCCGAAGTCGCCGCCCTGGCCGCGTGACACGTCATTAGCGGGTGACTCTAGCGTGACGTAGTCGAGGTTCTCTCCGTAGACAAACGACGACGTCTCACTGCCCGTCGCCACCCAGTGATAGCCCAGGCCGACGGTGTCAGGCCGTACCAAGAAGATGCCCCAGTAGTATCGCTTGCCCGCCTCGGCTTTCATCACCCCTTCCATCGCTTCCAAACCTGCCAAGTCTAGGGTGTGGCTGGTGGCATCCATAGGCAGCTCAATGGCGCCGTTGTCATTGCCCGAGCGCAGGATATCGGGCGTGGTGGCGAGCATGAGGTATTGCCGCGCAGTCGTCACCTGATCCCACTCGGCAGGCAGCGACTTCGTCCAGCGAAACTCTACATCGTCCTCCGTGACGACGGCTTCACGAGCGGGCGCATCCAGCGAGACGGGGAAGGACGGCGACACGTTGGTGAACGTGTGTATGTCGCTGACGCGTATGCCCGCTAGCGTGACGTACCAGCGGAGTTGAGCGCCCTCGCGGTCGTCTGGCCCCAGCGTCAGCCGCCCGTCTTCGGCCACGGTGACCAAGCTGCTCGCGAAATCAGGACCTAAGTCCACGTAATCCGCATACCGGCCATTACTGATCGGAACTTGTCCTCGGGCCAAGACTCCTCCGCCCAAGGCAACGTGTTCGATGACCACCTCCAACTCGTTTTGCGTAGCGATGAATAGCGTATTGTGCCACTTGAACTGAGGTGCCAGTGATTGCACCCGCCCGCCGTCTTCAGGGAACTCCAGCAGAACCATATCCTGCATGTAAAGGAACATGCTCTGATTGCTTTCGAGCTGTGCCGGAGTCACCTGGGCGAGTGGCGATTCACCACCGCCGCGCCAGATACTGCGCGAAGGGTTCAGTTGTATGGACCAGGTATAGTTGTCAGGCTGTAGCGAGGCCGCGCCTTCGATGTTCTCCGTCGAGCCGTCTGCGTTAAAGGAGGCCGAGTTAGCACCAGGCGTGATAGGGATCGTGACTGTGCTAAAGCCCGTGCGCCGTAAGATCAGGTCGACCGCTGGCGTGAAGTTGGCGTCGCTGAACAGGGCACCGTTGTATTGCCACGCCAAGTCTACATCACGACCCTGTCCAAACACCGCCAGCGAGTCTGGCCGCGTGAGCGTCACCAAGCGGTCGCCGGGTGGGATGGCAGGTTGATAGGTGAAGGTGACCTCGCTGCTCTTGAGATTCGCCAGATCGTAGCCCGCAAACACACCCGTCGGCACAAACGACACCCACACCCGGTACCGACCCGGCGCCAGCGCGCTCTCGTCCACGTTCACCACCTCCGACCGGTCCGCGTCGGGACGCAGCTCACCTGTGCGTGGCAGCTGTGAGTAGCCTGCTGAGGGGGCGTTGCCGTCCAGACTCACCGCGGGCAGCTGCGCCTTCCACGCCAGGAAGCGGCCGCTGTCGATGTGCTCGGCGAAGTACTGCACGCTGATCGGCTCGTTGCCCGTCAAGCGGTCGGGGTCGATGCGCTCGGGCAGGTGTTGGTAGCGCCAGGTGAGCTCGGGCACGGTGCGCGTGACGGTGCTGCCGCCGACGGGCTGCTCCAGCGCCACCATCGACGACGGCACGTGCCGGAAGATGAGTTGCTCGGAGACGCGCTGTCCATCCGAGGAGAGGTGCCACCGGTAGATCCCGCCAGGGACCAGCATAAAGTCGGACGGATCGAGGTCGTATCGTCCCAAACCTGCTGATGCGCTGAAGCTCCCGGCCGCATCCTGGCGCTCAATATGAATCATCATTTTGGGCATCGCCTGGGCAGGCGTCTCCCAGGCGAACGCGACATGCGGCGCAGGTACCACATCGCCACCAGCTGGCGCCGTCAGCGTCACGAGGGACGGGTCATCTTGGGGCTGGTAGGTGAAGGTGACCTCGCTGCTCTTCAGGTTCGCCAGATCGTAGCCCGCAAACACACCCGTCGGCACAAACGACACCCACACCCGGTACCGACCCGGCGCCAGCGCGCTCTCGTCCAC
>JBCDJT010000131.1:0-14373 GCA_038747545.1 Bacteroidota bacterium
CCCAGCGACAGCGCCATGCCCAGCGGGATGTTACGGTCGGGGTTCTGGATCTCTTCGGCCACGCTCGCCACCTTGGTCAGCCCGGCATAGGACACGAACACGAGCCCGATGGTGGCGATGAGCCCTTCGGTGCCGAACGGGAAGAACGGCGTGAACTGCTCGCGGTGGATGGCGCCCACGTCCTGGCTGAAGACCTCGAACAAGCCCTGCGCCACAAAGAACGCGAGGATGCCCACGAGCGTCATGACAAACGCCCGCTGCAACCCGCTCGTCTCCTTGGCCCCGACGATGTTGAGCGCAGCGAACGCCACCGTCAGCGCCACGGCCAGCGGCTTGATGGGCACCTCTAGGAAGAACACGAGGTAGGCGCCCATCCCGATGAGGGCGAATGCGCTCTTGAGCACCAGCGCCAGCCACGTGCCGAGGCCGCCGAGCGTGCCCGCCAGCGGGCCGAGGCTGCGGTCGAGGAAGTAGTAGGCGCCGCCCGCCCGCGGCATGGCCGTGCTGAGCTCAGCCACGCTGAACATGGCGGGCAGGATGAGCACACCGGCCAGGGCATAGGCTAGGACGGCGGCAGGGCCAGCTTTGGCGGTGGCCAAGCCGGGGAGCAAGAAGAAGCCCGAACTGAACATGGCGCCCGTACTGATGGCGTACACATCGAACAGGGTCAGGCTTTTCTTTAGGCGTTGGGTGGGTTGAGGCACAGGGTACGCGATACTATTTCGGTGGATGCCAAAGATAGGCATGCGCGCGCAGTGCCGTGTGATGACCTTAGAAATCTTTCGCTAGATAATGGCTGGGGGTTCAATGCTCTCATGCGGCGTCTTCGGGAAACTCATGCTGATTAAGTCGCTGTAGGCTCCGTTCGTTTGGACGTTCATTTTGTGGCGACAAAACGAACCAAAAGCGCTGTCGATCTCGAAACGCTCAGCGGATGCCCAACGCGCAGATCCGCACCTAGCGAGCCAGGTGGTTTACGGCACTTCTGGACATGCTGCCGTTGCTCGCTAGCTGAACGCGCCCATCCGCTCTTTCCAGCGCGCTCCTGGCCGCGACATCGACGGTGGAGGCTCGCCGTGCTCGTTTGAGATCACTGGGTTCTGCGACGCGGGTTTTGACGGCGCCGTCGGCGCTGCGTGCTAGAATCGCGGGAGGCTTTTGAGTGAGCGGACCGCTACCTTGCAGGCCCTCTTCCGATACACCCCTTCTGTTCTGCCATGCGCTTGCTCATTGCCGCTGTCTTGCTGGCCGCCGTGCTCCTCCCGGATGTACGTGCCCAGCGCACTGCCATCCAGTACCAACCCGTCACGCTGGACTTTGAGATCGCTTCGACCTCAGAGACGGCAGCAGTGAATCCGTTCCTCGACTACCGCCTCAACGTCACGTTCACTCAGGGCGAGGACACGTATCTGACTCCCGGCTACTACGCCGCCGATGGCAACGCCGCAGAGACGAGTGCTTCCGAGGGCGGCATCTGGCGCGTTCACTTCACGCCGCCCGCCTCGGGCGACTGGGCGTACACGGTCTCCTTCCGCCAAGGAGCGGCTATCGCAGTACAGTACGACCCGTACATCGGCGAGCCCGTTGCGCCGCACGACGGCACCTCCGGCACACTGAGCGTGGCGCCCGTGCCAGCCTCGGCGACGGGGTTTGATCGGCGCGGGTGGACCATGCACGGCGGCACGCACTACGTCCACACCCACAACGGCGATCCGATGCTGCTGGTGGGCACCAACTCGCCCGAAAACCTGCTCGCCTACGCTGACTTCGACGGGACCTACCAGGGCAATCCGGAGAAAAACTTCATCAAGACGTGGAGCCCGCATGTGCAAGACTGGCAGCCCGGCGACCCCACATGGCAGGGCGGCAAAGGCAAGGGCATCATCGGCGCGTTCAACTACCTGGCATCCAAAGGCATGAACGTCGTCTACGCGATGACGCTGACGCTGCACGGCGACGCGGAGGACGTGTGGCCGTTCATCAGCCACCACAAGCACGACTACACGCGCTACGACGTGAGCAAGCTGGCGCAGTGGGGCATTGTGTTCGAGCACGCCGAACGCCTCGGCATCGTGATGGAACTGGTGACGCAGGAGCAAGAAAACCAACTCATCCTGGACGACGGCTATACCACGCTGGAGCGTCGGCTGTACTACCGCGAGCTGATCGCGCGCTTCGGCCACCGCAAGAACATCATCTGGAACATCGGCGAGGAGAACGGCGAGCACGACCATTACTGGCCGCAGGGGCAGGACGACCAGCAGCGCTACGCCATGATCCGCTACATCAAGGACACCGACGCCTACAAGCACCCCGTCCTGATGCACACCTTCGCCGTAGAGTTCGAGCGCGAGCCCATCCTGAAGCGCCTGCTCCGCTTCGACCGCTTCGACGGGCCCGCGATGCAGATCTACGACGCCAAGACCGTCCACGACGACATCAAGCGCTGGATCGACGACTCCGCCGAGTTCACGCGGCCGTGGATCGTCATGATGGACGAGCTTGGCCCGTGGCACACAGGCACGCGCCCCGACGTGGAAGACGCCGCCCACGACACGCTGCGGCAGGACGTGCTGTGGGGCACGCTGATGGCGGGCGGCGCGGGCGTGCAGTGGTACTTCGGCTGGCTCACGCCGCCGCACGACCTCAACGCCGAGGACTGGCGCAGCCGCAACAACATGTGGGAGCAGAGCGCCGTCGCCCACGCGTTCTTTCAGATGCTGGACTACACCGCGATGCACAACACCAACGACCTGATCGATGCCGAGGACGCATATAGCTTCAGCCTTCCCGGCCAGACGTACGCCGTCTACCTCAAGCACGGCGGCACCACGCGGCTCGACCTCTCAGACGTCGAGGGCACCTTCAGCGTGGGTTGGTACGACACCCTCCAAGGCGGCGATCTCCAGGCAGGCAGCACGGCAACTGTAGAGGGCGGAGGCTGGGTCTCGCTCGGCATACCACCCAGCAAACCCGACGCCGACTGGGCTATCCTCGTACAGCGCGCCCCCTAGCACATAGGTTACATCTCATATGCATTCTCGGCAGGTGGCTCAACTGCCAAAGGGTATCGCATAAAAATCCACGTATGAATACAAACTGCTATTTAGACTTTGTACAGATCTGTGAACCAGTTGTGACGCTACCGATCTCATGACAGCATAAACAGCCTGTCATTGATCACGTCCAGGACACAACCAGACGAATCTATCGATGGTCGAGCACCTTCCACAAAGGAAGTAGATGGTGGACCCTTCAATAGACCAGAGCACCAAGGGACTGGCTAAAATCGCCTTTGAATGGCTATACGCTTCATTCATGCTCTCTTTGCTTCCTGGTCACTCATCGCCAAAAGCCTGCCTGGAGATGGTGTGCGAGCGGGTGGTGCATGCGTGATCACGCATCATATCTCTAAGACTCACAGCGTTGCCCTGCATCAAATAACGGCACTTAAGTACCTATCCACATAGTGACTTAGACTGTTTCTAAATTTATGTCTCGACTGATCTTTTTGAGAACTCAGGGAGTTGTATAAGCGCTGTATCAAACACGACAACAAACACCATAAGAGGTATATATCATGGCGACTTCTGTCCAGCCCCTCTGCCTAGCCTGCCAGCACCTTGACCGTCAGCAGCTCCAGGAGCCTGTCTGCGCCGCTTTCTCCGAAGGCATCCCAGAAGACATCTGGCTCAACCGCCGCGCGCACTTCAGCGCCATCCCCGGCGATGATGGGCTCCAGTTCGAGCTGGCCGTGATCGATCCGTCCATGCTCAACTGAGACGTACCCCGATTACGCCTGTAGGCTACAGCGTACTTCGCATGCCGACGTGCCCCACAAGCGGGTGCGTCGGCATGTTTGTTTTGAGGCTTTCAGCACTTCATCGATCAACAGTGGCTGGCCGTTTGTAGCTTGCAAGCAGCTCACCGCCTCTAGGCCACTTCTCTTATGCCCCGCCCGCTCGCATCCGTCCTGCTTGCCTTGGTGCTCACCGCCTGCACAGGCGATGGCCGACCAGCCGCCGATCATCCGCCCAACTTCATCTTTATCCTCGCCGATGACTTGGGCTACGGCGAGCTGGGCAGCTACGGGCAGCAACACATCCGCACGCCCCACCTCGACCAGCTCGCCGCCGACGGGATGCGGTTCACGCAGCACTATTCGGGGAGCCCGGTGTGCGCGCCGTCGCGGGCGACCTTGCTGACGGGGTTGCACACGGGCCACGCGCAGGTGCGCGACAACTTTGGGGCGGCTTCCGCGATGACGAAGAACGCGGTCAGCTGCCGCTAGCGCCCGGCACATTCACGCTAGCGCGGATGCTCCAAAACCATGGCTATGCGACGGGCGCGATGGGCAAGTGGGGACTGGGTGGCCCCGGCTCCACGGGCGTGCCGCACGAGCAAGGCTTCGACCTGTTTTACGGCTACCTCGACCAGAAGCAGGCGCACAACTACTATCCCACGCACCTCTGGCGCAACGCCGCGTGGGATTCGCTCGCCAACGCCTATTTCCACCCGCACCAGCGCCTCGACGCGCCGCCTGCCGACCCTAGCGGCTACGACGCGTTCAAGGGCACCGACTACGCCCCCGCGCTGATACACGACGAAGCGCTCGCCTTCATCCGCGAACATCAGGAGGAGCCGTTCTTCCTCTACGTCCCGTCCATCATCCCGCACCTCGCGCTGCAAGTGCCCGATGAAGAGCTGGATGCCTACGGCTTCGACGAGGAGCCCTACCTGGGCGACCACATGTACCTGCCGCACGAGCGTCCGCAGTCGGCGTATGCGGCGATGATTACGTACCTGGATCGTCAGGTCGGCGAGATCCGTGCGCTCGTCGAGGAGCTAGGCCTCGCGGAGAACACCTACATCGTGTTCACGAGCGACAACGGTCCCACCTACGTGGGCGGCGTGGATACCGCTTTCTTCGACAGCAATGGGCCGCTCCGGGGCGAGAAGGGCTCCGTCTACGAAGGCGGCATCCGCGTGCCGACGATAGCGTGGGCACCGGGGCGCATTCCCGCAGGCACCACGACCGATCACGTCTCCGCGTTCTGGGACTGGCTGCCCACCTTCGCCGACCTCGCAGGCACGGCACCACCAGACACGCTTTCGCTCGACGGCATCTCGATAGTGCCCACGCTGCACCAGTCGGGCGCGCAGTCTGGGCACGAGGCGCTGTATTGGGAATTCCACGGGCGCAATTGGGGCGGGGCGCAGGCCGTCCGGCTCGGCGACTGGAAGGCGGTGCGCCACGGCGGTCGCGATGATGCCGATGCGCCCATCCAGCTCTACAACCTCGCCACCGATCTTGCCGAGACCACCGATGTCGCCGCCGAGCACCCCGAGGTCATCGCCCGCGTCGAGGCGGTGCTGGCGGCCCGCACGCCGTCGCCCATAGAACGCTGGCGGTTTGCGGCACGCGAGTAGCTAGGCGTCTTCTTTGGGTGTCGGTAGCTCGTCTGCGGGCCACTCTGCTTGGTCGTAGATCTCCGTGAGCGGAAGTGTGCCGTCAAAGAGGCTACTGGTGGCCGCTTCGTCTACACCTGAGACCACGCGTAGTGTCCAGATACCCGATTGGCGCTCGTAGCACGTCACCATCGCCCGGTCGGTCTCCACAATCCAGTAGACCTGCAAGCTCGGCAAGCTCGTGTAGGCCTCCAGTTTCTCGCACCGATCCCGCCGTTCCGTGCTGGGCGAGCTGACTTCGACGACCATCGTTGGGTTGATGAGCGAGGCAGGGTTCTCATCGGTGAACTCGGCTTTTCCGCACGTGGCGGCGAAGTCGGGGTAGACGTAGCACTCCTCGTGAATGCGCACTCGTTGCCTGGGTGCATAGACTCGGCCGTCTCTCACCTTGATGCGCTGGCGCAATTCGCCCCCGATAGCAGCACAAATTAGATTGTGCGTGGGAGGCGCCCCGTTGAGCGTCACAATGGTGCCGTCCCAGAATTCGTTCTTTACTTCAGAAGCGAGGTCGTAGGCGAGATAGTGGTCTGTGGACACGTGACGATGCGCGAGCGTGCCCGATCAGGATGCCTGGACGGCCTCAGACTTGGTGCCGATGAGCAGTTTGAGCACGAAGTGAACCACGAAATACGCCGCCATGAAGATGGCCAAGTCGACGCCGAGCGCTTGTATGTCGAAGGGCGCATTGAGCGGGTTATAGTGATAGCCTGTCGCAGCCTCAAAGCCCCACACGGCGAAGCAAGCGAGAACTATAGTGAGAATCCGAATTCGGGAGTCGGTCATTGGAGGGCTTAGGTAGGGTGAATGCTTGCTTTCATCTGTTAAAGCAAGAAGCTGGCTTAGTTCCAGCGGTGCCTATCCGCCATGAATACCTATGGCGCGTCGGCGCAGGAAATGTGTGGGCGTGGCGCATTTGTACTATCGGCACCAGACCTAGCGTGCGCATGTTGCCTGTCTTCGCTCTCCTCAGACGATGCTGCCATGCTCACGCTCTCCGATCTCGTCAAAGTCTACCCCGGCCCAGTCACGGCGCTACACGGCCTGGACCTCACCATCCCCACGGGCATGTTTGGGCTCCTCGGGCCAAACGGCGCGGGCAAGACCACGCTGATGCGCATCCTGGCGGGGCTCCTCGAACCCACGTCGGGGCAGGTCCGGCTGGGCGACGTCGATGTGCTGGCGGATCGCACGCACTTGTGGAAGCGGTTGGGATATCTGCCGCAATACTTTGGCTTCTATCCCAACCTGACAGGCGAGGCGATGCTGCTGCACCTGCTGCGGCTGAAGGGCGTGGAGGCGCCGGGCGGGCTCAAGACGCTATGCGCCGAGCTGCTGGAGCGCGTCAACCTGACGTTTGCGGCCAAGCGCAAGGTGAAGGGCTACTCGGGCGGCATGCGGCAGCGGCTGGGGATCGCGCAAGCCATCGCGGGCGACCCCGAGTTGATCATTGTCGATGAGCCGACGGCGGGGCTTGATCCCGAGGAGCGCATCCGGTTCTACCGCTTGCTCGGCGAGCTGGCCGAGGACCGCACGGTCCTGCTCTCAACGCACATCGTGGAGGACGTGGCTGTGCTGTGCCCGCGCTTTGCCGTCATCCGCAAGGGCCAGCTGCTCACGGTGACCACCCCTAGCGAGGCGCGGGCCGCGCTCGACGGCACCATGTACGAAGGCGCCGCCTCGCAGGCTGAGTTGACGGCGTTGGAAGAGTTCGGGCAGGTGACGCAGGCCTACCTCGTGGAGGGCCGCAACCTGATCCGCCTGCACGTCCCAGACGGTCCGCCACCCGAGGGCTTCGTCGCCACTAAGCCGACGCTGGAGGACGCGTACCTCGTGCTGCAGCACCGCGCTGAGATGGGCACGGCCGCGCTGCCAACTGTGGGAGGCGCCGCATGAGTCGCATCCGCCTCTGGACCATCGCGCAGCACGAGTTCAAGCGTCACCTACTGAGTCCCGTGCTCTGGGTGTTGCTGGCACTCATCGCCGTGCTCACCGCCTCGCTGAACCCCACCACCATGATCCCGTCCGACGCGACGGCGGTGGGTGGCGTGCGCGCCTTCGCCAACTCGCCGTACGCGCTGGGGCAGTTCTTCGCGCTGACGGGGCTGTTTTGCTACCCCTTCTTCGCCGCCATCCTCGCAGGCCTCTCCGTCATCCGCGACGACGAAGCCCGCGTGACCGAGGTGCTGCATAGCACGCCCTTGACCCCCGCCGAGTACGTCCTCGGCAAGTTTCTGGGCGTCGTGCTCGTGCTGCTCGTGGCGATGGCGCTACACCTGGGCGCGTCGATGTTCATCATTGAGGCGATGCCGGGCTCGGGGCTCGCACGCGGACCGTTTGCGCTGGATCACTACATCGGGCCGTTCCTGCTGTTTGCGCTGCCGGGCATCCTGCTGTGCGCGGCGCTGGCGTTCGCAGCGGGCGAGTACACGCGCAAGGCGATGGCGGTCTACGCCGTGCCCATCATCTATTTCATGGGCGTCATCGGGTTCATGTGGATGTGGAACCCGCCGGGCCTGCCCGATGCCGTCAACCAGGTGCTGATGCTGCTCGATCCGTCGTCGCTGCGGTGGCAGCGGCAGACGTTCTTCATGGTGGACCGTGGCGTGGCGTTCTACAACACGGCGCCGCTGGAGCTGAGCGCGATGCTGGTGCTCAACCGCGTGCTGGTGCTCGGCCTGACGGCAGGCGCCGTGGCCTACGCCGTCCGGCACTACCGCGAGACGCTGGGCGGCGAACGGGCAAAATCGACCAAGGGCGCCAAGCCTGCTACCAGCGGCGTGTCGGCGGCGGCGCTGCTGCATGGGCAGCCGCTGCGCAGCCTCGGCATGGTCAGCGCGGCGCCCGGTTGGCTCGGCAGCATGTGGACCATAGCCCGCGCCGAGGTACGCGAGTTGCGCGGCCAGCCCATCCTCTACCTGCTGCTGCTGTTTTGCGGCTACACGGTGCTGGAGTTCGGCACCGTTGGCGGCTCGGTGCTGGACGCAGCCGTGGTGCTCACGGGCGGGCGCGTGGCCGTACAGGCCATCGTCGTGCTGACGATCCTGCTCAGCCTGATCCTGCTGTTCTACACCGTGGAGACGCTGCACCGCGAGCGGACCACGCGCACCGAGGCCATCCTGTTTGCGCTGCCCTTCCGCACGAGCGCGTTCCTCGTGGGCAAGGCCGTGGCGAACGCCGCCGTGGTCACGCTGATGCTGGTGCTGTGCATGGGGCTGGCGATGGTGCGTCTGCTCACCCAGCCCGTCGGCGGTGCCGATCTGGGCGCGCTGCTGTTCGTCTGGGGCCTCGTGCTCTTCCCGACGTTCCTGGTGTGGAGCGCGTTTATGACGATGGTGGCAGCAAGCACGCGGAGCCGATACGTGGCGTACGTGCTAGGCTTGCTCGCGCTGGCATGGACGGGCTACTTGTTTCAGAGCGGCAGCATGACGTGGGTCACCAACTGGCCGCTGTGGGGCGCGCTGATGTGGAGCGATATGGGCACGTTCGCCCTCAATGGCACGCCGCTGCTCCTGAATCGGCTGCTGATGCTGGCGCTGGCCGCGCTGTTCTTCGCCATCGCCCACCGCGCCTTCGTCCGCACCGAGCGGGATGCCACCGCCACGGTGCATCGGCTGGCGCCCAGGCAGATCGCGCGGACGCTCGTACGCGTGGCCCCGTTCGCGCTGGTGCCCTTGCTCCTCGGCGGCTACATCGGCTACGAGATCGACCGAGGCTTCCAGGGCGAGGCGGCTCAAACCGCAGCCAAAGCCTACTGGCGGCACAACGTGGCGACGTGGAAAGACGCGCCCACGCCTACCGTTGCAGCGCTCGACCTGGACCTCGACTTGTATCCCAACGACCGCCGCTTCGAGGCTGAGGGCACCTACACGCTCGTCAACCGCACTGACGACACGCTCACGCAGCTGCCGATGACCGTCGGGCTCTCGTTCGGAGAGGTGACATGGAGGCTGAACGGCAGCGCCTCGGATGCGGAGGATCGGCATGGGCTGCACCTCCTGACGCTCCCCGCACCATTGGCCCCCGGCGATAGTCTCGACGTGGGCTTCGCGTATGCGGCGAGCTACCCGAACGGATTCACGCGCAACGGAGGCGGCAGCGACCACTTCATCCTGCCCTCGGGCGTGCTGCTCTCCACCTTCCGCGGCGAGTTTCTGCCGATGGTCGGCCTTGACACGCGACGCGGCCTCGACCGCGACAACCGCCCGGAGCGCGCCGCTTATCCCGACGACTTTTGGCAAGCGACGCTCCCGCCTGCGGGCGATCTCGTCCCTTACGATGCACGCGTGACCGTCAGCGCGCCGAGCGACTTCACGGTGACGTCGGTGGGCACCTCTACCGGCACCCGCACCGACAGCGACCGCACAACGGTGACGTGGCAGACGGATCATCCGGTGACGGTGGTGAACGTGATGGCGGGGCGATGGGCTGTGGCCGAGCGGGGCACGAACGCGGTGTACTACCATCCCGAGCACGATTTCAACGTAGATGACCTGCTGCTAGCGATGGAGGCGGGGCGCACGCACTACAGCCAGTGGTTCGCGTCGTATCCGTGGCAGACGCTGCGCATTAACGAGTACCCCAACATCAACCCTGGCGCCACAGCGTTCCCTACGAACATCAGCTTCTCGGAGGGCGCGGGCTTCCTGACGCGGCCCAACCAGCGCACGGCGGCGGCGTTCACGGTGGCCGCGCACGAGGTGGCGCACCAGTGGTGGGGACACCTGCTGCGTCCCGCCGAAGGTCCCGGTACCGACGTGCTGATTGAGGGCGCCGCACACTACGCCACGCTTCGGCTGAGGGAGGAGGTGTTCGGCCTGCGCAGCCGCATCGACTTCGCGCGGACGCTGGAGCGCGGCTATGCCTCCAGCCGCTTGGTCGATGGCGAGCCGTCGCTGATGCAGGTGGTGGAGGATGGGCGACGCAGCACGACCGCCGTGTTCTATAACCGCGGCCCGTGGGCGCTGTGGATGCTCCAGAACCACCTGGGCCCTACCGCGATGGACGACGGCCTGCGAGCCTTCTTCGCCCGCTACAGCGAACCCGCCGACGGCGATCACGCTACGCTCCACGACCTCCTCGCCACCCTTCGTCCGTTCGCGACCGACTCCGCTGCCTACCAGACGTTCCTCGGCCAGTGGTTCTACGACACCGTCGTCCCCGAGTACCAGCTCTCCGATGCGCAAGTCATGCCCGCTGGCGACGGCTGGCAGGTGACAGCAACCATCGAGAACGTGGGCACCGGCACCGCCTGGATTGAGGTCGCTGCAGCGCAAGGCGAGCGCTTCGACGGCGTCGAGGTCCACGGCGACTATCGCGACGCCCGGACGCGCCTCCGCCTCGCGCCGAACCAGCCTCAACCCCTTACCTGGACCACCGACTTCGAGCCTGACCGCCTCGTGGTAGACCCCGACGCGCTGGTCCTGCAACTCAACCGCGACCGCGCTACCGTGCGCTTCTGACGCGTTCAGCCTTCGCCATCGGGCAGCGCGTGAGAAGCCATGTACGTCGTCTCGTACTGCTCCAGGTGCTCGGCGATGACGGCCAGCGTGCGCCGCGCCGTCTTGACGTCCTCGCAGATCCCAGCCACGGCACGGCGCTCCACCTGATCACGGGAGAACGACGCATCGCCTGCCAACAGCGCCCACTCATCGGCGTGGCAGATGAGCACGGACTGGTGACCGCGCGTGTGGCCCGGCGTGGGCACGAGGCGGACGGCGCCATCGGTGGTGAGGGCGTGGCTCTCAGCGAAGGCGCCAAACGGACCGTCGCCGTATGTGACGGGTGTGGGCTGGAAGAACGACGGCCAGCGGCACGACACGGCCCCTGCAGGTGCCTGCCTCGCTTCGGCTTCGGAGGTCAGAAACGTGGCATTGGGGAAGTGCTTGAGCCCGCCTGCGTGGTCGGAATGGAGGTGCGTGAGCGCGACGGTGCGGATGGTCTCGGCAGGCACGCCCAGCGCGTTTAACTGTGCATCGACCTCTACCTCACGACTCACGTCGAAGCGGAGCAGCCGCTCGTACACGAAGCGCGTCGCAGCGTCGCATGCGAAGTAACCGGGCTCAGCCACCTGCGCCGTCTCGCCCGTGTCCACCATGATGGCGCCCTCGGGATGTTCGATGAGCCAGCAGGTGATAGGCATCCACGGAGTCCATCGCGGATCTAACGCTATGGCGGGCAACCGCAGCGCTACGAGGCCACCGTACTCTCGGTGCGTGGCTTTCACGGCCACGGCGCCAGTTTTCAATGCCGTAATCCGGGTGGGACCAAGCGTCAAGGTAGCGTCACGAAAAGAGGAAGCGGGCGGCGTGGGCGCGTTCACGTACGACAGCGCACCGCAACCCGCGACGGTAGCGCCCGTCGCCACGACGCCCGAGAGTTGAACAAAGCGCCGTCGTGTCATGGCTAGACCGGGACTTCAGGTGTGGAAAAATGGCTTTCCGATCGGAAATAGTCTCTTTCCTCACTCCAGCAGCAACCCCTCCAAAATATCTTCTCGCAAAGACTTGCTCACGACTACATATGGTGCCAGACAATCTAAGAGAATTCGATTAGCCCTTACATACGTTTCTATGAGCTCAATGAGGGCTACACCTAGAGTGTTGTCCAGAGCATGATCCAGGGCAAGCCTCAATTTTAGGTCTAACTCTCGGAATCCGCTTGTGACCAGAGTCTTATCAAGGGTCTGTGCCAGATCCCGAGAGCGGTCGAGCACACGATCTATGTCTTGCCCTACAGCAAGGCCTCGGACGCGAGCCCGTATCAGAGCAAAAATCATCAACCGAATGCGAGATGCGGCTGGCTTGTGAGACAAATCTGCCTCGACAAGCGCCGCACATCTGTTCAAGAAGTTCGCTAAGGTGGACCCGCCTGCAAACTGAGAGATTCGGCGCCTTATCGAGAGCACATATCGATCAACAACCGTACGAGAAGTGAGCAACCCTGATACGAGTACAATTACCTCGCGCCAGCGTGGATCGAACAGATGGTCCTTCACAAGAATGTCCAGAGTACCTTCATCGCGGTTAGCTTCCAGATGCATCGCAGTGAAATACTCCTGAAAGGTGAGGTGTGAGAAACTGTAAACACCTTCCGCACGCTCTACGAGCAGGCCATGATTCGCCTCGATGGCCTTGAGGACACGATAGCTATCTGCGCTAATCTTGTCATCTTCTGAGCCAGGCAACTCTGCTATGAACTGGCCGATCCGATTCTTGAGGATACGTTGGTGCATAAAGTATTTTTCCTCTCGGAAGGTAGACTCTGCCACCTGTGCAAGTAGCATCTCCTTCTGCCTTACAGAAAGGTTGAGATAGATTTGGTCACGCTTGACGTTGCGGGTCGCATCCCACTCTTCTAGCAAGGCTCTCACCGAACGCTCATACAGTTCCGCGCGGTTTTCAGTAAACGCGCCGCCCTTATCAAAACGTAGGCACAGCATCGTGAGCAGCAGTGGCGTGGACGCCAGCTCTTTTACGCTAGGGCGCTCTTTGAGCTGTATCCAACAGCTTTCAGCCTGCTTCTCATCCTTGAACCAGCGCCGAATGAACGCTTGAATCTGATCATCTGAGAAGTCAGCCACCTCAACTAACTGAAAGCCTACAAACGTTTGGTGGTTTGCAGCGATGCGGCAGCTGAGGAGATATCGATTGGTGGGATATGCCTTTACGAAGTCCTGGAGTTGATAGATGGCTTCTTTATCACCGTTAGGCACCTCATCATATCCATCGAATAGGACTAGACACTTGCCCTGCTTCAGCATGTGCTTAATCATAGCCTGTGGCTCAGGCAGACCACACATGCGGAACTGATCGACGATGTAAGCCAACAGCGTAATGCCTTTGTCCGCCCATTCCTTCAGCGGGACAAAGATGGGCACGGCGTTAAACGCCAGTGTACCTTGCAAGGCCTGCACCATAGTCCACTTGAGCAATGTAGTCTTGCCCGCACCCGGTTTGCCCAGAACGGTAAGTTTGGGCGTGTCCTCGATGACCTGTTGACCTGGCTTGGGATTACTCCGTCTGCCGAGATGCCGCTCGTCTGCCCCCAGTCTTTCTTGTAGCTCCTCGGGCGTGAAATAGGTCAGGTAATTCGGCTGTTCTAGGATCTCTACGTCCACAACGATGTCGGAGAGAGGCCTCGGTTTGGTCTGACCAAATATTTGCATCTGGTTGTGATGCTCAAGCATACGTTCGCCGTACCGCTTAACAGCGAAGCCGAGCGGGTCGTGCTCGCCTACCTTCTCTCCAACCCATTTTGCCAGTTTGTCAGCGCCAGTGAGTCCCTGTCTGAACAGTTCCATGAGAACGCCTGTCGCCAATTTTGCTGTGTGTTCTTCAGGAGTCATTGCGCAGAACGGGCAGGATGGATGAAGGGCACAGAGGCATGTGCAGCATACTACAGCCAGAGGCTTGCTGCAATGACAGAGGCAGGATTTAGCTGGGCGCGGACTCCGATAAAACAGCGGCGGCGTTCTCTGCTTTCGGACCTCACCCTGTCCCTCTCCTCCCTAGGAGAAGGGACGCGTTGGGAGGTCTCCGAGGTAGAGAAAAGGGTGTGCGCTTCGTCGAGGTATCCAGACCATCGAGCACAGCGAGTCGCCACCGTCGATCTCGCTGACAGGAGCGCGGTGGGAAGAGCGGATGGGCGCGTTCAGCTAGCGAGCAACAGCAGTAACGCATGAGAACATCGCCAGTCATGCGGCTCGCTAGGTGTGGGATTGTGCGCCGGGCCATCCGCTGCGCGTTTCGAGATCGACAAGCACTTTTGGTTCGTTTTGGTGCCATCAAACTAAACGACCACCAGCTGAAAGCTGGTGGGTTTCTCATGCGGCCTGAAAGGCACTCCACCGGCAAACATGCCGGTCACTCTACCTCAAAGTTGTCATCACCGCGACGACGAAAGTGA
>JBCDJT010000132.1:0-14265 GCA_038747545.1 Bacteroidota bacterium
CGAAGTCGTACTGCGCGCCAATGTAGTGGAAGTCGAGGCCGTCGGGCACGCCTTCGTCCCACCAGTCGGCGAAGCCCCGCCGCCTGTGCTCGTCGTGAACGGCTTCGACCGCGTGAGCGGGCCGGCACGGCTGGAGGCGGGCAGCCAGCGGGGCTTCGCCGACTGGTGGGACGAAGGCGTGCCCGACGGCCTCGACTTCCACTACATTGGCGCGCAGTACGACTTCGATATGTTCTCCGAGTGGCAGGACGACGACGCGCCTGGCCACGGAGCCAGCCATGGCACGCACGAGACGACGCGCATAGCAGGCAACACCAAAGACTTCGTGCAGCTCCACGGCGATGCCATCCTGGCGGCGGGGTACAGCTTTGCCTCGGCCAGCGACGAGGCCGTGATGGCAGGCCAAGTCAACCTCACCAGCTACGCCGCCGTCGACCTGCTGCTGGGCGAGGAGAAGCGCACGCCCTGGCCCAAGCCCACCCGTCCTCCTGCGTTCGAGGCCATCCCGCTGGCCATGCAGAACGCGCTACGCAGCTACGCCCAGTCGGGAGGGCGGCTGTTTGTCTCTGGCGCCTACATCAGCACCGATTTGCTTGAGGGGCGCCCCGCGAACGACCCAGCGCATGCCTTCGCCACCGAGGTGCTTCACATTCAGCACCGCACCAACCATGCGGCACAGACAGGCGAGGTCGTTGCCGTAGGCGGTGCCGTCGTGCCTGCTGGTACGGCGCTTCGCTACAACGTAACGCGCGGCCCGCACCTGTACCGCGTGGAAGCACCCGACGCCCTTGAACCCGCTAGCGGCTCGCCAGCCCAGACCGTCTTCCGCTATGCGGAGAACACAAAGAGCGCGGGCGTAGCGTTTCGCGGCAGCCACCGCGCCCTCACCCTTGGCTTCCCCTTCGAAGCCGTGCCCGATCAGCAGATGCGGCACATGCTGATGCGGCACGTCCTCACCTACCTGCTTGGGCCGTGACGCCTACTTCTGCTTCTCCACGTACTGCACGGCGCGCTGCATCAGCTCGGTAGCCGTGCTCAGGTTCAGCTTCTCCTTGATGCGGCTGCGGTACGACTCCACCGTTTTCACAGACAGGTGCAAGCGCTCAGCGATGATGCGCGTGTTGTGCCCTTGCCCGGTAAGCTCGAACACCTCCAACTCGCGGTCCGACAGCTCATCCAGTGGAGACAGGATACCGGGCTTGCGGCCACTGAGCATGCCCATCAGCAGGCGGTTGTGGATCTCCTCGCTGACATACACGCCCCCCGCCAGCACTTTCTGCAGCGCTTCAATGATGACATCCCCTGCCTCCATCTTCATCACGTAGCCGCGTGCCCCGGCGCGGATGACACGCTCAGCATACAGCGCCTCATCGTGCCGCGAGACCACGAGCACAGGCATCTTCGTATTCATGGCATTGATATGTTTGGCCAGCTCCAGCCCACTCATTCCAGGCAGCGAGATGTCGAGAATCGCCACGTCTGGATTCGCGTCGGCGAGGTTGTCCAGGGCTTCCTCGGCTGATGCCGCCTGCCCCACCACCTCGAAGTCGGGGTGGGTGTTGATGGTGAGCGCCAAGCCCTGGCGCATGAGCGGATGGTCGTCTACGAGATAGATGCGGTGCATAGGCGTTGTGCTACTCTGGTTGGGTCAGCGGGTTGACGAACGGGATATGGCATTGGATGGCGGTCCCTCCTTCGGCGCGGCGGTGGATTTCGAGGGTCCCCCCTAGCACACGTGCGCGGTGTTGCATAATACGCACACCGGACCCGCGTTCAGCAAGTGGTTTTTCGGTATAGCCGATACCGTTATCGAGGATGTCGAGGGTGAGGTCGGCATCGGTGACGCACAGCCGCACCACCACGTGGATGGCCATGCCATGTTTCACGGCGTTGTTTACGGCTTCTTGCGCGATGCGGTACAAGTGCGTCGAGAGCGGGCCATCATCCACTTCGGGGAAGCCCTCTGACACAAACTCACAGTCGATCCCGAGCAAGTCGGTCGATTTTTGGGCGAGGCGGTCGAGGGCGGTGACGAGGCCAAACGCCTCTAGGTCAACGGGCATCAGCCCACGCGAGAGCATGCGGGCTTGCTGATCGGCTTGGGTGATGAGCTGGGTGATGTCGTCCAACTGCTCGGGCTGGATGTGCCCTTGCGCCCGCCGCTGATGCGCCAAGTTACGGGTGATGAGGCCAATGCCCGTGAGCATCTGCCCGAGGCCGTCGTGTAGGTCTTGCCCGATGCGTTGCCGCTCGTTTTCGCTGGCGCGCAGCACCTCTTGCTCCAGGGCCAGCTGCTCGCTCACGTCGCGCACCGACAGAATGTTGATGATGGTGCCATGCACGCGGATGCGTGTGAGCAATAAATCGAAGGGAAACGTATGCCCATCGGTACGGCGGCCTACCAGCTCGATATGCTGGCCCGGCGGCTGATCTTCCATGGCAGCGAGGTGCTGCTTGAAGAGTACCCACTGCGTCTGCGGCAGTAGTTCGGAGAAAGACTCCCCCGCCATCGTCTTGGTGGTAGCTTGGAAAATGACCTCTGCTGCGTGATTCAGCGCCGTGATGTTCAAAAACTCATCGAGCAACACGATGCCATCGCCCACAGCGTCGATAACGGCTTGCTCAATGGCGAGCTGCTCCACGTAGGCCTGGCGCTCTAGCACACGCGCTTGCCAGAATGGCAGCTGTGCCTGCACCGTCTCAGGCGTTAGCGGCTCCAGGCGCAGGTCATCGAATACCTTGGCCCACTTGGCTGGTGGGGAGGCGCCGGGCGAAGCCTGCCACGCTGCCCCGTCGATGAACGCGACGCTCCACCCGTCCGTCCACGGCAGTTGCCGAGGTAGCGCCGGTGGGTTGTGCCAGATGTACACGTTGGCATGCGGCGGTGGCGCATCCGGCATGCTGTGCGTAACGGTATACCCCACCGCCCGCATGGCGCTGCAGGCAGGAGCCACAGCATTGGCATCGGCAGCCATGATATGGATACGCATACGCGCTCGCACGGTCTCGCAAGAGGGTAACGCCGCCTAAGCCGCTCCTTCAGGGTGATCACCGTGGGCGCTTGGCGGAAAAGTCGATCATGAGGTGGCCTAGAATATAGCGCGGTTGCTCCACTGATACTGCAGGGAAAAGCCCCGTACTGTGGCCCCGCGGATCTCTTTGTATACGCTGGTGTTGGGCGTTTTTGAGGCTACCGCCGTGCCCATTCCGCCGTATCTTGCCTATTCATCTCACCTGCCGCTGCCGACTCCATGCGCCTCTCGCCGCTCGACATCCGCAAACAAGATTTCTCGAAAGGCTTCCGGGGCTACGACCCCACCGAAGTCCAGGCTTTCCTTCAGATGATGGCCACGCAATGGTCCGAGGTGCAGGAAGAGCAACGCCGCCATGAGGAGGAAATCAACAACCTCAAGAACAAGCTCGCCCACTACGAGCGCGTGGAGGAAGCGCTGCAAGAGGCCCTACAAATTGCCCGTGAGAGCACGCGTCGCGCCATCGACAGCGCGGAGCAGCGCGCGCAGATGATCATTGACGATGCCGAGCAGCGGGCCAGCGAGATCACGCGGCAAGCCGAGATCTCCCGCCACCAGCTCAAGGCCGAAGCGGCCAACCTCAGCAACCGCCGCAACGAGATCGTGGCGCGCCTGCGGGCCTTCCTCCTCTCCGAGATGGAAGTGCTGGCGCACTACGAAGGCGACGACCCTATCGGCTTCATCAAGCTGCTGCCTTCCGACCAAGCACGCGTAGAGGCCTCACGGGGCGCCCCAGCATATGCACTCACCGAAGGCGCCGCAGCTGTGCCGCCTCCTCCGCCCCAGCCTGCGGAAGCTGCACCAGAAGTCATTGATGCCGAAGCCGAGGCCCTGCCTGATCCTGTTCTCCCAGTGCCAGCGCCTCCACCTACTCCTGCTCCTGTAGAGACTGAGCCCGCCCATGTAGTCCCCGAGCCGCAGCCTGCCGAGGCGACACCTGCTGCCGAGACGCCGGCCCTGGCTGAGACGCCCTCCGAAGTCCCCAGTGCCGCACCTGTCGCCGACAGTGTTGCCGAAGCCCCCGCTGCGCAGCCCGACGCCGCGCCAGCACCCGAGGTAGCCCCAACGCCAGAGGCCCCCAAACCATGGGTCAAGCGCTCCGTGTTTGCGGCCTCGCCTCCCTCTTCACCTGGCAAGCCCGATCAGCCGCGTGTGACCGCTTCGCTTGAGGAAATCGAAAAGATCCAGCGGATTCTGGAAGACCTGTAATGCTTCGCTGAGGCTGCCCTGCATGCCTTGCTGTTCTGCCCTCCACAATGATCCCGCACTTTCGTGGCCCAGTCCCCTTCCTATCCCGAGCAAGTCGCCGCAGCGGTGGCTCATCTCCACGCGCAAACCGACCTGCGCCCTGTTATCGGCATTGTGCTTGGCACAGGCTTGGGTGCGCTGGCTGAGGAAATAGACATTGCCGTAAGCCTAGACTACGAGACGCTGCCGCACTTCCCCCTCTCCACGGTGGAGTCCCACCACGGGCGGCTGCTCGTTGGCCACCTGGGCGGTGTACCTGTATTGGCCATGCAAGGGCGCTTCCACTTGTACGAAGGCTACTCGGCCCAAGAGATCACTTTCCCGATCCGCGTCTTCGGCGCGTTCGGCATCGACACGGTGCTGATCTCTAACGCGGCCGGCGGCATGAACCCCTTGTTTCGGCGGGGCGACCTCATGCTGACGACCGACCATATCAACCTGCAAGGCGTCAATCCGCTGGAGGGGCCGAACGTAGATGCTTGGGGACCGCGCTTTCCCGACATGAGCGAGCCGTACGATGTAGCGCTGCGCAATACGGCCGAGCGGCTTGCCCTTGACCTAGGCATCAAGCTGCAGCAAGGCGTCTATGTGTCCGTGACAGGCCCCAACTTGGAGACCAAAGCAGAATACCGGTTTCTGCGGCTCATTGGGGCCGATGTGGTCGGCATGAGCACGGTGCCCGAGGTGATTGTGGCGCGCCACATGGGGCTACGCGTGCTGGCACTCTCGGTGGTGACGGACGAGTGTTTCCCCGACGCGCTTGAGCCTGTGTCTATCCAAGATGTCCTGGCGGCGGCGGCAGAAGCCGAGCCCAACCTGACCGCGCTGACCAAGGCGCTGGTTAGCCACATCGCGGCGCGCTGACACCGTTCAGCTTACGTCGTCGTCTTGCTCCTCCTCGCGGAGCGCCAGCGTGCCCATCTGGTGCGTGTCGCGGTCGATGCGGTCGTTCCAGCGGCTGTTGCCACGGCGGTTGCCGCGGTAGTACTCGAAGCTCGCTCCGTTGCCCGACTCTAGCACGCGCAGCACGCCTTGCACCACGTACTCGCGCCGCTCGCGCCACAAGACCTCTACTTCGACTTCGTAGAGCTTCGTCTCGGGGTCGTATACCCACGCGTCGATGTACGCCGTCACGCGGGGTTGGCGGTCGGAGAGGCGGCTGCTGAGTTGCGCCGCGGCCTGTTGCACGAAGTACATCACCTCATCGGCACGCTCCTCTTCGGTCTTGATCTTGACCTCAGCCACGACCGTCTCTAGCCACGACGGCTGGTCGCCCGCGCCTACGTAGACATCTACGCCTACCTCTGCGCGGCTCTCGTCGAGGAGTGCGGAGCGCAGGAAGAACTCGAAGTCCGTATACCCATCGAGTTGGTCGACGCGGAACGCCGTCTGCCGCCCGAAGCGACGGATAGGCACAGTGACCGTGCTCTCGTCTTTGCGGCCCTCGATGTAGAACTCCAGGTAGCCGTTGAGCGCTGCCGTCCGGGGCAGGGCTTCCCACAGGCTATCCGTGCCAAACACCTGCCGTTCACGGGCTACTTGCACCGTGTACCGTCCCCCTTCGTACCCCCGACTGCCGGGATAGTCGAGGTCGAGCGTAGAGGCAGAGCGCTTGGGCGATGCCGTGACGGCTTGCTGCTCGCATACTGCCGCCTCGCCGATGGCAGCACAGGCCTCCACGAGGATGCGCGCATAGCTGCCGAGATCGGCATCCGCGATGACCAGCAGGCTGTCGGTGGTTGTAGCGAGGGTGTCTTGCTGGGCGTTGAGGGCCCAGTAGCGCACCCCCTGGAGGCTGTCGGGGACGGGGGCTTCACCAAAGGCGGCATCATCAAACACATCGAGATGGACGTGCAGCGTGTCCCACCCCTGGCGCTCTATGTTCAATTGGGCGCGGTAGTCAGCGGGCGTTGAGCATGCCCCCAAGCCGAGCATGAACAGACAGCAGCCAAAGCCAACGATTCGGGGCACTGTAGCACAATGCAGATGAAACAGACGAAGCCCTCAACGCAGGCGAAGGCAGCAGGTTACAGGTATGCTAATTTTTTATCATGCCCATGTGTAGGGCCCAAAAGAGCAAGGCTACATGCATGCCGTGAACAAAGGGCGGTCGGCCGGCCTGCGCGATGAAGTCGCCGGGAGTGACGCGATGGACGCGCAGTTCCTCTTGCGCATCTAGCACTGCGTCTTGCACACGCACAGCATCGGTGGCCACAAACAGGTGCGCCCACACATCAGCTTTGCTGGGTTCAGGGGCCAAGCTGCCCATGTGATACCAGGTGTCGGCACGGTAGCCCGTCTCCTCCAGCAGCTCGCGTTGCGCGGCCTCGAAGGCGTCCTCTCCCGGGTCAATCATGCCCGAGGGGCACTCCCACGTCACGTGCCCTATGCCATTCCGATACTGCTCTACCAGCACAACCTCGCCCTGATGTGTCTGGCACAACACCGAAACATAGCTGGGGTACTCGACCACATAGAAATCGTCGAGCTCATAGCCTTCGGGCGAGCGGAGGGCATCGCGGCGCACGCGCATCCAACGATTGTCGAGCACCAGCTCGGTCCCGAGGCGGGTCCACTTCTTCATACGAACCTTGACAATGACAGGGAGGCGCACGGAACGTACGGCGTCGTTGGGGTGTTTTCCCATTTCCCGGAAGCCCTTCCAGTCCTCTAAATACATAATTTTGCCGTCATGAACACGCTCGTTGCTGCTGCTCAGGCACCAGCTGTTGATGTACTGCCCATCAACGGCACAGACTACATCGAATTCTACGTCGGTAACGCCAAGCAAGCGGCGCATTTTTACCAGCATGCCTTTGGGTTCAGGCCCATCGCCTACCGAGGCCTGGAGACGGGCGCGCGCGACACCACCAGCGTCGTGCTCGTGCAAGGCAAGATCCGATTCGTCCTCACCGCACCCCTCACGCCCGATCACCCCATCGCCACGCAGGTGCGGCAGCATGGCGACTTTGTGCGCGACGTGGCGCTGTGGGTGGACGACGCCCGTGCTGCCTATGAAGGTGCAATTGCACGGGGGGCCACCAGCGTGCGCCCGCCCGAGGTGCTGGAGGACAAACTGGGCCGCGTGGTGCGCGCCTCCATCGCCACCTACGGCGACGTCATCCACAGCTTTGTAGAGCGGCGCGACTACGACGGCGTCTTTATGCCGGGCTTCCAGTCGATAGAGCCCACCTTTGCACAGCCCATGCCCATCGGGCTCAAGTACGTAGACCACGTGGTAGGCAACGTGGAGTTGGGCGCCATGAACCGCTATGTCGACTTCTACGCCGACGTGATGGGATTCAAGCAGTTGGTCTCCTTCGACGACACCGACATTTCGACGAAATACACGGCGTTGATGTCTAAGGTGATGTCGAACGGCAACGAGCGCATCAAATTCCCTATCAACGAGCCTGCTACTGGCCTCAAGAAAAGCCAGATCGACGAGTACCTGGAGTACCACGGCGGCGCTGGCGTCCAGCACATCGCCATCGCCACGGACAACATCGTGGCTACGGTCTCAGCGCTACGCAGCCGCGGCATCAACTTCTTGCGCGTGCCCGGCATGTATTACGACGAACTCCTCGACCGGGTGGGCCGCATCGAAGAAGACCTGATGGCCCTGCGGGAGCTAGGCATCTTGGTAGACCGCGACGACGAGGGGTACCTGCTGCAGATCTTCACCCAGCCGATGCAAGACCGGCCCACGCTGTTCTACGAAATCATCCAGCGCAAAGGCGCGCGGTCGTTCGGCAAGGGCAACTTCAAGGCGCTCTTCGAGGCTATCGAGCGCGAGCAAGCCCGGCGCGGCAACCTGTGACGTTCGCGGGTAGCGGGATGGCTCGCTTCGTTCGTCGCTTCGGCCGCGCACGTTCGGTCTTGGGACGCGCTTCGCGCTTTGGGTCTTGGGGGCGACGATCCTCCAACACAGCGCCTTCTATCGTCGTTGGGCGTAGTACCGGGGGATGGAGGCGGACGCTCTCGTACGCCTCGGCTGCTTCCGGCGTATCTTGTTTTCATCGTTCACCTGCTTGAATTGCTACCGCCATGCCACACTACGTTCGCCTGGGTCAACTGCCGCAGAAACGGCATACGCAGTTCCGCAAGCCCGACGGTTCGCTCCACTCGGAGGAAGTAGTCGGCGCTGAAGGCTTCAGCGGCATCTCGTCGATTGTGTACCACCTGCACCCGCCCACGCTCGTGGACCGCATTGGCGAGCGGCGGCCGTACCACGTCACCTACGCCGACCAGGACTTCCTGCAACACAGGCACATTAAGGGCGCCGACGTGCAGCAGGGCGGCGACTGGCTGAGCGGGCGGCAGTATATCATGGGCAACAGCGATGTCCGGCTGGCGATTGCGCGCCCCACGGAGGCGATGGACTACTTCTACCGCAACGCCGTGGCCGACGAGTTGGTCTACGTTCACCAGGGCGAAGGGCGCCTGGAGTCTACGCATGGCGTAGTGCCGTTTGCGCAGGGCGACTATGTACACGTGCCGCGCACCATCACCCACCGCTGGCGTTTTGAGCAGGGCACCGACCCGCGGCTGCTGGTCATCGAGTCGATGTCTGAGGTGCGGTTTCCGAAGCGCTACATGAACACCCATGGCCAGCTGTTGGAGCACAGCCCCTTCTGCGAGCGCGACGTGCGCCCCCCTACAGAGCTGCTGACCTACGACGAGACGGGCGACTTCGAGGTGCGCATCGCCAAGCACGGCTGGCTGCACAGCTACCACCTGCGCCACCACCCGTTCGACGTCGTCGGCTGGGACGGCTACATGTACCCCTACGCCATCTCGATCCACGACTTTGAGCCCATTACCGGGCGCGTGCATCAGCCGCCGCCGGTACACCAGATGTTTACGGGGCGCAACTTCGTGGTGTGCTCGTTCGTGCCGCGCAAGTACGACTACCACCCCCAAGCCATCCCGGCGCCGTACAACCACTCCAACATCGACTCCGACGAAGTCCTCTTCTATGCCGAGGGCGACTTCATGAGCCGCAAGGGCATCGACCGCGGCTCGTTCACGCTGCATCCCGGCGGCATTCCGCATGGTCCGCATCCGGGCACTGTTGAGGCGTCGATTGGGAAGGAAGGCACGGCGGAGTTGGCGGTGATGGTGGACACGTTCCACCCGCTGAAGCTGACGTCGGTGGCGCTGGCTCACGAAGACGCGAACTACGCCTACTCGTGGCGCCCCGAGACACACGCCGCCTCGGAGCCAGACCCTAGCGGTGACGGCTGGGTCGCTTGATGGCCAAGGTGCCACGGCAATGGGCGCCGGGTGCCGCCAGCGAGGCGGTGGTCCCTATTTCGCAGGCAACAGCTCCAGCAAGTCGGCTTCGCTCAACACGGCGATGCCCAGTTCGTTTGCCTTGGTCAGCTTCGAGCCTGCGTTTTCGCCAGCGACCACGTAGTCGGTTTTCTTGCTGACGCTGCCCGTAACCTTGCCGCCGTGACGCTTGATCATACTGGCGGCGTCTTTGCGGCCCATGGTGGGCAGCGTGCCCGTCAGCACGAATGTTTTGCCCGCAACGCCTTCGGCCTCGACGACCTCAGCGGCGGCTTCCTCAGGCCACTGCTCGGTGTTGACGCCCAGGTCGCGAAGAGCGTGCCACAAGTGTGTGTTCTGGTCGCGGCGGAACCAGTCGAAGACGCTCTGCGCCGTGATTGGCCCGATACCGTCGATGGCTTCCAGCGTCTCTTGCTCGGCCTCTGCCAGCGCAGCCATCGAGGCGAACTGCGCCGCCAGCCGCTCTGCGGCGTCCTTACCCACATGCCGGATACCCAGCCCAAACAGCAGCCTGCTCAGCGGGCGGTTCTTCGAGTCGGCGATGCCTGCCAGCAGGTTGTCGGCCTTCTTCTCCGCAAAGCGCTCCATGGCAGCCAGCGTGTCGCGGTCGAGGCGGTACAGGTCGGGCAGTTCCTTCACCAGCCCGGCTTCGGCCAGGATGACGGCCAGCTTCGAGCCCAGCCCGTCGATGTCCATCGCGCTGCGCCCCGCATAGTGTTCGAGCAGGCGGATGAACTGCGCTGGGCACTCGTTCGAGATGCAGTACCAGTCGGCCTCGCCCGGCAAGCGCACCAGCGGCGAGCCACACGCCGGGCAGTGCGTGGGCATGCGCCACACCTGCTCCTCCCCCGTCCGCGCAGCCACTACAGGCCCAACCACGGCGGGGATGACATCGCCTGCACGCTTGACCACGACCGTGTCGCCGATGCGGATGTCGCGACTGGTGATGTAGTCCTCGTTGTGCAGCGTCGCCTGCGAGACCGTCACGCCGCCAATCTGCACCGGGGCGAGCACGGCCTCGGGCTTGATGACCCCCGTCCGTCCCACATTGACTTTAATGTCCAATAGCGTCGTTGTCGCCTCGCGGGCAGGAAACTTGTACGCGATGGCCCAGCGCGGCGCGCTTGAGATGAAGCCCAGCGCCTCTTGATCGGCGACGCGATCAATCTTGACCACTACACCGTCGATCTCGTAGTCCAGGTCGTCGCGCTTCTCGGTCCAGGCCTCGCAGAACGCGATCACCTCGTCGATGGCGTCGAACCGCTGCGTCTCGGGGTTGGCCGGAAAGCCGAGGTCGGCGAGCCATCGGAGCTGCGCGTGTTGCCCGTCGGGTGCTGCAGCTGTCGTCGGGCCGATGCCGTAGCAGAAAAAGTCGAGCGGGCGCTGCGCCGTAATGGCGGGGTCGAGTTGGCGGAGGCTACCGGCTGCCGCGTTGCGTGGGTTGGCGAAGGGCTTGTCGTTGGTCTCGGCGAGGCGCGCGTTCAGCGCCTCCAGCCCGCTCTTGCGCATGTAGACCTCGCCCCGTGCCTCGATGCGCTCGGGCGCCTCGACCGCGGCATCTACCGCCACCGGGATGCGCAGCGGGATAGCACCAATAGTTCGGACGTTGTGCGTGATGTTTTCGCCCTGCACCCCGTTGCCCCGCGTGGCCGCTTGCACCAGCTGCCCCTCGGCATAGGTGAGCGCCACGGCCAGGCCGTCGATCTTCAGCTCTGCCGTGACGGGCACGGGCCCAGCGGCATCCAGGCCGCGCAGGCATCGCTCGTACCACGCGCGCAGGTCGTCGGCGCCGAAGGCGTTGGAGAGCGAGAGCAGCGGTACGGGATGCGCTACCTTCTCGAAGGCATCGAGTGGCGTTCCGCCTACGCGCTGCGTCGGCGAGTCGGGCTGCTGGAGATGGGGGAAGCGCTCTTCTAGGCCGCGAAGCGCATGGATCAGCTCGTCGTATTCGCCGTCTGTGATGACGGGCGCATCCAGCACGTAATACTGATGGGCGTGGGCGTTCAGCACGCCAACCAACGTAGGTACAAGCGCGGCGGCTTCGTCTGCAGACCACGACGCAAAGAAAAGCGAACGCACCTCCGCCAAGGCATCACGGGTAGCGCGCAGCAGCACGGCAGTGGCTTCGGGCATAGCTCAGCGAACACTCACGGAATCGAGGAAAGCCTGCACGCTCGGCTTGGTCAGCACGATGCGGTTGCGCTCGTCGCGCACGGCAGGCGCAGTCGGGTAGGCATACCCCTCTACCTCGAGCCGGAAGCGCCCCCACTGGTCTTCGATGATAAGCCGCTCTTGGACGGTAACCACCCGCACGCTGTCGGGCTCCATCCAATAGGGACGGCGGGCGTCGGCGTCGGCCGTGAGGCGGATGCCTTGCACGGGCCCGGGCTGGGCGATGATGCGTACGTCGATGGCTTCTCCAACAGCAGCTGGCTCAGGCGGCGGAGGGGGTAGGTCTTCCACCGCAGCTTGTTCTTCGGCTTGTGCAGCAGGCGGGTCGGCATCGGCAGGTTCACCGCGGTTCAACGCCCAAAAGGCCACAGCCGCGGCCAACGCGAGGACAACCACCCCCGCCAATATTGCGGCCCATGGCAGTGGCGGGGCGCCTTCGGATTCCTTGGGTGCTGCCTGCCCAACCCTGCGGTTCGGTTTTGGGGGAGGCGACGCGCTTTTTGGCGCTTTGGGTGCCGGAGGTGGTGGCGTCTTGGGTGCTGGCTTAGCGACAGCAGCCGAAGCTGCTGCCGGGGACGCCGCCGCTTTCGGCTTCGGCGCCGGTGGGTCAACCTTCGGCTTCTTCAACCCGAGGTGTGCTACAGCCAACTCGCGCTTGTACTCGCCCTCCAGCACCATGTCCAGGGCGTCTAGCGTGTGCTCTTCGTCTAGCTTCAGCACCCCGACGTAGGACCGCACCAAGGCGCGGATGTAGACACGGTTGTGGTGCTGGTTGTCGATGAGCAGATTGGCCTCAAAGCGTTCCAGCACGTCGAGCGGCACCTTGGTACGGTCTTGCACCTCGTGGAGGGGAACGGCGTGCTTCTCCCGGATGGCCTTGAGGTCCTGCGCAAACTCGGCAGCTGCTTTACGGCGCGGCATAGACGACGGAAAACCTGTGGAACGGTAACGGACAACGGGTGCGCTACGCATCAAAAAACGAAAGCCTGAATCCAGCATCAACTGATTTCAGGCTTCGATTGGTCGGGACGGCGGGATTTGAACCCACGACCCCTTGCACCCCATGCAAGTGCGCTACCGGACTGCGCCACGTCCCGATTCCGGTCAGGTGCTAATATACAGTGCTACCCCAGGGCGGTCCAACCGTCGGCACTTGAACTTAACAGGTAGATCGGCATGTCTTGGCTCACCCCACGTGCAGTGTGCCGCTGGCCTGCGCCTTGAGTTGGGCTTTCTCTCCGGCAGACAAGCTGTTCCAGTGGCGGTCCTGCAGCGCACCATGGAGGGCATACAGGGCCAGCACCGTCACGCCCGGCCGATGGTGCCGAAGCATCTTGTACGCCAGCACCGCGCCCACACGCTCTAGGTCACCGCGTGTGTGAATATGCAGCGCGCCTAGCCAAGCCGCCATCTTGGACCCGAGATTCTTCATCTCGATGACAGACTGCTCCGGCGTCATGGTGCATCAGGCTGAAATGGCGCTTAATTCGCTGACGGGCGGGGCGCTTACATCAGCATCCCGCCGTTCACATTCAGTACTTGCCCGGTGATGTAGTCGGCCGCAGACGAGGAGAGGAACAGCACCGAGGCGGCGATGTCATCGACAGTGGCAGGGCGGCCGAGCGGGATCGTACCGAGCATAGCTTCCGTCGCCTTCTCGTTGAGTTCGGCGGTCATGTCGGTCGTGACGTACCCAGGGGCGACTACGTTCACCGTGACGCCGCGCTTGCTGAGTTCGAGGGCAAGGCTCTTCGAGAAGCCGATGATGCCCGCCTTCGAGGCGGCGTAGTTGGTCTGGCCTGCGTTTCCGGCCACGCCCACCACCGACGAGATGTTGACGATCTTACCGCCGCGCTGCTTCATCATAGGACGGTAGCACAGCTTCGAAAAGTTGAAGACGCTCTTCAGGTTCGTCTCGATAACAGCATCCCAATCGGCCTCGCTCATGCGCAGCATCAACCCGTCCTTCGTGATGCCCGCGTTGTTGACCAGCACGTCGATGCGACCCCACGCGTCGAGCACGCCCTTCACAGTGGACTCGGCAGACGCCATGCTGGCGGCATCCCCCTTGAACAGTAGCACCTCGGTGCCGCTGGCTTCGAGGGCCGTCTTCAGTTCCTCCGCAGCTGCGTCGGAGGAGCGGTAGGTGAAGGCCACCTTGGCGCCTGCCTTGGCGAACGCTTCTACGATGGCGCGGCCGATGCCACGGGTGCCACCGGTTACGAGGACAGACTGATCGGTGAAGTCGAGGATCATGATGTGTTGTAGTCTCAGGTCAGAAGGTCGCAGGTCGTATGAGGCCTGCGCTAGGCCAGGTTCTTGGCGGTCCCGGCTTGCGCCACGCTAATCTCGCGGCCGAGGGTTCGGCGGGCAAGCCCAGAGAGCACTTTGCCCGTACCGACTTCGGTGAAGGCCTCAGCGCCATCGGCATGCATGGCCTGCAGCGTTTGCGACCAGCGTACGGGGGCGGTCAGTTGCTCCAGCAGACGTTGGCGAATCTCGTCGGGATGCTGCGTAG
>JBCDJT010000133.1:0-14197 GCA_038747545.1 Bacteroidota bacterium
TAGGGCAAGTGGTGTTGCAGAAGCGGCAGCAAGGCAGTAGACTCGGTCATGGACAGTCAGCGGTGAAGTAGCTAGGAAGGTGTGGTTACCATCCAAAGTAGCTTCGCTGGCTGACTGATCCTTTTTTGTCGTGTAGTGAGGCTAGCGACATCGATTACTACCGTGCATTTGGCACTGACCTGGCCTTAGATGGCGACAGGTTGCTAGTCGCTGCTGCGCCTGGCTTTAGCCCACCTACCATCCACCAAGTCTATGCTGCCTATGTCTTCGATTGGAATGGCGAGACATGGACCGAAACGGCTAAACTGCCTGCGGATACTACAGGCATTCCTAATTACAAAGGCTTCGCAAGCTCTGTAGCAGTTCGCGGCAACTATGCCTTCATCGGCCATGTCAGAGCCGATCCCACTGATGCATCACCCTACACACTTGGAGGAGGAGCTGTTGATATCTTCGAGTGGAATGGTGAAATGTGGCGCCAAGTCGACAGACTCTCCCCAGAAGGGGTACATGGATTTGGGAATGCAGTTGCGTTGGATGGTGACCGATTGCTCGTTAGCGCCAGAGAGCATGCCAGCACCAGCGGTGATGCCGCTTACGTGTACGAATGGCGTGGCGAGCGCTGGACGTTGGAGGCCAAAATCACGGCTGTCGGTGCAAACCCCGACCCCACAACCGGCCGCGTACTGTTCTCTTTCTACGTAACACTCCGAGGGGACTACATCTTTCTGGGCGTTCCTCTGGATATCGTGGATGGCGTCATGACAGGTTCTGTGCTTGCCTACGAGCACGACGGCACGAGCTGGGTACCGCGGGCCAGATTCACACCAGATAGCAACGAGCCTCACCAGCGCTTTGGCGCTGGGCTCCTAGCCACGGACCACGGGCTGTGGGTCTCCACGGAAGACGAAATTTACGTCTACGAACTCCCGCAACCCACCAACACTGAGGCGACACCCGGCACCCTGAAGCAGGCCGAGCGGTCTCTGCTCCGCCCCAGCTATCCCAACCCGTTCAGCACCGCCACGCAGATTGCCTTCGAGTTAGACCGCCCGGGTCATGTGCGCCTCAGCGTCTTCGACCTGCTTGGCCGAGAAGTAGAGGTCTTGGCCGCTGGGTTGCTGGGCAGCGGTACACACCAGTACCATTGGGACGCTGGCACCCGACCGAGCGGGCTGTACCTGGTGCGCCTCACCGGAGACACCTTCGCAGTGAGCCAGCCGATCACGCTCAGCCGCTAGGCGCGCTGTCCCCTCCTGGATGACACATGAATGACCTCCTCACGCGCCTAGATGCTCACATCACAACCCATCGTCTGGTTGAGCGCGCCGAGGAGGGCTTCCGCGCATGGCTCGCTGATCCCGCTGATGTCCTCCCCGGCGGCTGGGCTACGGATGAGCTTCATGCGCAGTTCGACAGCATACACCTCTGCATCCGCCCGGCACACGTGGACTACCCGTACTTCGACACGAGACTGCGTATCCTCCGCGGCAACGAGCAGGTGGGACACTATCGCCTGATTACGAAGCTGGATGGGACAGCCGTTGACGACTACCTCGTCCTGACGTCAGAGCAGAGCTGACGATGCATCCTACACGCCATCACCCACCGAAGATGCTGATGCCTTGCCCGCTGCGGCCATTCGCCGAGAGGTTGTAGACAAAGCGCAGCATCAGGTAGCGGCCCAGCGCGTTCATGCGCGTCTCCTCGATGAACGTGGGCTGGTTGCGGAAGTCGATGCCGACGTTCTGGTCGAGCAGGTCGAGGCCCACGAGTTCGAGCGTGGCACGCTCGCGCAGCATCGTGCGGGAGATCTTGGCCTCCCACAGCGCGACGCGTTGCCCTTCGCCGAAGACCTCCTCGGCATAAGCCTGATAGTCCAGTTCGGTCGAGATGCGCCAGCCTTTGCCGAGATCGACGGCGGCACTCGCGTAGAACGTGCGGTTGAGGTAGTTCTGGTCGAGGCCAGGATTGAGCGAGTAGCGCGTGACGTTGAACGCCAGCCGCGTGCCCGCCATCACATCAAACACCTCCTTGTTGCGGTTCTCCAGGCGCAGGCCTACGGTGTTGCGGAGCAGGTTGGCTTGGTTCTCGGCATCGTTGATGATTTCGAGGCCGCGGTTGTAGACCATGTTGTTGGAGATGCCTACACGCAAGCCCAGCGGACGAATCGGCGTGCCAAAGTTCAGGTTGCCGTTCAGCGTCCATGCGCTGCCCGCGTTCAACGACGTGCTGATTTGGCGGAACTGGTCGTCGACGGTGCGGGCGCGCGTGATGCTGTTGGTGGTGTGCGTGGCGTTGAGAAACGCGAAGAAGTTGGTGAAGGTGAACGTGTCGTAGAAGTTGAAGCTGAGGCTGCCCGAGTGGCGGTATTCGGGTGTCAGCTGCGGGTTGCCCGTGTAGAGGTTGACGGGGTTGGTGTTGTCCGTGAACGGCTGCAGCTCGCGCATCGACGGCTCGCGCGTGGAGGTGCGGTAGCGGGCCCGCAGGTTGGCCCCGTCGGCGACGGCGTACTGCACCGAGGCCGAGGGCAGCACGTGCGTGAACTGGCGGTCGATGGCCGTGCTGGCATCGCCGAGCGTGCCGTCCAGCTGCGACTGCTGCAGCGTGGCGCCTATGCTCCCGGAGAGCTTGTCGCTGTTCCACCGCGCCACGGCCCCGCCTTGCGTGTAGGCAAACGTGCGGTCGAGCGCGGAGCTGAGCAGGTCGTTCCGCACGAGGTCGCTGCCCACTTGGTCGAAGAAGGTCTTGGAGCGGTCCTCGTTGATGGTGCGGTACTCGCCGCGTAGCTGCAGCGACAGGCGCTTGGTGAACGGATGCGTGAGCGAGAGCTGCGCGCGGTTGGACAGCCTGTCGCTGGCCTGCTCCTGCAGCTGCGCCAGTTCCTCGTTGGTCAGCACGTTGCCGAGTTCGAAGAAGCGGTTGTTCGCGTCGAGGCGCGCATCAGAGTCGCCCGTGGTGAAGCGCGAGCGGAGGTCGGCGACGAGGCTGGTGCCTCGGCTGCCGAAGCGTTTGCGGTACGTCAGCCGTCCTTCGCCGCCCCAGTCGTTGCCGTCCGAGGTGTAAGCGCTGGTGCTGCTGTTGGCGAGCAGCCCGTCGGCGCCCATGGTGCTGCGGGTGTCGTTCGACAGCGAGCTGCGGTTGGTCGCGTTCAGGTTGCCACGGAAGCGCACGTCGTGCCCGTCAGCAATCTTGTGCAGTGCATTGAGATTGAGGCGGTGATTGGCGTTCTCCGTGTTGCGCGCCTGCACCTGCTCCGTCTCGGCCGAGATCGCCGACCCCGCCAGCTGCCGCTGCAAGCGCGTCTCGTTCAGCACGTTGTCCACGCCGTTGTAGAAGTAGCTGCTGCGGATGTCGGTCTTGCTGCCAAACTCGCGGTTGGCGTTCAAGCCAATCATCGACGTGCTCGAGATGCCATCGCTGCCACCCATGCCACCCAGGCCTGCCACGTTGCCCAGAGTGATGACACCGCCACCGCCTGCCGCCAGCTCTTCCAGGCCGCCACTCATCTGCAGCATCTGCATCGGCGAGAAGGCCTGGGCGTTGATGTTGTTGAAGTTGCTGAGCAAAGAGAGCTGCGTGGTGGGGCTGAAGCGGTTGATGCTGGCCTTACCCTCGTAGCGGTCGCCGTCGATGTCGCGCCCATAGCCGCCGCTCACGTTGCCGAAGTAGCCCTTGCGCCGGTCCTCTTTCAGCTTCAGGTTGAGCGTGCGCGCCTCCTCGCCATCGTCCACGCCCGTGAACTCGGCCATCTCCGACTGCTTGTCGAAGACCTGCACCTGATCCACGGCATCGGCGGGCAGGTTGCGGGTGGCGATGCGCGGGTCGTTGCCGAAGAACTCCTTGCCATCCACCAGCACCTGCTGCACCTCCTCGCCGTTCGCCTTGATCGACCCGTCGCGTTCTACCTCCATGCCGGGCAACCGCTTGAGCAGGTCCTCCACGCTCGAATTGGGTGGCGCGCCGAACGCATCGGCATTGTAGATCAGCGTATCCGACGACATAGACATAGGAATGCGGTCGGCGCTGATGACGAGCGTGCCGATCTCCGAGACGGCCTCTTGCAGCATCAGCCGGCCCACGTCTACGTTGGCATCGGCCACGGTGACCGGATGCATCAGCGGCTCCAGCCCCACGAACGTGACCTGCAGCAGGTAGTCGCCCGCAGGTACCCGGCGCAGCCGGAACGCGCCGTCGCCCTTGGTGACGCCAAAGCTGACCATCACAGAGTCCGCCTGCTGCAAGAGCACGGCGGTGGCGCCCGGCAGCCCTACGTCGGTCGTGTCGGTGATGACGCCGCTGACCTCAACGCGGCTTTGGGCGAAGCTGGGCACGGCGCCGATGCCTCCCAACATCAGCGCGAGTGCGAAGCAAGCTAGGGTGTGGCGAAAACGCGTGTGCATGGTACTCCCTCCCTTGTGCAATGTGTGGACGTGTGCGATGGTGATTGCGCTCGTGGGCGCCTATTGCTGCTGAATAATGAAGGTGCCTGTTCCGCCGGACTGCATCTCCTTCATCTTCTCCGCCACAATCTCCTTGAACTCGGCGCTACTCACCTTGCGGCCCTTCTTCGGTGCCTCGATGGGCTCCTCCAGCGCAGCCAGCGTCACTTCTTCGGCCACGTAGGACGTGCGACCGTCGTCGACGGTGAGGACCAGGATGAGGCCGGGCAAGCCGCCGTACGAGTTCGGCCCGGCTGGCACAGGAATCTCAGGCGTGAACCAGGCTTCGATGGCCACGGTGTCGCGCATGGCTACGGCCTTCTGCGCGACGTAGCCCAGGAACTCGCTGCGCTCGCCAGTGAGGCGCCAGGGCAGCGTGTGCGCATCGCCCGTGATCAAGAAGGTGCGTCCCAGGAAATCTTTCTTCTCGATGCTCTGCTGCTCGTCGAAGTTGATGTACGTGGCGTCCTCGTTTTGATCGGCTCCACCGAAGCGAATTTGCACGGTGCCATCGCCGTTGGCGAGCTCAATGGCTTCGTTTTCCTCTTCTTCGGCCTCTGGCGCACTTTGCATCAGCGAGGCCACATCGTTGAACAGCAGCTGATAGTTCGCCGTGCGCTCTGAGGGAAACTGTTCGGCCATATGTGCCATCTCGGGCGGCAGCTCGATCTCGAGCTTGCGCGTTTCCTTGTAGATGACGGTGCCCTCTTGCGCCACGCTGGGCAGCGCGGTCAAGAGCGCGAGGAAGAGAATCAGGCAAGTTGAAGCGGTTCGTTTCATGATGCAGGTGCAGCGGTTGGTGTTGGTGAATCCGATGCGCCCCTCTACGGGGAGGCCTGCTGTTCAGACGTTAACGGCGGTGTTAACGCGTGTTAAAAGATGTTAAGCGCCTGAATCCATGCGCCGTGGCACACATAGGAGTGAGGCACATTCCGCTCCAGCCCGCTATGACTAAAGTTCAACTCCGATGGATGATCAGCCTGATGACGCTGGCGGCCCTGGCGGTCGTTGGGCTACAGGCGTACATCTGGCGGCAGAGTCTAGCCGAAGCGAGCGAGCAGTTCGACCTGCGTGTGCAGGCCGCCATGGTCTCGGTCTACAACCTGATGTCGAACCCCGAGAGCACCGTTGTCATCGCCATTGGCCGCGAGCTGGGCACCGCCCAGGGCGAGATCAGTGTGCGCCGCGACTCGCTGGCAAGCTACGTGGTGCGTAGCAACAGCATCCGGTTCAAATCCAGCGATGGGGATGAGGCAACGGTAGTCAGTCCTGAACAGCATATCGAGGTTCGCCGCCTCCTTCTCGACTCATTGCGGCACGAGGTCACTGCCCGCTTCGAGGTCGCCGCCGATTCGCTGCGCTTAGTGAACGCTGACCCAGCAGCTGGCCCGGATGCTCGCAGGCAAGCTGTGCAATCACTCATGGCGGTCACCGCTGACAATCTCGACCACATCATGGAGGCGACACCAACGCCACGTGACGAGTTGGAGCCAGTCCTCACGGCACAGTTTCGCCAGAACAACCTGCCAGAGAATTTTGAGTGGGGGATTTATGACCAGCGCAATGATACCTGGTCTACCATTGTGGGCGATACGACGGCGGTGCAGACATCCATACGCCGTTTTCCGCTCCTCTACCTCGGCAGCGCGGGCTTTCTATCTCTAGCACGGGAGGACTCGGAGATCACCAGGGAGTACGCCCCTCAGCTGCTCGCTGTGCATTTCCCCAACGAGACATGGCGCTTGGCGCGCGATGTCGTGCGCCCGCTGGTGGCCTCGGGACTGCTCGCGCTGCTTGTGATCGGCTGCCTGGGCTACGCGCTCTACCTCATCGTGCGGCAGAAGCGGCTGGCGGAGGTCAAGACTGACTTCATCAACAACATGACGCACGAGTTCAAGACGCCGATCTCGACCATCTCGCTGGCCTGTGAGGCCTTGCAGGATGAGAGCGTGCGCCACACGCCCGATCTGCAGACGCGCTACACGGCCATGATCGCCAGCGAAAACGAGCGGCTAGCCACGCAGGTGGAGAAGGTGCTGCAGATGGCCCTGCTGGACCGCAACGACCTGGGCCTCAAGCTGGAGCCCGTGGACCTGCACACCATCGTGCGCGAGATCGAAGGCGCCTTCTCGATGCAGGTCAGCCAGCGCGGCGGGCAGCTCACCAGCGAGCTCAGCGCCGCCCCCGCCGTCGTCACCGCGGACGGGCTGCACCTGCGGCAGATGCTCACCAACCTGCTGGACAACGCCAACAAGTATTCGCCGGAGTCGCCCACCATCCACATCGCCACGCGCAACCGCGATGCGGGCGTCGAGATCGCGGTGCGAGACCACGGCATCGGCATCCAGCGCGACGCGCTACGCAAGGTATTCGACCGCTTCTACCGCGTGCCCACGGGCAACCGCCACGACGTGAAGGGCTTCGGCCTCGGCTTGGCCTATGTGCATACGATGGCGCTCGCCCACGGCGGGCAAGTCAGCGCCACCAGCACGCCCGGCCGGGGCAGCACCTTCACCCTCTACCTACCCTACGCCCATGCCTGACGCCGCGCTGCCCATCCTCCTCGCCGAAGACGACCCCAACCTCGGGCAGATCCTCTCGGAATACCTGGACCTGAAGGGCTACCCGACGACGCTCTACCGCGATGGCGAGGCCGCGTGGGCCGGCTACCGCGCCGCGCCGCCCGCGCTGTGCATCCTCGACGTCATGATGCCCAAGCGGGACGGCTTCACGCTCGCCCGGCAGATCCGCGAAGTGGACGCGCAGACGCCCATCCTCTTCCTCACGGCAAAGCAGATGAAGGACGACCGCATCGAAGGCTTCCTGGCCGGCGCCGACGATTACCTGACGAAGCCGTTCAGTATGCAAGAGCTGCTGCTGCGCATCCAGGCCATCCTGCGCCGCACAACGACCAACGCCACGATCGCGCCTACCGATGCGCCGCTCCAGTTCGGCCAGCTCTGCTTGGAGCCGAGCGCCCGCGCCCTGCACACGCCCGAAGAAACGCTGACGCTGACGAACAAGGAAGCGCAGCTGCTCCACCTGCTTGCCACCCACCGCAACCGGACGCTGCCACGCCGCGTGGCGTTGGAGCACATCTGGGGCGATGATACCTACTACAACGCCCGCAGCATGGACGTCTACATTGCCAAGCTGCGCAAGCTGCTCAAACGCGACGAGACCGTGCGCATCATCACTGTCCACGGCGAGGGCTTCAAGCTGATCGACGTAACATAACTGTCCGGCGGGTTGCGCTAACGGTGTGTGTGACGGCACTTTGCGGTACTTAAGCGCTGTACACCTGCCTCTGCTGCCATGAAGTCGCTGCTTGCTTTCGCCCTCGTCCTCGCGTGCTGCGCAATGCCTGCCCAAGCCCAGACGGCCACCGTGGATACGGAGGCCAGCATGCTGGAGTACCGAGGCCGCCACCCGTCCCACAACTGGCGGGGCACCAGCCAGCAGGTCTCGGGTGAGGTTGCGTATGATGCGGCCGACCCTGCGGCCAGCCGCATCATGATTACGGCGCCCATCGCCAGCTTCGACAGCGGCAACGGCACGCGCGACGCAAACATGCGCAAGCTCCTGAACGAGCCCGAGAACCCCAACGTCACGTTTACCTCGGAGCGCGTTGCGGTCACGGCGTCGAGCACCACGGATGACGGCTACACGGGCACGTGGGAGGTCGCAGGCACGCTCGACTTCAACGGCCAGCGCCGCCCGCTGACGATCCCAGTGGAGGTGACCGTCAGCGGGGGCCAGCTTCGGGCGGTGGCGGCGTTCCCCGTGTCGCTCACGGTACACGAGGTCAAGCGCCCGAAGCTGCTGTTCGTCCCCATGCGCGACACCCTCGAGATGGAGGCTGTCATCGTGGCGACGCTGTAGCCGCGCGCCCGCGTGTGGCTAGCGGACGACGACGAGCGGGGTGGTGGCAGCGTATTCCCCTGCTTCTAGCCGCACGAGGTAAGAGCCCGGCACCCAATCGGCCGTTGTTAGCTCTACCACGTGTGTCCCTGCGGCTAGCGGGCCCGTCGTTAGCTGCTCCACCTCGCGCCCAAGCAGGTCGTACACTGTGACGGCGGCGGGCCCAGCCTCGGCCAAGTCAAACTGCACCGTGGTCGACTGCTCGGCGGGGTTGGGAAACGGCGTGTGCAGGTGCCCGGTGCGTACCGGGACGTCTTCCACATCGACGCGAGAGGCATCTGTGCGGATCAGGCGGCGCAGCGAACTCGACCCGAACTCCGAGACGTAGAGCGTATCCCCTGCGGCGCTGGCCACGATGCCGTTGGGGCCGTTGAAGCGCGCATCGCCCCCGACGCCATCTTGCGTCACCGACTGGCCGTTCCCGGCGATGGTCGTCACCTCGCCGCTCTCGCTGATGGCATAGATGCGGTGCGTGTCGATGCCTGTGGCGAAGAACTGCCCGCCGCCGTGCGCGAGAAACCCAATCCCGCCCGGCACATCGGCGAGCAGCGTGAGGTCACCGTTGTCCTCCACGCGGTGGATCTTGCCGTCGTTGAAGTTGGCTACGTGGAGCCGTCCTTGGCTGTCCAGGGCCAAGCCTGCGGGTCCGTTCAGGCCCTCGGTGGCGATGCTGAACAACGTCGTGGTGCGGCCGGGCTTGATCCGTTTGATCCAGTTCGAGTCGTAGCTCGTGACGTACAGGATGCCTTCGGGGTGGTCGTAGAGCAAGCCGCTCACGGTGGTGTTGGCCCCCACGAGCCGGCTCCGTCTCCTACTGGCGTTGACCTGGAAGATGCCTTGCCCCGTATACTCCGCTACGTACAGCGTGCCATCTGGGCCGAAGGCGAGGCCGTTTGGGTTTTGGTGAGCTTGCGAGTGCCGATGGGCAGAGCCGTCGTCGGGATTGACGCGGTATACTCTGCTTCCTCGAAAGTCGGAGCCGTAGATGTCGCCATCGGGGCCTATGGCCAGCGCATCGGTGATGCCTGTCTGGGCGGCTACGGTTTCAACGCGGTATACGGTCTGCCCCCACGCAGGCAGGGCAGTGAACAGAAGCAGGGCCGTAGCAAGGAGTCGAATACGAGACATATCAATACCTGATGGAATGAGACAAGCGCCCACACGGGCGAGGCTCGAAACATCAGGTAGCCACGGCTGGCCACCGCCTTATTCACCGCTGACGGGGGCTCATCACGCGCTATGAGCCCTGTTTACGCCGATGAGACGTGCTCTGGCACATGCACGTGTACCTCCACGGCATCGATCGATGCGCGGCGCCCGTCCCCTTTCACCTGCTTGGCGTCCGTGCGGTATGCCGAGGGCGTGAGGCCTGTCTGCTTCTTGAAGACGCGGTTGAACGACGCCTTGCTGCTGAACCCACATTCCATGGCGATGGCCAGAAGCGTCAGGTGCGCCGCCGACGGGTCCGTCAGCCGATGCCGGACGGTCGTGACGCGGTAGTGGTTCACGACCTCATAGAAGCTCTGCCCCATGGCCTCGCTCAGCACCTGCGAAAGCACGCGCTCGCTGATGCCCAAGGCTGCCGCGAGGTCACTCAGGCGTAGGTCCGCGCTGAGGTAGAGGCGCTGCGTCTTCATCACATGCCGCAGGCTGTTGGCGTGCGCAATCAACTCGGGCGTCGGTGCCGCAGGCGTAGTAGTCTGCACGGGCCACGAGAGCGCGGGCATGACCAGTGCGGGGTTGCGGAGGAGCATGTAGCCCAGCATCCACGCTAGCAGCGACAGCATCAGGGGCACGATGTTGTCGAGCCACTGCCAGTAGCCCCCCGTCGCGAACAGCTGTACGGTGTTGACGCCTGTGATGACTACATAGCCAACGAAGATCAGCAGGGCGCGCTGGATGACGTCGAGGTGTACAGCTGCCGCTCCTGCGGCCTCCATGCAGTACTGGCGCGCGTAGCGCCGCACGAGGCCGACCGTGGCCACAGCATACACCACCGACTGCAGGAAGAAGAGGACAAGGTACTCGCTCCTGATCCAGCCCATGGCCTGGATCACATCGGCCTGCGCCTCAGGGGCTAACCGGAAGTACCAGCCCACCATGACCAGCTGATAGAGAAACGGCACAATGTGGATGGCATCCTCGGGCTCCCAGCGGTCGCGGCCGGGCAGCAAGAAGCGCACGTAGCCATAGAACAGTGGGCCCACCATGAACCATAAGGCACCCAGCACGCCTCCTACGCCACCTGGCAAGGCGACCTCTAATAAACCGAGGGTGTATTGCGCCAGGATGACGGCCATCGCCAGACTCAGCCAAGCCAAGCAGTGACGCGCCCGGCGCGGCTCGGATGCCTGCCGGAACAACAACGCCGCTAGCACTACACTGTGGACGGCGCCCATCAGCAGTACAAAGGGCCACACGTACCGTATCAACTCACCCATCGCTTTCATGCAGGACAGTTACATTTGCAACGTGGAGGCTACGGCGGCGCCGTATCGCATGCAAGGAGAAAGCGCTGGCTAGGCAACTCAAGGCCTTGTACGGTGTCCAAGCCGTGCTGAATCGACTATCCTCCCCAGCTATGCTACGCGTCTTTGCCCTCCTCTTCCTGTGTGCGGGATGGCTCCCTGCAGCTTCTGCCCAGCCTGCCACCGAGGCCGATCCCATCGCCGCCATTGCCCTCCCTGACGCGCTGGACCGCGTGCTCCGCGACTACGAGGCGGGATGGCGCGCGCGTGATGCCGAGGCGCTGGCCGCCCTGTTCACCGAGGATGGGTTCATCCTGCGGCCGGGGCACCCGCCCGTGCAGGGCCGCCCGGCCATTGCGATGGCGTATGCCAACTCCGGCGGCCCGCTCCACCTCAGCGCGTATGCATACGCCACCGAAGGCGATGTGGGCTACATCATCGGCGGCTACCGGGGCCAAGCCGATGGGCCCGACACGGGTAAGTACACGCTCACCCTCCGCCGTGAGGGCGATGGGCGCTGGTACATCGCCTCAGACATGGAAAACGGCAATCGCCGATAGCGGGTATTGCCCTCTGGCGCAGGCACGTGCTACTTTGCCGCCTCTCGATCACGACACGGGCCCGTCATCATGAAACTTGCCGAGGCGCTGCTCCTGCGCGCCGACCTTCAGAAACGCATCGCGCAACTGCGCGCCCGGCTGCTGCGCAGTGCCAAGGTGCAAGAGGGCGATGCGCCCGCCGAAGACCCGCAAACGCTGCTCGCGGAGTTGAACACAGATGCCCAGGCGCTCGAAGCGCTGATCGCCCGCATCAACCGGACAAACCTTGAGGCACGAACGGCCACGGGAACCTCGCTCACGGCAGCGCTGGCCACACGCGATGTGCTGCGCCTCAAAGCCGGCGCCTACCGCGAACTGGCCGAGGCCGCGACCATCACCAGTAACCGCTACAGCCGCAGCGAGGTCAAGTTTGTGAGCAGCGTTAACGTACGGGACGTCCAGCGCGAAGCGGATCGCCTATCGAAGCGCCTCCGTGAGCTGGACGCCGAGATCCAAGCCACCAACTGGAACGTGGAACTCCTCGAATAACGCCCAGACCCAGTGCTGCTTCAAGCATGCACGTTCGGACCGAGAGGCTGGCCATTTTGGTTTCCACCAAGGCGCCTGATCGCAGTCATATCCGTAGATATGGCGAGGGCAGGGAACGCAGGTGGAGGCCAAAAGGGGCGCCGCGAATCCAAAACGTCATGCTTGAGGGAGCACTAGTCACGCAGGCAGGTAGCCGCGTCGGCAAAGGCGAGCACGAGCCCTGGTCAGGGGTCAAGCTGACCATTCAGACTGTTCATCTGACTCACGTGTACGGGGCTGCACACGAGGTACCCCCTCAACCACTCCGCCCAGCACAGTCACATGCGCACCCTGCACCGTTCATCGTTATCCCCTTGTGCTGATTTCCCGACGCGGTGAGGGTGGGTACGGGGCACCTGCGTGGCTCAAAATCGAAGCGAGAATACGGTCTCGCCCGGCTGCGAGCGGAGCGTGAGGCGACCGCCGTGCAGGCGCATGATCTGCCGCGCCAAGCTGAGGCCAATCCCAGAACCTTCGGCTTTGGTCGTGAAGAACGGCACGAAGATACGCTCGCGAAGGTCGGCGGGGATGCCAGGGCCGTTATCGCTGACTTGCAGCAGCGGCTGGCCACGCAAATCGATGCTGGCGCGCACAGCGATGCGCGGATCGGGCTGCCCGCGGACGGCGTCGAGCGCGTTGAGGAGCAGGTTGAGCAGCACTTGTTCAATGAGTTCGGCGTCGGCTGTGAGGTCGAGCGTGGGCGGAATGATGTCGATGGCGAACTGCACGCCCTCGTCGGCCATCTGGCGGCGGAGCAGCGTGGCCAGCGGGTCAACGAGGGCAGCCACCTGGACCACTTGGAACGATGGCTTCTCGATGGTGGTGAAGCTGCGGTAGGAATCAGAAAAATGCATCAGCGCCTGGCTGCGGCGCTCGATGGCAGCGAGGGCATCACGCGCGTCGGTGAGTGCGTCGGCGTCGGTGTTGGGGTCGGCGAGCAGCGTCTGCGCCGTGGAGGCGAGCGAAGCGATGGGCGCAGCCGAGTTCATGATCTCGTGCGTGAGCACGCGCGTCAGCTTCTGCCACGCATCCAGCTCTTGCTCGTCCAGCTCACTGCCGATGTCGTGCAAAGAGACCAGCGTGTGCAGCTCGCCGCGCAGCCGGAACTGCGTGGCTTGGAGCGCCAGATGCAGGTCATGCTCGCCGTACGGCACCTGCACCACCGTACGATCCCCTGCTTTCATCGCGCGCATCGCCTGCAGCAGCGGTGGGCTCAGGCGGGCGAGTTCGTCGAGGAAGGTCAGGCGCGGCACATCCAGCAGCCGCTTCGCCGCCGCGTTGATGAGTTCGATGCGCCCATCGGCGCGAAACGCCACCACGGCCACCGCGATGTGCTGCATGGTGGTCTGGAGGTAGTGCAGGTGCTCCTCCTTCTCGGCGCGGATGGTCTTGAACTGCGCCATCACCCGGTCGAACGCACTTGCCAGATCGGCCTGCACCGACCCGCGCGACCGCGTAGCAGTGCCCTGCGTGAAGTCTGATTGCTGGACCGAATCCAGGAAATGCACCACGCTCCGCGTCGTCTGCTCGGTATAGCGAATCAGCCCCAGCAGTTGCAGCACCACGGCCACGGCCACGGCTGCGGGCAGGTAGAACAGGTCGGTCCAGGCCACCAGCGCCACCGCGCCACCTGACGTCACGGCCAGCAGCAGCACGCGCAGCACCACCTGCACCCGATAGCGTCGGAACAGCGTCATAGCCCGTACTTCTCGATGCGCCGGTACAGCGACCGGCGGGTGAGGCCCAGCGCCGCCGCAGCCTTGCTGATGTTGCCGCCGTATGTGCTCAGCGCCTGCCGGATGGCGGCGCGCTCCAGGCCCTCCAGGTCGAGGTCGGTGGGCTCTTGTGCAGGCGGCGCGCTGCCCTGCATCGACAGGCGCAGGTCGGCGGGCTGTAGCGTGGCGCCATCGCTGAGGATGACCGCGCGTTCCATGGTGTTGCGCAGCTCGCGCACGTTGCCGGGCCAGCCATAGGCGCGTAGCTTCTGCTGGGCATCGAGGCTGAGCGTGCGCGCCGCGGCGCTGTACTGCCCGGCAAACTGCGTTAGGAAGTGCTGGGCGAGGCGGATGATGTCTTCGCCGCGCGTGCGGAGCGGCGGCAGCTGCACCTCGACTGTGTTGATGCGGAAGAGGAGGTCGGGGCGGACCGTGGCGGTGCCCGGGTCGCCCCCGGCAAGGTCATAGATGGGGCGGTTGGTGGCACAAACGAGCCGCACCTCCACCGGGCGCGCGTCCAGCGA
>JBCDJT010000134.1:0-14151 GCA_038747545.1 Bacteroidota bacterium
ACCAACAACTTCAACGGCACCGTCACCTACACGCCCAACCCGGGCTTCAGTGGCACCGACACCTTCCAATACACGGTGCAAGACGACGACGGCGCCACCTCCAACACCGCCACCGCGACCATCACCGTCACTGCCGCCAACGTGCTGCCCGTCGCCAATGATGATAGCGCAACGACGTCCGAAGACACAGCTGTTACCATTGCTGTCCTCGATAACGACACGGACAGCGACGGTACGCTCGACGCGAGTACGGTTGCTATTGCCACGGCTCCGTCCAACGGCTCGGCCATCGCGAATGCAGACGGCACCATCGCCTACACGCCGAACGCAAATGTAAACGGCACCGACACCTTCACCTATACCGTAGCAGACAACGTGGGCGGCGTATCCAACACCGCTACGGTCACGGTCACCATCACTGCTGTCAACGATGCCCCGGTGGCGCTGGCCGACCTCAGCAGCACCACCCTCGACACCCCCGTCACGATTAACGTGCTGGCTAACGATACCGACGTGGATGGGACGCTCGACGTGGCGACGGTCTCCGTGGTAAGCGCGCCTTCCAGCGGAGCGGCCATCGTCAACGCCGATGGCACGATCCAGTACGCGCCGACCCAAGGCTTCCTGGGCACCGATACGTTCCAGTACACCGTCAATGACGATAGTGGGGCTACGTCCAACAGCGCTACGGTCACCGTCACGGTTAACCCAGACAACGCCACCCCCATCGCCATCGACGACGCGGCTACTACCGATGAAGACACGGCCATTGCCATCACGGTCCTCGCCAATGACACGGATGACGGCCCGCTCGACGTGAGTTCAGTCCAGATCGTCCAAGATCCCACTGCAGGCACGGCAACTGTCGGGACGGATGGCGTCGTCACGTATACGCCCAATCCCAACGTGAACGGCACAGACACCTTCACCTACACCGTCGCCGATACGGAGGGCGCACGGTCAGCCGCCGCTACCGTGACGGTCACCGTCGATCCGGTCAACGACGCCCCCGTTGCTGTAGCTGACGTGGCGCGTACTGATGAGGACACAACCGTGCAGATCGACGTCCTCGCGAACGACACGGATGTGGACGGCGATGTACTTACCGTGGCCAGCTTCACGGCAGCTTCCCTCGGTCAAGTGGCGCGGGGCGACGACGGGCAGCTGATCTACACGCCGAACGCCAATGTGAACGGCACCGACACCTTCACCTATACGACCCGCGACGCGACGGGCGCCACGAGCGACCCAGCTGCCGTTACCATCACCATCACCTCCGTCAACGACGCGCCCGTAGCGCAGAACGACGCTGCTGTCACCGACGAAGACACCGCGGTGCTTATCGACATCCGCGCCAACGATACGGACGCGGACGACGCGTTGACAGACCTGACCATCACCCTGCAGACGGCGCCGACCAACGGGCAAGTACTCGTTGACCAGGATGCGGGGACAGTGCGGTACACACCCAACGCGGCCTTCACTGGCGACGACAGCTTCCGCTATCTCCTCCGCGACCCCAACGGCGGCGTCTCCAACGTCGCTACGGTGCGTATCACGGTGCGTTCGGTGATCGTTGGCAACACGCCCCCCGTCGCCGTCAATGACGAAGCCGAAACCCTTGAGGGGAGCGCTGTCGTAATCAGCGTGCTGGCCAATGATTCCGACCAAGACGGCACCCTCGACGCCAACACGGTCGCTATTGCCGCCGACGCAGCCAACGGAACGACAGCGGTCAGCGAAGGGGCCGTCACCTACACGCCCAACGCGGGCTTCAGCGGCACCGACACGTTCCAATACACAGTCCGCGATGACGACGGCGCGGTGTCGAACGCCGCCACTGTAACCGTCACGGTCAATGCTCTTGTCATCGCCGCGCCCGTCGCTAACGACGACGAGGCGACCACCGAGGAAGACACGGCCGTGCAGATCGCCGTCCTCGCCAACGACACCACAGAGGGCACGCTTGATGCCGGGCAAGTGCTGATCGGCACAGCGCCCTCGCTGGGTAGCGCACTGGTCGATGCCCAAGGCGTTGTCACCTACACGCCGAGCCCCAATGTGAGCGGCACCGACACCTTCACCTACACCGTCGCCGACACCGATGGGCGGCGGTCGAACAGTGCGACGGTGACCATCACCATCGCCCCCGTCAACGATGTGCCCATCGCCCAGGACGACACGGCAGCCACGGACGAGGACACCGCCCTGTTGATCGTCTTCGCCGACCTCCTCGCCAACGATACCGACATCGATGGCGATGCCCTCTCGGTTTCAGCCGTGGGCGAAGCAGCGCAGGGCACAACAACGCTTGAGTCGGACGGCATCCGCTACGTCCCCAATGCCGACGCCAACGGCACCGACACCTTCAGCTATACCGTCAACGACGGCAACGGCAGCTTCGACACCGCCACGGTCACCCTCAGCATCGCCCCCGTCAACGATGCGCCGGTCGCCCAGGACGACACGGCCACCACTGAGGAAGACACGGCGGTAGAGATCGATGTCCTCGCCAACGATGCCGATGTAGATGGCGATACACTCACCCTCGCCCTCCTCACCACGCCTGCCAACGGCACAGCCGAGGTCGCGGAGCAGCGTATCGTGTACACGCCCGCGGCCAACTTCGCGGGCCTCGACACCTTCACCTATCGCATCACCGACCCTGACGGCCTCAGCAGCGAAGCCACGGTGTCCGTCGCGGTTGGCAACAGCGCTGACGCCCCAGTCGCCAACGACGATGAGGCGACCACCGAGGAAGACACGGCGGTGCAGATCGATGTCCTCGCCAACGACACCGACCCGGATGGCGATGCGCTGCTGATCCAATCCGCCACGACGCCCACGCTAGGCACCGTCGCCATCGCTGCCGATGCGCAGACGCTCACCTACACGCCCAACCCCGATGTGAGCGGCACAGACACGTTCAGCTACACCGTCAGCGACGGCAATGACGGTTTCGATACGGCTACCGTTACCGTCACCATCCGCCCCGTCAACGACGCGCCCGTGGCTGTCGATGACGAGGCGCAAACCTCGGCCTTCACCCCTGTGGTCATCGACGTGCTGGCCAACGACACCGACCCCGAAGGCGACGCCCTCTCGCTCGTGGCCGCCTCCGCCAGCCGCCAGGGCGGGACCACCCAAGTCGTAGACGACCAAGTCCGCTACGTACCGCCTCCCAACTTTGAAGGCACGGATGGCTTCACCTACACCATTGCCGACGAGGCAGGCGCCTCTGCCGAGGCGCAGGTCACCGTGACCGTGGGCCCGCTGCGCTACCGGGTCGTCGAGGTCGGCACGCTGGGTGGCGTGAGCCGCGCGATGGACGTGAACGCCGAAGGGCACATTGTAGGCATCAGCACCGACGCCGAGGGCCGTATCCAGCCCTTCTTCTTCGACGGGCGCGAGATCAAGCCCGTGCGCACCCCCGAAGGACGGCCCGGCCACGCGTATGCGCTTAACGACGCTGGCGACATGGTGGGCTTTGCATTGGTGAACGAGACGGAAGGATATGCTACCCAAGGCACCGCGTCCGGTCTCGAAGCGCTAGGTGGCTTCGACGGCGGGGCGTTCAGCACGGCGTACGACATCAACAACGCGGGCACCGTCGTGGGCACCGCCCAAGCCGACGCCCAGTACCGCGCTGTGGTATGGGGTGCGCCCACTATCATTGGCCCTGACACGCCGGGCACGGAAGCTTTCGGTGTCAACGATGAGGGCCTGGCCGTCGGCGTAGCCTCCTTGGGCGACGGGCGGACAGAAGCGTTTGCGGGCGAGTCGTTGCTCCCAGGCGATGGCAACGGTCGCGCCTATGCCGTGAACAACGCCGGCACCGTTGTGGGTAGCCTAGAGCGCGACGGCACGTTCACCGCCGTGGCATGGCTGGAGGGCGAACCGATCGAAGTGGCCGCAGGGGGCGAGGCCTACGCCATCAACGACGCCGGATGGATCGTGGGCACGCACACGCCGACGGCACAAGCCTCAAAGACGGCCAGCCCCCTCCCCGCAGCCCTGCTGACCATCACGGAGCGACGCGGCGCCGTCGCCTCGAAGGCGGGCACACAGGTCGGCAGCTCCGGCTTTATCTCCATCGACGGCACCCTGCGCGACCTGACGGGCAGCATCGACTCGACTACGGGCTGGCAGATCACTGAGGCACGCGGGATCAATGCCACAGGCGAGATCGCCGCAGTGGGCGTGCGCGACGGCAGTGTGCAGGCGTTGCTCCTTCTTCCAACGTCAAACCTTGCGCCCGCAGCGCGTGAGGACCGCGCCACGCTAGCCGCAGGCGAGACGCTGCTGCTGGACGTACTCGCCAACGATGCCGACCCTGACGGTGACGCCCTCGTGCTCATGACGGTCAATGCTGCCACCCACGGCGAGGTTGTACAGCTAGGCGACACGCAGATCAGATACACGCCCCCCGCAGGCTTCCACGGCCTCGACACGTTCACCTACGTCGTCGGCGACGGGCGCGGCGGCACGGCGGTGGCGGAGGTGGCGATCACGGTCGAGCCGCCGCTCGACTTCGCGGGCGAAGTCGAATTAGGGCCCGCCTATCCGAACCCGTTCAACCCGACCACCGCGCTCACCATCCGCGCCAAAGCGGACAGCGAGGTTCAGCTTGACGTGTACGATGCGCTCGGGCGCCACGTCCGCACCGTGTTTGCCGGGCCAGTGGCCCGTGGCCAGCACACCTTCACGTTCAGCGCCGACGGGCTCGCCAGTGGCCTCTATCTCGTTCGTCTGGTGGCACAGGGACGCGCGCAAACGCAACGGCTGATGCTCTTGAAGTGATGCGCCTCCATATTGCGGGCGGCATCACCTATATTCGGCGGTATTCTTCTGATCGGCTCTCGCTCCTCATGCTCCGCGCCTCCCTCCTGCTCGCCAGCCTGTTGGTAGCGGGCTGCACCGCATCGGCACCATCAACAGACGCTCCCATGCCTCGCACGATAATCTCCACCGACCAAGCACCGGGTGCGCTCGGCCCCTACTCACAAGCCGTTCGCGTTGGCCCGCACCTCTACTGTGCTGGCCAGGTCGGCATCGACCCCGCCACGGGGCGCCTTGTGGAGGGCGGCGTGCAGGCCGAGACGCAGCAGGCGCTCACCAACCTCAAGGCGGTGGTGGAGGCGGCAGGTTTCACCATGGGCGATGCCGTACAGGTGCAGGTGTTCTTGGCCGACCTCAACGACTTCAACGCCATGAACAGCGTCTACGCCACCTTCTTCCCCGAGGCCCCGCCTGCGCGTGCGGCGTTTGAGGTGGCACGCCTCCCTCGCGATGCGCGGGTCGAGATCATCCTCACCGCGCTCAAGGGCGAGTGACTCACCGCCGGCTGTGTAGCCGCTCAACGAGGGTGGCGTACGGCAGATAGACGCCCGTAGCTTGAGGGTGCCGTGCTGGGCCAGCAGGTAACAGCCGATCCGCCGCAGCGTTGGTCAGGATGTGGCGAATGTGCCGATCGATGCGGTCAAAACGATCGCGGTACAGGTCTTCCATGAGCTGCATGACGCGGCGCGTCTGCCGGCGGGCTTCGCCAGGGGCAAGGCGTGTGATGCCACGCTCCACCCACTCCCAACCGCCACCAACGGCCATAATCAGCACACTCACCAAGGCTACGATGCCGAACGGGTTGAGCCCTGTCAGCACCAGCCCACCTGCAAGGATTGCGGCAAGCCCCACGACGACTACAGCCAGCCGCTGCATGACGCGGCGGCGGATCGAGGTCGGGATGCGGAGGCGCTGATGTTCGCTCCAGAGCTCGTCGCCTATGGCCATGGCGGCGTCACTGACGTGGTTGATGGCTTCGGTGCTGAGTTTTCGCGTAGGGGCAGCCTGTGCTAAGAAGTCCATCCCTGTTTCGGGGAGAAAGAGGGCTGAGCTAGGCAGGCGCAGTTCGCGCAGCCCGCGTATACGGTAGCCGAGCGCACGCACCGGGTCGCCAAGCATCGCAGGCAGCGGCGCCATCAGGTCTGCCACGGGCCAGCGCGTATGCGGCTTGAGCGCCAGGCGCTTGGCGTCGCGGCGCCACGTGGCGGTGATGTGTCCGTCGATCGCCTCGCGTTGGTCGTGCCAAGCGTCGATGAGCACGTCGCGCAGCTCTGCCACGATATGCTCGGCGCGCGTCACCACATGGGCCTGCGATTGTGCCTGGAGACGAGCCAACAGGCGGGTGTTCCAGATATCAGCGTAGCCTGCCTCCTGCATGCGGCACAAGAAGGCCACGGGGGACAAGCCCGATTCCATCATATGGGGCGTGGGCACATGCAGTGCAGCTTGGCGCAGCTTCATGTAGGTACGCTCCAGTTGGGTGAGCGCGGGCTCGGCCTGTTCGGGCAAGAAGCCGTACGTTTTGCGGTATAGGTGCTGGGCCATAGCCAGCATGTGCTCTCGGATATGCTGGGCCAGCCCGTCAACCCACTGTGCGAAGTCACGGCGCAAGTGCGCGATGGTCTCCTGCATCCATCCCTCGGCGGTACGCGGCGTTTGTGCTTGTCCGCTGAGGTGCGCCTGAGTCAAGGCGAACAGGACCTGTCCACTGCACACACGCTCCAGCGCTTCGAGCGGCGGATCTGCCCATTCGAGGCGAGGCTGATCGTTCAATATCGGGGCGGCCTCTGTAGGAAGCAGCGTCCCATCGCTGAGCAGAGTATCAACCTGAGGGCCGGTGGAGACCACCTCAGTATGAACGTCGAGGTGGTCTTGATGCTGTTGTGCTTCGGCCTTGGCCGCCGCGTGCGTGGCTTCGCATACCTGGGCCACGTCAGGCCACACCTGCTGCATATCGTACAGGCTGGCGATCTTAGGCCAGATCTGCCCCCACTCGGGCAGCGTCATCAGTGGCGGTTCCCCCTCCAAACTCGCTGTGACGCGCTGCACATGGCCAAGCAGGTGCTGTTCCACGGTGTCCATGGCCGCACGCATGGTGGCTGCCCACATCGCGTGCTGACCAGCCACGTGCTCGCTCACCATGGTGGTAGTCTGGCGCACACGCCAACGGTCGCGCAGCGCCAGATCCACGTAGCGCTCAAAGCCCTGCATCAGCCGGTCGCGCATGGCCTCAATAAAGCGGGCTTGGTTTGCCTCGCGCACGGCATTGACGTCGTACCAGAACAGGTTGCGCAAGGTGCGGCGGAGCGTGCTGCCAGGATCCACGCCGTCGCGACGCTGCCGGGCCAGCGGGATGACCTGCTCTACGTGATCCCCAAAGCGCTCGCGGGCCGTCGTGACAATGTCCATCCACTGCGCCTGCGGGATCTGGTCGAGCCCGGCGATGACGCTGACCACAGGCAGCCGTGGGTCCTTGTGCTCGATAAAATGCTGGAAGGCGCGCTGCTCGCGTTCGTGCGCAAGCGACTGTACAGCTGTAACCCATACGATGGCATCCGGCGCCCAGCCGAGATCAGCCATGTGGGCCCGATCAAAGCGGCGCTGCGTAACCGACAGCTTGCGCGGCAGATGCGGTGCGGCTAGCTTCCACACGACCGAGGCGACGGGGACCGATGACGGCCCCATGCTGGTCTTGAGCAAATCATACGCCTCCTCCACAGGCAATGCCAAGGGCGCCAACGTAGGATCGTCGAACACGATCTCGGCCTGCTCTTGGCCTCGTGCCACGGCGATGTACTGCATGGCGGGGATAGTCGCCTTCGTGATGGGTGCGACGGGCTTCTTCCAGAGGTGATCTACGACTTCAGCGAGACCGCTGGCGTCTTGCCCAACCACGTATAACCTAAACGGGTCGCGCCAATGCGCAGCGCGATGGCGGATAACGTGGGCCTCAGCCTCGAAACCGAATGCGGATGCGGTGGCGAGGAGTGCCGCACATGGGCCGGTCTCAGACGTTGACATGCGAACAGAGGAAGCAAGTGGGGCTGCGTCGGCCTTGGGCATAGCTCACCTACGTGTGCTCCACCCAAACGGCCAGAACGCACCTGAGAAATGAAACGTAGGCGGCCACCTCACTGCGGCGCCATGGTACGGGTTTGCGCTAGCCGAGCAGATCCTTAGCGAGGGCGGCCGTCGTTCGGGCCAAGACCTCGGGCTGCTGGTAGAAGCCGCTGGCTACGCGGTCGCGAAGCACGGCGAGACGCTCTGGCGACAGCGTGGACGGGCCACCGACCTCGGTAGCCTGGGCTTCGAACGACGCACGCGCCGCTGCCGAAAGCTCCACGCGATCGGACGGTGCCGCTTTGGAGGCCTCGTTGGCGGCAGGCTGGGCGCCTTTGCCGTTCTCCACGCGCTGGGCCTGCTCCACGCTGCCCTGCTGCGTGCGTTGCTGCGCGTAGGCGTTGAGGCGGTTGTTTTGGATACTCGTCATGGGGATGTCACTCCGGGCCACACTACGACCCTGAACATATGGGAAACGTGTTCACCTTTGCTAGTGGCAAAAGATACGCCTGTTTCCTCCCTCTGATGCCACGCTTCGGCAAAACGGGGCCGCGCTTCGGTAAATCCTACCCGGCCACATGCCGATGCAGAATAGAGGTGGGGTTGGTCGGCGTGCGGTACTCCGCCTGCGCCTGCTTCCGCAGCTGCACCGCGCTCAGCGCCATCGAGACGTCGTTCTTCGCCATGGAAAGGGCCTCGTTGATGGCTGTATCCTGTATTTTCAACCGCTCTGCCCAGGTTTCTGACGCCTCGGGCCACCCTGCGTCGCCCTGAAAGGCACGGGTTTGATCGAGGAGGTGACTGCGCGTCTCTAGCAAATTACGCACGGCATCCATCTGGCGGTCACGCAGGGCATGCACCAGGCGATGCCCAATCTCAAAGAGACGACGGAGATGTTCAGCGGGCGTCATGGGACCTCACAACAGAAAAGTATGCCGCCACGGCGGCAAAACGTGCATCAGGGAACGGCGTCTAGAAGGGCAGAATACTGCTGAGGTACTGGCTTTGCCCCCCTACCTGCGCGGAGATTTCCTGAAGCTGCGCAAATTGTGCCCGAAGCTGTTCCGTGCGCTGGTTGAGACGGAAATCGAAGCTCTCGATCCGTGTATCCAGGCGGCGCACGTTCTCGTCGATGTTGTCCTTGCGGTTGTCGAGGATGCCGTTGGTGCCCAGGAACGCGTCGAGCCGGGTTTCGAGGCGCTTGGCCACACCGTCATCGGAGGCAAACAGGTTGCGCACGGCGTCGGCGTTGTCTTCTACGGCAGAGATCAGCACGTCCTTATCAGCCAGGCGGAGCGTGCCGTCTTCGGTGATCTCGATGCCAAGGTCCGTGAGGGCTTGCGGCTCGTCGGTGCCCTGCCCGGTCACGGCCTGCACAATGTCGTTGCGCATGTTGAAGCGCAAGCTGGTGAACGTGGTGTCGCCAGCGAGGAGGCCGCGCACCTGGGTGGCGCCGTCCACATTCGTCCGCGACTTGATGCTGTCGAGGATAGCATTGTATTCCGTGATAAAGCCCTCAATCTCGCCCACGATGCCGTCCGAGTCGGGCTCCACGGTGAAGTCGACGGGTTCACCGCCCGCTTCGCGCAGGTTGAGCGTCACGCCCGTGAGTGCATCCGAGACCTGGTTGCTGCTGCGGTACATCGTCAAGCCGTCCAGCTTGAACACGCTGTTCAGCTCGGAGTCCGTCTCGCTGGTCCCCACCGCTGTGACCTGCCCCCCGCCCGTGCCGTCAGCCACAGCATCGTTGCTCACGCCAAGCAGGCCAAGCAGACCATTCGCCGAATCGGAGAACGTGAGGCGGTTTTGGAAGCCTGTGTCGCCGCTGCGCAGCGTGAGACGCGCGGTGTCGTTGGTTTCGTTCACGAGCGATGCCGAGGCGCGGTCATCGCCTTTGATGTTCTCGTCGTCGTACGCGCTCTTCATGGCCGCGTTGATGGCATCCGAGACCTCTTGCAGAATCTCCTCGTCGGTCGTACCCGTCGGGTTCACCGTGACGCTGACGTTGACGCGGCGGTTCTCGTCGTCGCCATCGGGGCTGAAGACGCCGATCTCGAACGTCTGGCTGCCATTGCTGTCGAAGAAGCTGCGCAAGCCGCTCCCGCTCTTGGTGTACTGCTGCGAGATGCGCGTGTCGGTCGAGGCCAACCGCTCTACTTCTACCGTGTGCGAACCGTACGACGCATCGTCCGTGGCCGAGGCCGTGAAGGCACTGTTCTCGGGCAAAGAGATGCCGCGCCCCTCGAAGGGGCTGTTGAACTGATCGGTGAACGTAGACAGCCGTGTGTTGAGGGTAGACAGGGTGCTGTCGAAATCGTCCAGCACAGATTTCAAGCGCTGCTGGCTCGACTTCTTGGCTTCGATGTCGAACTTGGGCTGGGACTCCAGCCGGATGATCTGACTAATCAGCTGCTCGTACGGGTCGCCCGCGCGCAGCGAGGAAGCAAGGGCACCAACCATGATACTACTCGGTTGTTGTTAGATAGGATGGCACAGGCGAGCCCGATACCGGTCAGGCCGCGAGGGCCGTCTGTTGATACGCTACTTCGCGCCACGCATCGCGCAGGGGTTCAAGCAATTCGCAGACCACTTCCGTTTCGCCTTCCACCGCTTGATTCAGACAGAACTCATAGAGCGCGTAGAGGCGCTCGGCGACTTCGCCGCCAGCCTCGAAGTTCAAGCTGCTGATGAGCTCGACGAGGCACGCGCGGAGCTTGGGCAGGTCGCCACGGTGGCACGCCGACACGGCGATGTCGTAGACCTTGACGATGAGTTGTTGCGGCGAGGCGGTGGCAATCGCTTGGCGCTGGTACTGTAGCCGTTTGGCTGCTCGGTTGTACATGGGAATGCGGCACGTTATGGGGTTTTGTGGACGACACCCCCTGCGCACGGTACGGCAGCATCTTCCCCACTGGGGTGCAATTTTCCGGTCGATGCAGGCCGGGCGCAGGTCATCGTATGGCGTATCGGCCATGTGCGGGAAATGTTTAAGCCGCCTAAGCTGCTTTTTTCCGCCCTCTCGCACGCTGTCCAGCCATTTTGGCATATTTCCCGCTTCGGGGACGCCGCGTCAGCCGTTGTCTGAAGTCGTTTCCCGTAGACATGACACACCCCACGCCCCCGGCGCCGTTTCGCATCGGCGTCTGGCACCTGCCGGAGCAGCGCACCCGTTTGAACGCGCTCTTCGCCCAACTCCCCGACTACTTTTCGCCTGAGTTCATCGCCGCCGACCGTGGCTTGTCTACTGCGCGCATCCAGCACCGCATGCGGCAGGTGGATGTCGTGTGGATCGAGTCCGAGGTGGCTGCCTTGATGGAAGCCGAGAAGCAGCGCCCCACGCTGGTACGCCTGCGCCAGTCCGACCTCCTCGACCGCCGGCTGGCACCGATGAAGTGGGGCTCGTTCGACCACATCGCGTTTGCCACGCCCTCTACGCGTCAAGCGTTCTATACGATGTTCAAGGGCCGCATCAGCGAATACACCAGCACATCGGTGGTGGCGCCCGGCATCGTCATGCCCGACGAGGCCCCGCCGCGCGGCGACGTCTCACCGTTCGACATCGCTGTGCTCTGCCACGATGGCAACGCGCCGAACCCGAGCATGCTGCTTGAGCTGGCCCTGGCCCTCAAGTCGCGCAACGAAAACTACGCCCTCCACGTCTTCGGTAAGATCGAAAACCTGGGACAGGCCGAGTACATCTTCTCGGCGCTCGACCACCTCGGCTTGACCGACGACCTCCTGTTTTACGGCGACCTCCCGCCCGAGGAGCAGCGCGTCTACACGGCCTCATGCGGCACTGTCCTCTCGCTCGACATCCAAGACCGTCAGCCTGAGCGGGTGTTGGAGGCCATGGGGTACGGCGTGCGCCCTATCGTGCATGGCTACCCCGGCGTGGAGGATTACATCCCCGCAGCCTACACTTTCCGCACGCTCTACGACGCCGTCATGAAGATGGAATCGGCCGACGTGGAGCCTGAAGCGCATCGACAATGGGTGACCGACCACTTCTCCATCGAGAAGGAAGCGAAAGCTATGGAGGCCGTACTCACCAGCATCGCGCAGGACGCCTACACTGACCGGCTGTCGGCGCACTACCACGCGCAGCGGGCTGCCACCTTCACTACTGGCGACACGCCGCCTGCTGAACAGTTGGAGCACATCTACAGCTTGGTGAACACGCAACAGTTTGCGGAAGCGCGCACGGCGCTCCAAGCATTGCCTGTTGCGCAGCTTCCTGCAGATGACCAGCTCAACACACGCGCCTTGGCGATGCAGCTGGCCCTCGGCAGCGACGATGCCACCGACGCGCTCTACCACGCCGACGCTGCGCTCGACTTGGCGCCCGATGAGCCGCTGGTGCAACACCTGCTGGGCCGCGCCCTGTGGGCTAAAGGCATGCACCAAGCCGCCGCCGAGGCCTTCGTCTACAGCGCCGAGCGCCTGGAGCTGCACGAAACAACCGCTGCGCCCCTCCGCCTCCCCCTCGATCCGGTACAGATCTACTGCTTTGCTGGCGAGGCTTGCGAGGCGCTCGAACAGCCCGATGCTGCGGAGCAGTTCTACCGCGCCGCACTGCGGCACGACGCCAACGCAGAGCAAGCCCACGAAGCGCTAAACCGCCTTGCCCCTTCTCTAGCCGCGTAGCCCGCACGCGCACACGCGCTCACGGAAGAACGCGCTCACGCCTTCAATGACCTGAGACCTAGCGATGCCGACCATTTCCCTCTGCATGATCGTTAAGAACGAGGCGAAGACGCTGGAGAAGTGCCTTGCCTTCGCCCGCCCGTACGTGGACGAGATCGTGGTGATCGACACGGGCTCCACTGACGGCACGCAGGCCATCGCCCAGCGCTACGCCGATGTGTACGACGAGATCGAATGGCCGAATTCGTTCGCCATCGCCCGCAACTATAGCTTCGACAAGGGCTCAGGCGATTACATCCTGATCCTCGACGGCGACGAATACATCCCGAACCCGCAGCACTGGGCGCTCATCCGTCGCACCGCAGAGAAAAGCGATGTAGCGGCCGCACAGTTCACCATCACCAACCTGATGGGCGAAGACAAGCTCATCGAAGCCGACCGCTTCCATCAGGTGCGCCTGGTGCGGAACGATCCCTCCATCCGGTATGAGGGGCGCGTCCATAACCAGATCCAACGCGGCATCGAGGCCTACATGCGCCGTACTGGCTATAAGCAGATTCGCATTGGGGCGGAGGTGATCCACACGGGCTACGCGCTCGGGCGGCACGACCTCAAGAAGAAGTACGAGCCCCGGCTGGCGCTCCTCGAATACGAACTGGAGCATGCCGAGAACGAGAAATTCCGCTCGTACTACAGCTATCAGCTCGGCGTCTCGATGTTCGTCTTGCGCGACCTGGAGAAGGCACTGGAATACTTCGAGGCCGTCGACAACCGCGCGATGATGCCGCGGAATGCGTTCTACGGGCACCTCCTCGCCGCGCAGGCCGCACTCAACCTGAACCGTCCCGGCCAGGCGCTACGGCATGCCAACAGCTTGCTCGCCATCGACCCGAACGAGCCGATTGTGTACTACACGACAGGCCTGGCGCTACTGCTCGCCCAACAGCCCAGCGACGGCCTACTCATGCTGCTGCACGCCTTCAAGCTGGGCGAGCGCAAGGATGTCGTCATCAACTACAGCGTGAACCCGCTCCTGCTCCTCAAGCGCATGGGCGACATCTGCGCCGCAGGCAAGCTGGACCGCTACGCCCACATCTTCCACACCTATGCCGAACAGAAAACCTACAATCCCCAGGTGGTGCTCGCTCTGATCGCCGAGTTACAGACTCGGTTGGTGCAGTCTGAGCGCATGGCTGCCTAGGGCCGCTCGGAGGTCCCACATAACACGCGTTCCCACATCCGACCCACGGATTTCAGATAACGCACCCCACGGACCCTGTGCCCCACACAAAAAAGGCCGCCTCCCCAGCCATAGGGAGGCGGCCACCGAGCGGTTTGCCACAACCGCGTAGGCTCACGTAAGGGTTAATCTGCCAGAACCAATCCCTAAGCCAGTGCGAGCCCTATTCGGGTACTGCGTTGTGTTTAGAGGAGCGAGAGGATGGACTGCGGGGCCGAGTTGGCCTGCGCCGTCGCCGACAAGCTCGTCTGCTGCAGGATCTGCAGCTTCACGATCTCCATCTGCTCCTTCGCAAAGTCGGCGTCCGAGATGCGGCTTCTAGCCGCCTCGTAGTTGTTCATCGACGTCGTCAGGTTCTCCTGCTTGAA
>JBCDJT010000135.1:0-13912 GCA_038747545.1 Bacteroidota bacterium
CACTTTGCAATGGAGCAATACGTGCGGCATGGGGCAGGGTGCTTCATGAACTTCAACGGCACCGCGGGCATCTGGCGGATCGCGTGCATCGACGACGCGGGTGGCTGGCACGGCGACACGCTGGCCGAAGACCTCGACCTGAGCTACCGCGCCCAACTCAAGGGCTGGCGCTTCCGGTACAAGAACGACGTCAGCGTCCCCGCCGAGCTGCCCGACACGCTCGCTGCGCTTCGCACGCAGCAGTTCCGCTGGACCAAGGGCGCGGCGCAGGTCGCGCAGAAGCTGCTGGGCCGCGTCGTACGGGCGCCGCTGACGCGGTTCGTCAAGACCGAGGCCATCGCGCAGCTCACGGCGCCGTTCATGTACCCGTTTCTGCTCGTCGCCATCATCCTTCATGTGCCCCTGCTGATGCTGCGGGCGCAAGGCCATGGCCCCAGCGATGCGTACTTTGCCGCGCTGGGCATCGGGCTCGTCGGGTTTGCAGGGTTTGCCTTGGCGCATCTCTTCACGCAGCGTGACTTGTACCCCGACTGGGCGCGGCGGTTATGGATTCTGCCGCTGTTCATGGCAGGCAGCATGGGCATGGCGCTGCGCAACACGGGTGCGCTGTGGAGCATGCTGCGGGGCCGCGTGACGCCGTTCGTGCGGACGCCCAAGAGCGGCGCGGCCAAGCGCGCTGCCGGGCTACGGATTGGTCTGGAGGTCGCCTTCACCCTGTATTGCGTCGTGGGACTAGGCGTACTCATAGCACAGGGCGACTGGGCAGCTGTGCCCTTCCAGCTGTTGTTCACCATGGGGTTTGGCCTCATCGCGTGGATGGGCTACGGCACTGCGCCAGCCCTGTTTGCCTCGCCCCTGCATTTGGTGGAGTCTACCCCCTGACGTACCTTACGGCCTCACCTCCGTTTGAGCCGTTTGCGTGCCTTCGCGCGCCGATCCGTACCCATTTTGGCTACCTCTCTCCTACAAAACGCCATCGACCTGCTCGATCAGGGACAGCCTGCCGATGCCATTCGTGTGCTGCGCCCGCTGACGCAGCGCCTCCCCAACTATCCGTCACCGTTTATTCTGCTGGCACGCGCCTATGAGGCGGAGGGCAATTGGAAGGCTGCGACGGCGACCTGGCAGCATGTGAATGGGCTGGTTGCCGAGAGCCCCGTGGTGGCGGCGGGCATGAAGCGGGGCCGTACACGGCTGGCCAAGGCGACATTGCGGACGGCAACGCCCGCCCCGGCATCCACCGCGCCCACCCCGTCCGACCCCGACCCAGCAGATAGCGCCGCCGCCGCGCCGCCGCCACGCGCTTGGGAATGGCCCGAAGGACTGATCAACGAATACGCCGACCTGCGCGACCCCGACGCCGAGGCAGAACTGGTGCCAAGCGCCATGCCAGATTCGCCCGTCGTCAAGAAGCTGCTCGCCCGCCTTGAGGATGCCGACCCCTCGCCTACCCTGTCGTCAGTTCCCCGAACGGTGGAAACGCCCGCTGATCGCGAGCCCCCTCCTCTGGAGGACACAAGGCAAGCCAGCGATACGGCTGAGGCTCAGGACGTAGCTGATGGGCCTGCCCAGCCTACTCCGGGGCATGCCATTGCCGCCGAACTGCTGGACGAGATGGCCGACGAGGCGGATGGGCCCGAGCAGCCCGCACCGGATACTACCGATGCGCCCCCTGACCGAGCACAGGAGCTGACGGCGCTGCTCGACGCGTTGGATGAGACCGAGGACGCTCCTGCTACTGAGGCCGAAGCCCTCGACGGACAAACCGCTCTCCCGTTCGATGCGGAGTCCACAAGTGAACCGTCAGCAGCGCCAGCCACCACAGTACCTGCTGCGCCAGAACCCGAGCCGGACCCGATAGCCGACCTCGACGCGGTGTTCGAGTTCGACCCTGCCTCAGCCGCGCAGTCCCCAGCCGCCGCTGTTCCAACGGCCGACGACTTGGCCGAGGGATATGACGACCTCGACGCGCTCATCGAATCCCTCGAAGGCGCACGCATCCGCCCACGCGCCGATCTCGACGACATCCCGCCGCCCGATCTCGACGACGATATCGAAGACGTGGTCTCGGAAACGTTAGCGCGCATCTATGCGGGCCAGCGGAAGTATGAGGAGGCCGCGCGCGTCTACGAAAAGCTCGCGGAGCAACAGCCCGAACGGGCCACCGAGTTCACCGAGAAGGCCGCACTGGTCCGTGGGCGCTCCCGATGAGTGCCCTAATCAGGTTGCTCCAGAAGCCCGCGCGCGTGGTCGTCGGCATCATGAGCGGTACCTCGTTGGACGGCGTCGACGTGGCGCTGACGCGGCTCAGCGGGTCAGGATCTGCCATCGCGGTGGAGTTGCTGGCGTTCCACAGCGAGGCCTATACCCCGGAGCTGCGCGAGGCGCTGCTTCGGAACGCGGCTGCCCACACCTCCAACGTACGCGACCTGTCGCAGCTCAACATCCGCCTCGCCCACACTTATGCTGGCGCCGTACGCACAATGCTGGCGGACACCGAGTATTCGCTTGATCACGTAGACGCGGTCGGGTGCCATGGGCAGACCGTCTTTCACGTCCCGCAGCCCACCGCCTGCGCAGGCCTCAACGTGACCTCGACCCTGCAGATCGGCGATCCGTCCACGCTGGCTACGCTGCTGGGTGTGCCCGTCGTGGGGCAATTTCGCCAAGCTGATATGGCGCTGGGCGGTCAAGGCGCTCCGCTTGTGCCGTACTTCGACTACGTGTTCTTGCGCGCCGCGCAGGAGACGCGTGGGCTGCTCAACCTGGGCGGCATCGCCAACCTGTCGGTGATCCCCGCGGGCGCATCGCTGAACGCCGTCTCGGCCTTCGACACAGGCCCCGCCAATATGGTGATTGATGCCCTCGCGCAGCGCTTGTACAACCAGCCACGCGACGAAGGCGGACACATCGCGGCGCAAGGGACGGTACATCAGCCGCTGCTCGATGCGCTGTTCGATGATCCCTACTATGCCTTACCGCCCCCCAAGTCCACGGGGCGCGAGAAGTACACGGTAGCGTATGTGGACGCCTTGCTGGAGCAGGCCGCAGGGCTGCCGCCCGAGGATGTGCTGGCTACCGCGACCGCCTTCACCGCCGAGACCATCGCCCGCGCCTACACTGACTTCTACGCCCCGCAGACGCCGCTGGATCGCCTGATCGTGGCAGGCGGCGGCGTCCACAACGCCACGCTGATGCGCATGCTCGCTGAGCGCTTCGCGCCTGTTCCTGTGCAGACCCTCCGCGATCTCGGCCTCAACCCTGATGCGAAAGAGGCGGTGTGCTTCGCCGTGCTGGCGCACGAAACGCTCAACGGCGCGCCATCCAGCGTGCCCTCCGCCACAGGTGCCCGCCGTCCAGCAATCCTGGGTGTGCTGGCACTGCCCAGCTAGCGTTGGAGCGTCATGCGGCGGGTGATGGAGACGTAGCCCGCCGCCTCGAGGCGGTAGAAGTAGAGGCCCGTGGGTAGATCGCCCGCCTCGAACACCACGTCGTAGACGCCCGCGCTTTGCATGCCGTCGACGAGGGTGCGCACACGGCGGCCGAGCAGGTCGTAGACGGTGAGTGTGACGGGCACCGTGTCGATGACCTCGTAGCGAATCGTCGTTTGCTGGTTGAACGGCTCGGGGTAATTCTGACGGAGGAGGTAGTAGCCGAGCGCATCGGGATCAGGCTGCTCCACCTCGGGCTCGCTGGTACCAGCCGCGGGGCAGCTTTGGATGTCGTACTGCATGAGGGCTTCGGTGGCGCCACGCACGATGCCTGCCGACTGCCGCAGCTTCACGATGGAGGCTAAACGATTAACGCTTCGGGCCCACGGGATGGCCAGGGTAAACGTCAGGGTATCTCCTGGCATAACATCGAATGGACCGCTGCCTGCTAGGATGTTGCGGTCAGCAGGTGTATTTCGAGAGCCCGCCCCATCCGTGTTCTCTTCACTCCAGAACGACTCCATGACGGGGTCTCCTGGAAAATGATAGTCGACGGGTATAGTGCCACCGAGGCCGTTCCCGCCTAAGGTAACGTGCTGCCTGCGGCTTCCTACGTTGTAGGCCTCATTCCACAGGCTTTGCATGTACCTGTAGTAGTTTTCTGGTATGTTCTGGCTAAACGTGAAACCAAGGTCCCATTGCATGACGTTGGTAAATCCGACAGGCTGGCGGTCCGGCGTCCGGCTGTTTTGTACGCCCTTGGCTAAGAGGTGCCCCATAGCTGGTGGCTGATCACCGTAGCCGTCGAGGCCTTCATCGAAATCCTCTCCGTTGTAGTAGTACATCATCTGTATGGTGCTGTCGCTTCCCACGAAGTCATCGGCTGCATTGCCCAGGTCGCCGTCTGTCCACCAGCCGATATAAGCCTCACGTAGCGGTTCTTGCCCCTTGTGGATGATGGTGAAGTGGTAGTAGGTGGCATGAGTGAGGGCATCGTTGACGCGTGCGACGGCAGCTTCATTTGCCCGGTAACTTGGGAGGCATGACGCGGAGAAGGCCTGCACCTGCACCTCAACCCCAATGGGTGCCGTCTGTGACCAGTCCTTGGTGTTGCCCGCATCGTTCATCACCCACCACACCGATTGATCGCCGTAGACGTGTGGACGATCGCCCGCCGCCAAGTCATAGTTGCCCGCGATGCCGTCGCCGTCAACGACGGGGGCGCCGAGGTGGTGGGGCCAGTCGCGCAAATCGTCTGTCAGCGTGCCGTCGTGCTCGTAGGCGCGGATGTCGCTGTCGTAGACGGAGTAGAGGCGGTCGTAGTCGTCGCAGTCGTCGGGCGGGTTGCCGTTGGCGCTGAGCGGGCCCGGCCAAAACTCCCATGGGCCGTAAAGGGTACCAGAGAATTGCGCGGCGCCGTCGGGCGCGAGGCCGCCAATCCAGAATTCGGCGTTGAAGATTGCGTTCGCCTGCCCATCTTTGGGCACGGTGTACACGTTGCCTGCCCCCCGCCAGAAGAAGCCCCCATTGTTGTAGAGGGCGGCCCGCACGTTGTTGGCATCGAGGTCAACGGTAGACGATCCAAGTTGGCAGTCGCCTACCTGCTGCCCAAATGTTGGACCAGCAAGAGGCACAAGGAGGAGAAGACTGAAGAGGTATTTCATCGCTGTAGGGTCATGCGCCGTGTGATGGAGACGTAGCCCGCCGCCTCCAGGCGGTAGAAGTAAAGGCCCGTAGGTAGATCGCCCGCCTCGAACACCACGTCATAGACGCCCGCGCTTTGCATGCCATCGACGAGGGTGCGCACGCGGCGACCGAGCAGGTCGTAGACGGTGAGTGTGACGGGCACGGTGTCGATGACCTCGTAGCGGATCGTGGTCTGCTGGCTGAACGGCTCGGGGTAGTTCTGGCGCAGGGTGTAGTGATTCAGGGCCGCCGGATGGGCAGGTTGGGCTGAGACTGGAATGGGGCATGCCCGGATGTCGTATCGCATGACGCCAGTCAGCACGTTGCGAAGGTGCCTGGCGGTTTCGCGGAGCATAGTCACAGACCGCAAACGATCGCCCCCCTGCGCCCAGGGCAACGCCACGACAAGGCGCATGGTGTCGCCAGGCATGAGGGTGTGCGGCCCGCTAGACATCAGCACACGGCGGTCGCCGGGTTCGTTGCGGCTGCTCTGCACGTTGCCTAGTGAACCAGGCCAGTAACCCACATCGCCGGGCTGGAGTGTACCACGCTGGCCATTGGGGTTCTCCTCGCTCCAGAACTGCTGGGTCACAGGGTCGCCAGGAAACATGAACGGGGTAGGTGTATCGCCGCCATACCCGTCGCCGCCTAGGGTGTGGGGCATGCCATCTGCCCAGCGGCCCTGCATCATCAAGAAGTGGCCCGGCGCACGGATGGTGGGCGGCTCTGGGCCGGGGAAGCGACGGTTGCCATAGTCTGCGCCGTAATCAAAGGTGATGGGCTGCGCGTTTAAGTGCCCCTGCGCCATGAGCGCCCCCACGGCCGGGGGGCTCGTGCCATAGCCGTAGCCTTCTGGACTCGCATCAACATCGTCGCCGTTGTAGACGAACCCCATCCCAAGCGTAGTGTCGGTGCCCATGAAGTCATCGCCAGCGTAGCCAAGGTCGGCATCCATGAACCACCCGAAGTGCATGTTGCCGAGCACCTCTCGACCGTGGTACACGGTGGTAATCTCGTAGTACGTGGCATGTGCCAAGGCTTTGTTGATGGTGCGGACGTCGGGGATGGAAGGGTGGAAGCCTGGGATGCACGAGGCAGAGAAGGCTTGCACCTGCACCTCCAGGCCGAGCCCTCGTGCGCCTTTCTGGTTGCCCATGTCGTTCATGACCCACCACACGGATTGCTCACCATAGACGTGCGGCCGATCCCCAGCCGCCAAGTCATAGTTGCCCGCAATGCCATCGCCATCGACGACGGGGGCGCCAAGGTGGTGGGGCCAGTCGCGCAGGTCATCCGTCAGCGTGCCGTCGTACTCGTAGGCGCGGATGTCGGCATCGTAGACAGAGTAGAGGCGGTCGTAGTCGGCACAGTCGTCGGGTGGGCTGCCGTTCTCGTCAAGGGGGCCGGGCCAGAACTCCCACGGCCCATAGCGTACACCCGAAAAACGAAGCGTACCGTCAGTGGCTTCAGCGCCAAACCACAGCCCTGCGGCAAAGATCGCGCTGACTTCCCCCTCCTTTGGTACGGTGTAGACGTTGCCGGAGCCGCGCCAGAAGAAGCCCCCGTTGTTGTAAAGCCGTGCCCGCACGTTGTTGACGTCGAGGTCGGCGTCGGCTTCGCCCGACTGACACGTGCCCACCTGCTGCGCCCGTGCGGGAGCGGCCACGATCACCAAGACCAGTGCCAATGCTAGAGACTTCATCGCTGTAGGGTCATACGGCGGGTGATGGAGACGTAGCCCGCCGCCTCCAGGCGGTAGAAGTAGAGGCCCGTGGGCAGATCGCCTGCGTCGAACACCACATCATAGACGCCCGCGCTTTGCATGCCGTCGACGAGGGTGCGCACGCGACGGCCGAGCAGGTCGTAGACGGTGAGCGTGACGGGCACGGTGTCGATGACTTCGTAGCGGATCGTTGTCCGCTGACTGAACGGCTCGGGGTAGTTCTGGCGCAGGACGTAGTGGTTCAGCGCGTCGGGATGCGGCGCCCTCGGCTCGGGCTGCAGCGCGGTGGATGCAGGACATTCCCGGATGTCGTACTGCATCAGGTCGTCGGCCAGGCCGCGGGCGATCACGGCGTGGCGGCGCAGTTGGGCCACGGACTGCAAGCGGTCATTGCCTCTGGCCCACGGCAATGCCACGGTGAGCGTGAGCGTGTCGCCCGGCGCAAACGGGAACGGCCCACTCGAAAGCAGCAGCCGACGGTCGCCAGGTTCGTGCCGCTGTCCCGTACCCGGATTCTCTTCGCTCCAGAACACATCGCGCACCGGATCGCCGGGGTACATATACTGCGCTTCTCTTCTCCCGCCGTACCCCAAACCCCCGTACGTTATCGGCTGGCCGTCGCGATGAATGCCGCGTAACTGATTGTAGTGTTCTTCGGCTGATGGAGGGAAAAAGGACGTACCTCCGAGTGCATTTGGATCGTAGCTCTTAGTAAAGTACAAGGGCTGCATTGCACCGCTACTAAGGCGAAGGGGTTGGGCCAACAGGCTGCCCCAAGCTGGAGGTGTTGCTCCGTAGGCATAGGGCAGTACTTGGTCACCTTGCGTTGTTGCAGGAGTGCGGTTTTGCCCTCCATCGTATGCGTTAGCATTGTAGTAGTAGCCCATCTGGAGCAACGTGTCAGTGCCGATATAGTCATCTGATGCATCGCCGAGGTCGCCGTCGGTCCACCAGCCGAAGTAGGTATCACGGAGGGCGGTATCGCCGCGATGGATGGCCTTGATGTGGTAGTATGTGGCATGCTCAACGGCAGTCTGGATCTCAGCGTTTAGCATGGCATCGGGTACCGAGGTCGGGGCACACGCTGCTGAAAACGCTTGGACCTGTAGTTCCAGTCCGATGGGCGGCGTAACAGACCACTGCTTGGTGTTGCCCGCATCGTTCATCACCCACCACACGGATTGCTCGCCATACACAGGCGGGCGGTCGCCCGCGGCGAGGTCATAGTTACCTTCAATGCCGTCGCCATCGACGACGGGTGCGCCCAGGTGATGCGGCCAGTCGCGCAGGTCGTCCGCCAGCGTGCCATCACGCTCGTAGGCGCGGATGTCGGCATCGTAGACCGAGTACATGCGGTCGTAATCGGCGCAATTATTGGGTGGATTTCCGTCAGCGTCGAGCGGACCCGGCCAGAATTCGTACGGTCCGTATGTGGTCCCTGCGAAGTACACCTCGGAGCCTGGAGCAACTCCCGCAAACCAGAGGCTGGCAGCAAACGCAGCGTTCACGCCGCTCTGCTTAGGCACGCTGTAGCGATGGGGCGTATCGCCGTGGAAGAACGTGCCCGTGTTCAGCAGTCGCGCCCTCACGTTGTTGGCGTCGAGGTCAACCTGGTGCGTGCCCGGCTGACACGTGCCCACGGTTTGTGCCTGCGCAGACACAGTCACGATTGCTACAAGGAGCAGGGAGACGATTCGCTTCATCGCTGTAGGGTCATGCGCCGAGTGATGGAAACGTAGCCAGCCGCCTCCAGTCGGTAGAAGTAGAGGCCCGTGGGCAGATCGCCCGCCTCGAACACGACATCATAGACACCCGCGCTCTGCATGCCGTCGACGAGGGTGCGCACGCGGCGCCCGAGCAGGTCGTAGACGGTGAGTGTGACAGGCACGGTGTCGATGACCTCGTAGCGGATGATGGTCTGTTGGCTGAAGGGCTCAGGGTAGTTTTGCCGCAGGATGTAGAAGCCGAGCGCGTTGGGATCGGGCTGCTCGGGCTCGGGAGGCTCGGCGGGTGGCGTGCAAAACCCGTACTGCATCAGCGCATCGGTGGCGCCGCGGGCCGCTGCCGCCGCGCGACGCAGCTTGACGACAGAGGCTAGGCGGTTAGCGTCCTGTGCCCAGACGATGGCGAGCACCGCTTCGGTCGTGTCACCAGGGGCGAAGTCGATGGGACCGCTGCTCAGCAAGAAACGGCGGTCGGCGGGCGTATTCCGGTTGCCCCTGCCATCTGTGTTTTCTTCGCTCCAGTATTGAGCCGTGACGGGATCGCCGGGAAACATGTACTTGGTGGTTTCGAGTCCGCCGTAGCCCGTGCCACCGAACGTCACAGGCTGCCCATCGCGCCAGATGCTGCGTAAGTAGTTGTAGGGTTCTATAGTTGAGCTCGAAAAATTGCCCTGCGGTGTGCTATCACTAGTGTAGAATACCATATTGGTAAAGCCTAGGCGTTCATCGGCTTCGTCGATCACGCCGTCGGAATCGTTGTCTCGTCCGTCAGAACGGCCATCCAGCCCCTTGGTCAAGAGCATGCCCAGCGCGGGCGGACGGTCACCGTAGCCATCGAGTCCAGCGTCGAAGTCCTCGCCGTTGTAGTAGAAGCCCATGTCGAGCAGCGTGTCTACGCCCACGAAGTCGTTTGCAGCATTGCCAAGGTCACCATCCGACCACCACCCCAAATACGCGTCGCGGAGGACGTCCTGGCCCTTGTGGATAAACTTGAAGTGGTAGTACGTGGTGTGGTTGAGCGCTTTGGCAGCAAAATTCGCGAGGTCTGTTTCGGCGCCAAAGTCCGGTACGCACCGCGCCGAGAAGGCTTGCATCTGAAGCTCCAACCCGATGGGCGGCGTAGCAGACCACTGCTTGGTGTTGCCCGCATCGTTCATCACCCACCACACGGATTGCTCGCCGTAGACGTGTGGGCGATCCCCAGCTGCCAAGTCGTAGTTGCCTTCGATGCCGTCGCCATCGACGACGGGGGCGCCGAGGTGGTGGGGCCAGTCGCGCAGGTCGTCCGTCAGCGTGCCGTCGTGCTCGTAGGCGCGGATGTCGGCGTCATAAACCGAGTACATACGGTCGTAATCGGCGCAGTCGTCGGGTGGGCTGCCGTTTTCATCGAGAGGACCGGGCCAGAACTCCCACGGCCCGTACGCCGTGCCCGCGAAGCGGTGTGTACCATCGTCGGCCATCCCGCCCAGCCAGAGGCCTGCGGCGAAGATGGAGTTGGCCTGCCCGCCCTTGGGGACGGTGTAGACGTTGCCGGATCCGCGCCAGAAGAAGCCCCCGTTGTTGTAGAGCCGTGCCCGTACGTTGTTGGCGTCAAGATCGGCACTGCTTGAGCCGAGGCTGCACGTACCTACGGGTTGCGCGGTGGCTTCGGGCAGCGCCCAGGCAAGGGCATATAGGCAGGCTAAGAGCAGTAGCCGTAGGACCATGGCGGGGCAAGCAAAACTAACGGGAAGGGTTGCTTACAGCATCGCAGATCCTAACGGCTGCTTCAAGGCCTTTTGGGATGCACCTTCGTATGCATCACGAAAGCCCAACGGGAAGCGGCGGTGATCAGCTTTCCACGGCGGGCTGCTGTGGATGCTCTTCGCGCTCCACGGCGCCGTCCATCAGATGCACGATGCGCTTGCCGTAGGTGGCGAACTTCTCAGAGTGTGTCACCTGCACAATCGTCACGCCGTCCTGCTCGTTGAGCTCGCGGAAGACGGTCATAATCTCCTCGCCTTGCGCCGAGTGCAGGTTGCCCGTGGGCTCGTCGGCCAGGATGAGCTTGGGCTTGATGATGAGCGCCCGCGCCACGGCCACGAGCTGCTGTTGGCCGCCCGAGAGCTGGCTGGGGAAGAGGTCTTTCTTGGCCACGATGTTGAAGCGATCCAGCATGTTCGCGACCATGCTCTTGCGTTCGCTGCCGCGGATTTTCTTGTAGAGCAGCGGCGTCTCCAGGTTCTCGTACACCGTCAGCTCATCGATGAGGTGGTAGGCCTGAAACACGAAGCCGATGTTCTGCCGGTGCAGGTCGGTGCGCTTGCGCTCGCTCAGCTTGTGTACGGGCTGGTCGTAGAAGAAGTACTCGCCCGTAGACGCACTGTCCAGCATGCCGATGATGTGCAGCAGCGTTGACTTGCCCGAGCCCGACGGCCCCATGATCGACGTGAACTCGCCCTCCTGGATGTCGAGGTTGATGTTGCGCAGGACGAACGTGCGCGTGAGGCCGTTCATGTACGACTTGGAGAGCTTGCGGAGCTGAATCATGATGTGTTGAGATCGAGAGGCAGTGTGTAACGTCCGAAGTTACACCCGACGAGATCCATCTGCACAAAGTTTCGACACAGATTGAGGCCCGTACATGCAACAAGCGCCGCGACCCGAAGGCCGCGGCGCTTGCCATACTGGAGGGCGTACAATCAATCAGGCTTAGGCGTGGTAGAACGTCTCCCGGACGATCTGCCCATCCTGCCAGTGCTGCACGGCGACCTGCGTGTAGGTCATGTCGCCCCAGTCTTTGTGCGTGTAGTCGAAGAACCACTCGACCATCGCCACGCCCGTCTCTTCGTTCACCGCGATGTTCTTGATCTCGGCGCCACGGAAGGCGGTCAGGCCGCCGACGAACGCTTCTTCGTAGGCGCGGTTGACGGCTTTGCCTTCGCGTGGGTCAACACCGTTGTCGCTCATCACCACGTTCTCGGCGTAGAATTTCTCGAAGGCGTCCAGGATCTGGCCTTGCAGGATCATGCCGTTCAGCTCATCGACGAGGCTGCGGACGCTCGTTTGGGTAAGTGTGCTCATGGTTGGTCTCAGTTGAGGTTAGAATAGACTAAAGAGAAGGAGAGGAGGGCAGACGTTGGGTTACTGCTTGGCGGCTTGCACGTCGAGCGTGATCGTTACGGTCTCGCCCACCAGCAGGCCACCGGCTTCGAGGGCTTGGTTCCAGGTCAGGCCGAAGTCCTTGCGGTTGATCTCTGCCTCAGCTTCAAACCCGACCTTCGTGTTGCCCCACGGATCGGTGGCGGTGCCCAAGAACTCGACGTCCATCGTTACGGGCTGTGTCACGCCGTGCATGGTCAGGTTGCCCATCAGCTGGAATTCGGAGTCCTCGGCGCCCGAGACGCCTGTGCTCTCGAAGGTGATGGTTGGGTAGGTCTCGACCTCGAAGAAGTCGGCGCCGCGCAGGTGTTCGTCGCGCTGGTCGTTGCCGGTGAAGATGCTGCTGGCGTCGATGGTGGCGGTCACCTGCATGCTGCTCAGCTCTTCGCTGCCGAAGGTGACGGTGCTCTCGGCCTGCGTGAAGCGGCCTTTCACCGTTGAGATGCCGAGGTGGCGCACCTTGAACTCGACCTGTGAGTGCGAGAGGTCCATCGCGTAGGTGCCGGGCTGCACGGTCGTCGTATCAGGTGACTGAACAGGGGCTGGGCGGAAGGCCATCAGCAGGAAGACGCCTGCGAAGGCCATCGAGAAAGCACTGAAGAAGCGGCGTGTTGTGGTCATGGGTCTGTTGGGTTGCGTTAAGGAGGTAAAAGGGTTCGTGTTTTCACACTTTGTGTTTGAACACGTTTATGTTCAAAAAAGGGATTACTCGCTGTATAGGGTTTCGCAGATGCGGCTCAGCGTTCTGAGGTCGTCTTCCGACACCCGCTCGGCGATGTGCTCCTGGTTGACGTGTACGTCGTCGTACATCGCGTCGAGCAACTGCCGCCCTTCGTCGGTGATGACGTGCATCTTCATGCGTCGGTCGTGCTCAGCGGGGCGTCGCTCCACCAAGTCCATCTTCACCAGCCGGTCCACCAGCCGCGTCACATCGGGCACGCGGTCCAGCATGCGGTCGATGATGTCGCAGCGGGCGTAGCCTTCAGCGGGGGCGCCACGCAGAATCCGCAACACGTTGTACTGCGTCATCGTGATGCCGTGCTGCTGGCACATCTGCTCCATATGCTGCCGCAGGTAGCTCGACGCCACGAACAGGTTCAGCATCGCCTCATGCGCCGCACTTTCGAACGGTTTGGTCTGCTGCAGTCGCTGAAGGAGGACGTCGCCCATTGGAAGAGCCGAGTGAACGGATGACAATCGGATGATACAAAACACTGATGCGTGTTCAAACACGCATATTACCTTCTACCTCGCTCTTTTCGTGTTCGTTACGGTTTGAGCCGCTTAGACATTGCGAAACGCTCGATGCGGACGCCATCGCGCTCCACCACTTCCCGCTCATCGAGCTGCCACCCGTGTTTGGCGAAGAACGGCCGAGATAAGTGACTGGCTTTGGTCATGAATGCAGTAACGCCATTGGCTATAGCTCCTGTTTCTAACACGCTGTAGAGCTGGCTAGCGAAGCCCTGGCGGTTCGCCGTGGGATGCGTGTAGAGCAGGTTGAGGTAGTCGGCGGGGAAGCGCTGGGCGAAGGCCACCACCACACCGTCCTGTTCGACCACCCACGTCTCGCCCTGTGCGAGTAGTCGGGCAAAGCTCTCCGGCTCGTCCGTCCATGCACTCCACGCAGCCACCTGATCGGGCTGGTAGGCTTCGGCGCCTGTGACGCGAATGGCAGCGCGTGCTACCTCGGCGGCTTCAACCGCGTCGGCGCGCTGATAGCGACGCAGGGTCATGGCGCTACTCGATGCTCGGGATGCCAGCCAAGAGGTAGAGCACAGCCATCCGCACGGCCACGCCGTTGGTGACTTGGTTGAGGATCACCGCCCGCTCGTGGTCCACCACCTCGCTCGCGAGCTCGACGCCGCGGTTCACGGGGCCGGGGTGCATGATGTGGAGGTCGGGGTGCTGCGCCATGTGCGACAGCTTGATGCCGAATTGCTCGTGGTACTCGCGCAAGCTGGGAAACAGCCCGCCGCTCTGCCGCTCCAGCTGGATGCGGAGCGCGATGGCGACGTTGCAACCCTCCAGCGCTTCGTCCAAACGATTCACGACGCGCACGCCGAGATGTCGCAGATTGTAGGGGACGAGTGTGGGCGGCGCGCAGATGGTAACGTTGGCGCCGAGGGCGCGCAGGCCGAAGATGTCAGAGCGTGCCACGCGGCTGTGCGTGATGTCGCCGATGATGGCCACGTTGAGGCCGTCGA
>JBCDJT010000136.1:0-13794 GCA_038747545.1 Bacteroidota bacterium
CCAGGCCGAGCGCGACATCTTCAAGATCTCGGACACGCAGCTCCGCCGCCCCGCCGCGGCCATGAGCCAGGTGGTGAAGGAGACGATCGAGAAGCTGCAAGCCATCCACGGGCGCGATACGGGCATCACAGGCGTGGCCACGGGCTTCACGCGCCTCGACGACATGACGGGCGGCTGGCAGCCCTCTGACCTCGTCATCATAGCTGCGAGACCATCCATGGGCAAGACAGCATTCGCGCTCAGCATGGCCCGCAATGCGGCGCTCCACCCCACCGATCCGTCGGGAATCGCCATCTTCTCGCTGGAGATGAGCGCCCAGCAGCTGGCGCAACGCCTGCTCACCTCGGAGGCTCGGGTAGATGCGCAAGCGGCGCGTACCGGACGCCTCCGCGATGACGACTGGCTCAAGCTCGCGCGTGCGGCCGGACGCCTAGCTGAGGCGCCCATCTACATCGACGATACGCCCGGCTTGGGCATCCTCGAACTGCGGGCCAAGTGCCGCCGCCTCAAAGCCGAGCACGGCATTGGGCTCGTGGTGGTGGACTACCTCCAGCTGATGCACGGTTCCAAGGACTCTGGCAGCCGGGAGCAAGAGATCGCCCAGATCTCCCGGTCGCTCAAGATGCTGGCGAAAGAGCTGGACCTGCCCGTCATCGCGCTCTCGCAGCTCAGCCGCGCCGTAGAAACCCGCGGCGGTGACAAGCGCCCCCAGCTCTCTGACCTTCGTGAATCGGGTTGCTTGACAGGCGATACGCTGGTGACCCTGGCTGACACAGGGCGTCGCGTGCCCATCCGTGATTTGGTAGGCCAATCTGGCTTTGATGTGTGGGCCGCAGACCCGAGCACGCTCAAGATGGAGCGCGCCACTGTGAGCCGGGCGTTCTCAACGGGTATCAAGCCCGTCTTCCGCATGACTACGCGCTCGGGACATCAGATCCATGCGACAGCCAACCACAAGTTTTTGACCGTCAGCGGTTGGAGGCGGCTGGATGAGTTGGAAGCAGGTGAGCACCTCGCCTCGCCTCGACAACTGGGGCAAATCATACTGTACAAGCATCCCAGAAAGGAATTAGCCTTGGTGGAAGAAAGTGGGATGTATGGGAACGGGGTCAACGCAATCGCGATGCGCGATGACGTTGAAGCAGGCGATGTATATTGGGATGAGATCACGGCCATCGAGCTGGATGGCGAGGAGGAGGTCTACGATCTAACCGTGCCAGGGCCACATAACTTCGTCGCCAACGATCTGGTCGTACACAACTCGATTGAGCAGGACGCCGACGTTGTTGCATTTATTTATCGGGCCGAACGCTACGGGATCACGGTGGACGAAAACGGCAACTCCACCGAGGGCTTGGGCGAGATCATCATCGGGAAACAGCGCAATGGGCCCATTGGCAATGTCCAACTGGCGTTCGTGCATCAGTTCGCCCGCTTCGAGAACTTGACCACCTACTACGCCGATGACTTCAACGGGGGCTTCGGTGGCGGCGGCGATGATTACGGTTACGACGGAAACAACGGCGGAGGTGGTGGCAGCATGGCCGGTGGCGATGGGTTTGGGACGCAGCCGCCCCCTTCCGGTGGCGATGCCCCCTTCTAGATCGGTTGGTTAGCGCGTAGCATGCAGAGCCCATCTCACTACAGGCATGCCCGACTATTTTATTTTCCAACATCCGAAACATATGCGTAGCATCTCGTATGTTTCGGTATCTGGAAGATAAGACAACACGGACATGAAACTGCTCACGCGCTCAGAGGAGTTCGTACTGCTGGCGGTGTGGAAGCTACAGGACCAGGCGTACAGCTTGCCCATCCGCAAGCAGCTTTCGCAGATCACGGGCTACGAATGGTCGCTGGGCTCCATCTACACGCCCCTCGAACGGCTCAGTAAGAACGGGCTGCTGAACTCCACGCTCACCGATCCTACGCCTGAGCGCGGTGGTCGCCACAAACGCATCTATCACCTCACGGCCAAAGGCAAGCAGGCGCTCCTGCGGACGCGCACGGTGGGAGACGCCATGTGGGCTGGCGTGTCGCGGCTGGCGCTGGGGGGCTGACGGATGGCCGATCCACGTCATCGTCCTCCCCGGGGCACGGCCTGGCTGCTCAGTTGGCTGGTGCGCGATGCGTGGCAGACGCCGCTGGGTGACTTCGAAGAGTGGTTTCATGAGATCGCCGACGAGCGCGGCATGCGCTACGCCCGTTGGTGGTACCGGCGCCAAGTATGGCGCATGCTTCCCAATCGCCTCCTCGCCAAAACCTACTGGGCCTTTTCCATGCTGAAGAGCTACCTCGTCCTCGCGTACCGCAACCTCCTCAAGAACCGCGTAGCCGCAAGCATCAACCTCGTGGGGCTGTCCGTGGCCATCGGGGTGGCGCTGGTGGCGTTCCTGTTTATCTACAGCAAGACCTTCCGCGATACGACGCACGCCAACGGCGACTCGATTGTATTGCTCGAACAAGTGAAGCTAGAAGAAAGCGAGACGCGCTTCTTCGGCATCACCCCGGCGCCGCTTGGCCCTGCGTTGGCCGAAGACACGCCGCAGGTGCTCAGTGCGGTGCGGATGACGTGGGGCTTTGGAAAGGTTGATCACCAGGGCAACACGTTTGACCAACCCGTGAACTTCGTCGATCCCGCCTTTTTGGATGTGTTCACCTTCCCGCTTGCGGAGGGCTTCCCTGGCGCTCTCAACGACCTCAACACCATCATTCTGAGCCACAACGCAGCAGCCAAGTACTTCGGCGCTGAGCCAGCGGTGGGCCAAGAGCTGACCCTTACGATGAGTGGCCAAGAAGCCGTGATGTTCACCGTGGGGGCCGTGGCTGAGCCGTTCGCCATGAATGCGGGTGTCGATTTCGATGCGCTGCTCAACATCGCCAATGCCACGGATCGCTACGGCTGGTTCGCTGCCGACGATTGGGCGCGAGATGTCACCACCTTTCTGCACGTGAGCAATACAGAGGTGCTGCCTGATGTTCTCGCGCAGGCCAACAGCTACGTCCCACAACGGCACGCTGCCGAGCAGAACGAGACCGTGCAGCGGTACCAAGCCACCCCGCTGACGCAGATTCCGTGGCGCAGCGAACTGAACGCCAGTCCCACGGGCACGCCACCGTGGGCGCCTATCATTGTGCTCTCGGTGATCGCTACGTTCCTGCTGACGCTGGCGTGTCTGAATTACGTCAACATCTCGCTTTCGGCAGCATCGCGGCGCTTGCGTGAGATCGGCATGCGTAAGGTGATGGGCGGTAGCCGCATGCAACTCGTCGGGCAGTTTCTGGTCGAGAACACGCTGCTGTGCTTCTTGGCCTTACTCGTGGGAGCGATACTGGCGGCAGCACTACTCATCCCGGCATTCAGCGAGATTTCAGGAGCGACTCTTGCCCTTAATCTCTTTGCCTATCCCGTGCTTTGGGGCGTGCTGGGCGGCCTACTGGCCATCATCGCTCTGGTCTCCGGTGCCTATCCAGCGTTGTACATCGCCTCGTTCCAGCCCGTGACCATCTTTCGCGGGCAGCAGGCGCTGGGTGGCCGTCGGGTGTTTTCGCAGGTGCTGCTCACCGTGCAGTTTGTGTTGGCGTTCATCACCATGATTGTCAGCCTCAACTTCGTGACGAGCGCCCGCGACTTTGTGGATCGCGATTGGGGCTACGAGCAAGATCAGACACTTGCCATCGAAGCCAGAGATCAATTAGAACGCCTGCGCAGCGTGGCCGAGCAACTGCCTGGTGTAGCCGCTGTTGCCGAGGCGCGTGAGCATATTGGACGGAGCTTCAACGCGTTTAAAGTTGACGTGAATGGCCAAGAGACAACCACGATCGCCTTCGATGCCACGCCCAACTATGCGGAGATCATGGGGCTGCGTCTGCTCTCCGGGCAGTATCCAGTAGCAGGCGTGCAGCACGCTCAGGAGGTACTCGTCAACGAGACCTTTATTGCGCCGCATGAGTGGACACCTGCTGAAGCACTCGGCAAGGCTATCCAGGCCGACAGCATCACCTACACCATTGGCGGCGTGGTGGCAGACTTTCACTACGACAACTTCCATCACGCCATCAAACCGGTCATGCTGCGAGCGGGCGAGCGCGCCGAGGCCAACTACTTGGTCTTGAAGCTCAATGCCGGGAGTGCTACGGCAACGGTCAAAGCCTTAGAGGCCCAGTGGTCCGGTCTTGTGCCAGGGACGGCCATGCGCTACGTGTTTCAAGACGACGTGTTTGACGAGTTCTTCCGGGGCAACAAGGGTACCCAACGCGTCTTCGTGTTCACGGCGCTCATGGCGTTGCTGCTGTCCTGTATGGGATTGTTCGGCCTAGCCGCGCAGAACGCCACGAGCCGCATGAAGGAGGTCGGCATCCGCAAGAGCCTGGGGGCCTCGCTGGGGCAAGTGGCGCGCCTCGTGAACCAGCGCTTCGTGGTTCTACTTCTGATCGCTGCTGTCATAGCTACGCCATTGTGTGCCATGCTGGTCGAAGCCTTGCTCAGTTCCATCTTCAGCTACCACTCCGGCGTCACGCCGCTACCCTTCATGTTAGCTTACATCATCGTCTTCCTCGTGGCGGCGTTGACCATCTCCACGCAGGTCTACCGCATCGCTGTGGTCAACCCCGCCGACGTGCTGCGCGACGAATAGGCGTACGCCAGCGAGTGCCGTGTGGGCGTGCGGAGCAATTCGCGGCGGCGTGTCGTTAAGGTCGAACATCACTCAGGACCTTGCCCTTCCGCCCTGCATGGACCCCAAAGCCCTCCAAGAACGCCTCGGCATCATCGGCAACTCGCTGGCGCTGCGCAACGTGTTGCAGCGCGTGATGCAAGTCGCCCGCACCGACATCACCGTGCTCGTCCATGGCGAAAGCGGCGTCGGGAAGGAGTTGATTGCCAAGGCTGTACACGAGCTGAGCACGCGGCGGCGCTATCCGCAACTCACCGTGAACTGCGGGGCGATCCCAGAAGGCCTGATCGAGTCAGAGTTGTTCGGCGCCGAGAAGGGCGCGTACACGGGTGCCGTGAGCCAACGAGCAGGCGTCTTCGAGGAAGCCAACGGCGGCACGGTCTTCCTGGATGAGATCGGCGAGATGCCGCTGGCGGCGCAGGTGCGCCTGCTACGGGTGTTGGAGAATGGCGAGTACAGCCGCGTGGGCTCGGCGCAGGTGCGGAAGACGAACGTGCGCATCGTAGCGGCCACCAATAAGGACCTGGGGCATGAGGTGCAGGCGCGGCGCTTCCGCGAAGACCTCTACTACCGCCTCAGCACCGTCATCATCGAGGTGCCGCCCCTGCGCGACCGCCGCGACGACATCCTGGCGCTCTTCGACCACTTCGTGCGCCAGTTTGCCGAGAAGTATAGCATCCCGCCGAAGCAACTCGACGTCACTGCGCGGCAACTGCTCAGCCAGTATCGGTGGCCCGGCAATGTCCGCGAGTTGCGCAACGTGGCCGAGCGTGCCGTGGTGCTCATCCGGCACCCTGAACTCAGCGCTCGCGACCTGCGCGAGTTCCTGCGCGGCGTCACGGCATCGGGTACGGCCGAGTTTCTGCCTGCGCTCGCCTCCCCTGCCGAGCGTAGCGAGAGCAACGGCTTCGCCAACACCGCCGACGCCCGAGAGCGCGAGATCGTCTACCGGGCCTTGCTGGAGATCCGCACCGACCTGCGCGACCTGAAGGAGCAGATCCAGCAGGTTGTGGGCGGTATGCCAGGCCGACGGCCCGAGCGCGCCACCGTCCGCGACGACGAGCCGCCACGGGGCAAAGACTTTGTCATCCTCCGCAGCGACGAGCCCGCGCCGTACACGCCCATTGAAGACGTGGCCTACGAGATCGAGCCCGACGACGGCTTGTACCTAGCTGCGCCGCGTGCGGAGGAGTCGTCGATCCCAGCTCCTTCGAGCGAACCCGAGCTTCCTACACTTGAGGAGGCCGAGCGTCGCCTCATCGAGGCTGCGCTGGAGCGCTTCGACGGCAACCGGCGGCAGACAGCGCAAGCGCTCGGCATCAGCGAGCGCACGCTCTACCGCAAGCTGCGGGACTATGAGGAAGCAGCCGATCAGGAGGCCGTTAGCGATGCGTAGTGCGTTATGTGGGTTTGTGCTGCTGTGGTCGGGGTGCAGCTATTACAGCTTCACGGGCGCCACCATTCCCAGCCACCTCGGCACGATTTCGATACCGCTCGTAGAAGACCGCAGCGTGAGCACCATCCCCACCCTCAGCGATGACTTCACCGAGGCACTCATCGACCGGTTTGTAAACCAAACGCGCCTCTCGCTGGAGCCGCTAGAGCCCGATGCCGACGCGGTGCTGAACGTGACCATTAGCCGCTACGAAAACCGCCCCACCTCGGTAGGCGGTAACGAGCGCGCCGCCCTCAACCGCGTCACCCTTTATGCGCAGGTGCGCTACCTCGACCAGGTGGAAGACGAGGTGCTGCTCGAAACCACCCTCAACGCCTTCGGCGAGTTCGACCCCGCGGACGGCATCGATGGCGAAGCGGAGGCTGCCCAAGAAGCGCTGCAAAACCTTGCCGATGATGTCTTCACCCAGGCTACCTCGAACTGGTAGGTCTCAGGTCAGGATGCGTGTTCGCGTAGGCGCGTGTCTGCGTGAGCGCGTAAAGTTTGGCGCCAAAGTCAAGGGGTAAGTGAAACCCAGCCTGTTCATGTTGTTCTCTTCAGTGCTGACATTTCAGCCTGTCGCCCCTAAGACCCACAGTGAGCGAAGCAAACGTCCCAAGATCTAAGGCCGAACCAGCGAGCGTCCCAAGGCCCAAAACCGAACCCCGAACTCACTCCCCTTCTAGCAGACTCCAGATATCCACTGCGTCTCGGGCGATGTAGGGCACGGCCACGCGGTTGCGGCGGGTGTCGTAGCCAATATCTGCGGGGCGGCCGGGGACTTGGACGAGCGGGCGCGCTACGCCGTCTTCGATGAGGTAGAGCAGCGAGTCGTTCTGGCTGGTGGTGAGGAAGTCTGCGCCGACGGGCTCGATGCCATCGAAGCGGCCGCCGCTGGTGAGCGTGAAGGCGTCTTCGAGCCGGCCAGTCGCTGGATTCCAGGCTTTGTGGTCGCGCCGTCCGCCCCAGGGCGCCAGCAGTAGGCGACGGTTGACGGCATCCCAGACGATGCCGTTGGGGGAGGCCATCGAAGTGTCGGCCACGACCACTTCAACGCTGGCCCCCACGCGGCGGTAGAGACGGGGGGTGCCGCCTGTGTCGGTGATGTAGAGCGCCCCATCTCCGCCTTGGGCAATGTCGTTGAGGAAGCCCGGCTCAAACGCAGTGAAGTCGACGAAGGCGAGGTGCGTGCCGTCGCGGCGGTCTATGCCATGGATGCCGTCGGCATCGGCGGCCCACAGCGTGTCGCCTGTGATGTACATGCCGCGCGGGCCATGCATCGGGTGCGCCTCGGTGCCCACGGCAAACTCCAGCGCCTCGATGACGCCCGTCTCAGCGTTGACACGGGAGATGAAGCCGTTCGCATCGCCCGCTGCCGAGCCGTTGAAGTTGGCCACAAAGAAGACGTCTTGCTCGGGATCGTACCGCACGGCTTCAGGGCCTGCAAATCCGGTAATCGACATCAGCCGATCGGTGGTGTCGCGCACCGTGGTGAGATCAAGCACCATGTCAGGCTCGGGTGCAGGTTCAATGTCGGAGCCGGAGCCACAAGCAGACAAGAGGATGCTGCAGAGCAGCACTGGCAGGAGAAGGCGAGCACGCATGAGGTGTGGTGGCGGCAAGGGTTGAGAAAAGACACCCGCAACTTACCACATCTCCGGCTTCCACGCAGCTTGGCTAGGCATAAACGTCCACTTCCTTGCCGAGGTTGGCTGAGTGATCACGCGGCGCGCCCGGCCGATCGACTTGGTGCCCAAGTCCGGCGGCTTGCGCGGTGAGCCCAAGGGCGGCAACCAACGCCGTAGGACCTGCTCCGGTAGTTCCCGGGCTGGCCTCCTCGGCCTCGGCTTTCTGCTCTTGGATCTCGCGCTTGGCCTCTGTGGCCATCTGGTCGGCTTCGGCGGCGATCTTGCGGTCTTGGGTGGACGGCTCTTTGGGCGCTAGTGCCGCCCGCTTGATGACCTTGGCCTTTTCCAGCGTTGCCTCGGGGTCGCCTTGCACCTTGCTCATGTCGATGCCCACGGACCCACCGATGGCGTAGCGTTCGCCATCTGGCCCCTGTTGGTATTCGTACGCGGGTGGTCCTTGTCCGTACGGACCGGCTGCGCGCAAGTGTGCCTGCTCATGCTCGCGCACCTCGGCGTCGCGCCGTTTGAGCTGATCTACCTGAGCTTGCTCCTGGGGCGTGAGCTCAGGTGTGGCGGAAGGACTACGGGCTGCCGTGCCTGCAGAAGGATACGCGTAAGGCGTCGGGACGGCGAACGAGATCGACGAAACACTCATGACGGCCAAAAAGCTGGACTTAACATGTACCGTATCAATCGACATCGACCGTTTTCGGCAAAGGTTAAGCGCCCGACGCAATTTTCGCCGAGAAAAATGTAGAGGCATCGTCACGCTTCGCGGCAAGCCTAACGGCGGCTGCCCCGTTGACCGAAGCACTCATGCGTAGGGGCTGACATGCTCAGCCCCTCAACGTGCCACCTTTTCTGCCTACTATCAACCTCTTGACCTCATGAAAGCAACCTGGAATGGCGTTGTCCTAGCCGAAAGCGATGATACCGTTGTCGTGGAAGGCAACCACTACTTCCCCGCTGATGCCCTCAACCGCGACTATTTCGCCGAAAGCAATACGCAAACGCGTTGCCCCTGGAAGGGTATGGCGAGCTATTACACCGTAGAGGTAGACGGTAAGCAAAACCCTGATGCCGCTTGGTACTACCCCGAGCCCAGTGACCGGGCGCAGCAGATCAAAGGGCATGTGGCGTTCTGGAAAGGGGTCAAGGTTACGCCGTAGGGGTATGCTGGCCAGCCCGTAACAACAGCGCGGCGCGAGGTACATAGATCCAGGTTTTGGATGTTGGAAAGTGCCTCACAAAATGGTAAAACGCCGGAGCGCTGTGCTGATCGTAGGGCTGCTGGTAGCGGCGGCGCCCCTGGCCGCTCAATCCAGACTTGGCCCTGACTGGTCCACGAACACCAACAAGCGTACGATTAGCTTCGGCGAACTGATGTCCGGCGGGCCGCCGAAAGACGGCATTCCGGCTATCGACGAGCCGCGCTTCGTGTCGCAACGGCAAGCGCGCCGATGGATCGCGCCGCAAGAGCCCATCTTGGTGGTGGTGCTCAACGGTGAGGCAAAGGGATATCCCCTCCAGATCCTGACGTGGCATGAGATTGTCAACGACGCCGTGGGCGGCGTGCCTGTGAGTGTCACCTTCTGCCCGCTGTGCTACAGCGCCGTCGTCTTCGAGCGTCAGGTGGGCGATGTCTTGCTCGACTTTGGCGTATCGGGCTTCCTTCGCAACTCCGATCTCGTGATGTTCGATCGCCAGACGGAAACCCTGTGGCAGCAACTCACCGGAGAGGCCATTATGGGCGACTATGTGGGCACGACGCTCACACCCGTCCCTGCCCAGCTGATCTCGTTCGCACAGTTCCAAGAGGCGTATCCCGACGCCAAAGTGCTCTCGCGCCGTACCGGACACACGCGCGAGTATGGCACGAACCCGTACGCGGGCTACGACGACATCGAGAACACCCCGTTCCTCTACGACGGTCCCACCGATGATCGCCTCTTGCCCATGGAGAAAGTCATCGCTGTGAGCCGCAGCGGCCTCGACGTGGCGTATCCGCATCGCATCACCCGAGCGCGTACCGTGCTACACGACCAGATCGGCGGTGAGTCTGTTGTTGTGTTCCATACAAGCGGCGCTGTGTCAGCACTGGATGAGCAGGTCATCCATCAGTCCAAAGAGGACGGTAGCACGGGCGTCTTCCTTGCGCAACTTGATGGGCGCACACTCACCTTCCGCGCTGCAGGCGATGGGATTGCCGACGAGGAAACGGGCTCCACGTGGTCCATTACTGGGAAGGCGGTAGCTGGACCACTCAAGGGCGAGCAGCTTACAGCCATCACCCACGGAAATTATTTTGCGTTTGCCTGGCTCGCCTTCAAGCCAGAGTCAACAGTCTTTGCCGAGTGAAGAGCGGCTAAGTGTGTTAAGGACTGTAAGTTAGCTTTTGCAGGGTTGAGGACGACCAAGTAGCGTGTAAGGTTTTCCCTTACACGATGCTGCGCGGTCTTGCTTACTGACGACTGCATAGCTAACACTGTATACTCCGAATTGTAAGCGCGCCATGAGACCTTTCTAGTAGTTGGCAGCGCTGAAGTTACATCTGGTGGGGAAAGCCCAGTTCCTTGGTGGGGGAACTGGGCTTTTTTTCTTTGGGCTCAGTCAAGCAGGTCGAGCCCTCGAAGAATTGCTTTCGCAATGTCCCTCCGTGCGCTGGCCTGCGCCATCTCGGTCATGTCGATGTTGAGCGCGAAGTAGTAGGGCTGTTCATGTTTGACAACATAGCCCACGTACCACCCGACGTTGTGCGGATCGGTAGCCCAGCCTGTCTTGGCGCGCAGGACATAATTGGCACCGCGCTCCTCAACCATGATACCCTTGACGAGGTGCAGTGTCTCCTCGGCAAAAGGCAGACGCTCTTCGTGAAGGCGCTGCAAGAAGTCAATTTGCTCCAGCGCTGAGATGCGCAGATTGCCCGTCAGCCAGAACACGTCGATGCCGCCACCAATGTCAGCGTTGCCATAGCCTGCGTCGCGAACGGCGTGCTGCATCCGCTCCTGCCCGATGCGCCGCGCGGCCTCTTGGTGGAACCAGACCACCGAGAACTCGAACGCGGTAGCCAGGGTGTGGTCGCGGTTCCACGCATCGAAGCTGCGTTCCTGGCCATCCCACGCGATCACCGCCATCGTATCAGCAAGGACGCCCGTTTCTAGGGCAATGAGGCTGTTTGGGATTTTATACGTGGAGGCCGGGATATACCGCTCCTCGGCGCGCACGGCGTTGTGAACGAGCAGTTGGCTTTCCGCAGGATCGTACAGCGCGAAGGTGCCTGTGACGCCGTGCTCCTCGAAGTGCCGTGCAAAGGCTGCGTGCTCTTGCGCTGGGGGCAGCGCATCTTCAGCAGAGTCCCCCGTGGGGGCTGGCTGGCATGCTATGCATACACCCACAGCCAAAAAGAGGGCGATGCATCGCACGCTAGCTGGCCGTCTCTACACTCTCTTCCATCTTGAGGCCTTGCTCGTCGTTGTACTTCGACGGGCACTTGACCAAAATGTGCGTGGCGATGAACTCACCGTTTACGAGGCGCCCTTGCACCACGAGCCGCTCGGACTCTTCGAAGTTGGCGGGCTTGGGGTTGTCGTAGCGCACGCGCCGGATGTTGCCCTTCTCATCAGCCATGTGGAAGTAGAAGACGTTGGCTTGGGCGTCGTAGGTATAGCTCTGTTCTTCTACCCAGGTCCCCGCCACGTGGGCATCGGAATTGGTGCGCTCGGCCTCGGTGAAGTCCATGTAGCCGCCTACGCTGCTGCCAAAATTGATGAGCACCATCGCGCCGAAGCCGATGATGAGGACCATCCCAATGATGTTTTTTTTCTTCATGACACACCCAAAACAGAAAATGCAAAACGGCGAATTGGGAGAATAAGGTTACTATACGTCATCGAAGGCTTCGCGTTCATCCAAGGCGGCTTCGAGCGCGGCGATTTTACGGTCAGTTCGAAAGAGGAACGCCATAATGCCAATCCAAATGATCGCCACTACGCCGATGACGACCATGAACTTATCGTCCTTGAGGAAGACGCGTTCAAACGGCGTTGGCTCTTGCGTGGGTACTTCGGTGGTGGCCTGGAGAGAATCGGCAGCGGCGGGAGCGCCCGCGAGCGTAGTGTCGGGGCGGGCGTCTTGGGCGTCTTGAGCGGGAAGGAAGTGCATCAGGTGTCGTCGTCGGTCTCGCCGTGGAGGCGGTAGTGGGCCAGAGCGATCCGCACGCGCTGGGTGTAGAGTACCCACAGCAGCGCGATAAAACCGATGAAGGCGGGGTAGAGCACGAACCGCATCTTCCAGTACGTGATGTCGCTGAAGGCGGGGTTGCCCTCGGCGCCCGGGTGGAGGCTGACGTCGAACTGGCGCGGAATGACATACAGCAGGAACGGTAATGTGGTGGCTGCGAAGAGGTGATAAACCGCCGAGAGGCGCGCGCGCTTCTCCGGGTCTTCCAGCGAGGCGCGCAGCCCAAAGTAGGCACCGTAGATCAGCAGCCCCATGGCCGCCATGGTCTGCTTCGGGTCATTGCTCCACCAGATGCCCGCGCTTTCATACCAGGTGAACCGCGCCCACAGCATGCCGGTGACGAGCCCGAGGATGCCGAAGAGGACGCCGAGGCGGGCGGCCTCGCGCGAGCGCAAGTCGTGGACGAGCGCGCCCGTTTTCAGGTAGCGCGCCGCGTGGTACCCGCCGATGCTTGCTGCCGCGAGCATGGCAAACCACATGGGCACGTGGAAATACAAGTTGCGGGCCGTGTGCTCCAGCATGACCATCTTCGGGATGTCCAGCATGAAGGCAGCGAGTACTACCGCCGTCAGCCACACCGCCACGATGTTGCGCACGTGCCTGTAGCGGCGCACGTTCACCGGAGCTATCGTCATCGAATCCGTCATCACCAATCCGTCAGTCCATCCATACGTAGTCGAACAGCAGCGCTGAGGCCGTGATCACGCTTCCGGTAAAGCCGACGAGCGTGGCGAGGTCGGTCCAGGCGCCGCCCCAACCGAAGCCGCCGCCAAGGCTCATGCGCGTGGCGTTGGACACAGCGATCAGGAGCGGCAGCAAGAGCGGCAGCAGCAGCACGGGCAGCATGGCCCCGCTGTTGTTCGAGCGGGCCGTCAACGCCGAAAGCAGCGTGGTGGCTCCCGCCAGCCCCACGGCGCCCAACAGCATGGCGGTAATGAGCAGCCCGGGGAAGGTCACGCTCGTGCTCAACATGAAGAGCAGCACCAGCGTAGCCAGCACCGTCACCACAATCATGAGCACGATGTTGAAGAGCAGCTTGCCCGCGTACACCATGCTGGGGCGGGTGTTGAGCTGAAGCATCAGCACGGTGCCCTGGTCCTCTTCAGCCAGGAACGTCCTCCCCAGCCCGATGGAGGCCGAGAAGAGCACGACGACCCACAGCAGCGCCGACTGGAGGGCCGTGTTCAGCCGCTCGTTACCCGTGGAGAGTAGCACCAGCATCAGCGCGCCCAGCACGAACAGCAGCAGCATGGTCACGGCGTAGCGCGTCCGCAGCTCCAGCCGCAGCTCCTTCTCAAAGACGGCCCATGTGCCTGCCCACCAGCCTTGCATGCTCAGCATCCGTAGCGCATTCGTTCGTAGGCGCCCAAGAACGCGAAATCAGGACGCCAAGACCGGGAAGAACCAGTGATTTAGCGCTTTAGGGGGCCAGCGCCGAAATCGGCCGATCCTATCGCCGCCCGAACTTGAAAAGCAGCCCGGATTTATCGAATATGCGCCCTCGCTGACGCATCCACCCCTCTCTACTCCGAACCGCGCATGGAAGGCGACTGGCTGGGGCCGCTCATGTTTGTGGCGGCGCTGCTGCTGATCTTCACGGGCTTCCCCGTCGCGTTCGCGCTGGGCGGGACGGCGCTGATCTTCGCCGCCATCGGCGTGGAGATGGGCTTCTTCGACTGGCACCTGCTGCTGGCCCTGCCCGACCGCACCTTCGGTATCATGGCCAACTACGTGCTGCTGGCGGTGCCGTTCTTCATCTTCATGGGGACGATGCTGGAGAAGTCGCGGCTGGCCGAGGACCTGCTGCAGACCATCG
>JBCDJT010000137.1:0-13454 GCA_038747545.1 Bacteroidota bacterium
ACAAGCTGCCCTCCGAAATCGCCCTCCTCGACGCCGACGGCGACGGCACGGGCATGCCTGTTGAAGAGCTAGACGGCACCCTCGATGCCGACGCGGGCGCCCGCCTCTGGTTCTCGCAAGGCCAACTCGCCCAAGCCCTCGCCACGGCCACGGGCTCACAACGCCAACAGCTCGAAGCGCTCATCGCTCAGCAGCGCACCCTCGAAGACGAAGTCGCCGCCGTCCGCGCCACCAAAACCTCCGTCGAGGAAGACGAATACTACGACACTCTCGAAGCCGTACTCATCCGCCTAGCCCGCCTCTCCGACGAGATCGACGCTGTGCAAGGGCGGTAAGCGCAGTATTCCCTAGACAGTCGGTATTGCAGCAACGCTCAAGAAGCCTGTGAGATAGACTGAGCGAGGCCGAGGGATCTCCCCCGATAGGCTTTTGCACGACTTCAAAGTGGGAGATCCCTCGACTTTGGCCTTTGGCCGCCGCTCGGGATGACACGCTGGGAGGTCGATGCCAATCCCTCCTCAGTACTTCGCAGGCGTCCCCGGCGCCGGGATCGAGTCGCGAATAAACTCACGGATGTGCTCGTTCGAGGTCACGAGGTCCTCGGCGCGCAGGTACATCATGTGCCCGCTCCGGTAGCCTTCAAACCGCATCCGGTCCTGCAAGCGCCCGCTCGGGTCCATCTGCCACATCACGTACTTCGCCGTGAAGTAATCCGTGGCGCCGTCGTAGTAGCCCGACTGCACGAGCACCTTCAGGAACGGGTTCTGCGCCATCGCTTGCCGTAGCTGTTCGCCCGTGTTGTCGTTGTCGCGGTTCCAGGGGCTAACAGGCCCGAAGAGGTTGTACTGCAGGTCGGTGGTGAAGCCGAGCTCGTCCCGTAGGTAGTGGTTGATGGCTGGCGCGAAGGCATGGTTCCACGACGTCAGCTCCGCCGGGTAGTCGTAGCGCGTGCCCGCGTTCATCTTGTCGATGCCTTTGTAGCGCGAGTCGAGGCGGCCAATGGTGAAGCCCTCGTCGCGCAACAGCTCTTTCCAGTATGCTGAGACGGGCACGGCGAGGTTATAGTCGAGCACGACCTGCGGCGAGAGGCCCGAGTAGCGCGCGACCTGCTCCGCCATCGCCTGCCGCTCTTCGCCGACCATCGAGCCACCCTTCGCGAGAGCAGGCAGGTACGTGTCGATGGAGAATGCCTCAGCCTCGGGTAGGATGTCCGTGAGGTCACGCGCTTGGAGGTCGGCGGGGAGGCGGTTGTGGTACCACGCGGCGGCCGTGTAGTAGGGCAGCTTCAGCACCTCGGAGCGCGGCGCCGTGGCCACGGGCTCCAGGCCAAGCCCGGTGGGCGAGACGAGGATGACGCCGTTGAGGTACATCCAGTGGCGGTTCTGGAGCCGCCCAGCCAGACCCGAGACGCGCGTCGTGCCGTAGCTCTCGCCAATCAGGTACTTCGGCGATGGCCACCGCTCGTGCCGCGACACGAACACGTCGATCCAATCCGCCAAGTAGGCTACGTCCTCGTTCACGCCGAAGAACTGCGAGCGGTCGGCGCCGTCCATCATCCGCGAGAAGCCTGTGTTGACCGGGTTGACGAATACGATGTCGGCCACGTCCAGGATCGAGTGCGGGTTGTCACGCACGCCGTAGGGCTGGATGGGGTAGCCCTCGTCGTCGATGATGAGTTGTTTCGGGCCGGTGTAGCCAATGTGCATCCACAGCGAGCCCGAGCCTGGACCGCCGTTGAAGGAGATGACGAGCGGGCGCGTGGTGCGGTCCTGTACGTCCGTTCGCTCGTAGAACGTGTAGAACAGCGAGGCGGTAGGCATGCCATCGCTGCCATAAACAGGCTGTGTGCCCACTGTGGCCGTGTACGGAACGCGTTCGCCCTTGATCTCCACCGTGTGTTGTGTGGTGATGGTGGTGTCAACAGGCAGATGGCGATGCTGGGCCTGCGCCAGCGCGGGCGCGAGGAGAACGACGAGAAGCAGCAGGAAACGAAGCGAAACCATAGCGGCGGCAACAGACGATGTGAATAGGTGAACAGAATCTACCCGCCGCGTCGGCCTTGGGCAAGTCGCTCCGTTGGGGTTGTTGCTGGAATCACGTATACTAAGCGCACGTTATGTTTTAAACCGTTGCTGCTATTCTCCTAACACGAAGCCGCTGTCATGTCGTATCGCGCCGTTCTCTTTGCCTGCCTCGCTGTTTTTGCCTTTGTGGTGTTGCCTGTTCAAGGGCAGACCGCGTTCTCTGACTCACCCCAGTTCGGCCTTGGCTTTGGAGGCTCCGTGGCGATGGGCGAGCAAGAGATCTTCGTCAGCTCAGGGCCCGTAGGGTGGCCGCGTGGCGAAGAGCCTGCCGAGGAGGTTTACGTCTACCAATCCAATGGCAAGGGCTGGGACGAAGTCGCTCGCCTGCAAGCACCGGATGCGGGTGTGGGCGATCTCTTCGGCCGCTCCATGTTGGCTCAAGATGGGCTGCTCGTCATCGGCGCGCCTGGCGTCGGCATGGCTTATGTCTTCGAGCGCAATGCGGCAGGCACCTGGTCAGCTACGGGCACGCTGAAGCCGTCAGCCCTGGCGGAAGGTGCAGAGTTTGGCGGAGCCTACGACCGCGGCGGCAACCGCACGGGCGTGCTGGCCAAAGTAGGCGATCGGATTGTGGTGACGGCCTTTGGCGGCAGCGAGACAGGCACCACGCACGTCTTCGCCAAGGCTGGTAGCACCTGGACCGAAGAAGCCGTGCTGCGCCCCACCGACGACGTGGCGACGGGCTTCGGCCTTGCCGTCGCGGGCGATGATGAGCGGCTCTACGTGGCGGCCCCGATGGCAGGGGCCGTGTATGCCTACGAGCGCATCGGCGAAACGTGGTCGATGGTGCAACGCCTCGCACCACGCGACGTGTCACCGGGCAGCGGCTTCGGCCAGGCCGTGGCCACCAACGGCGAGACGCTGTACGTCGGCGCACCGCGCGCGGGCAGCGTCTACGCCTATGCCGCCGATGAGCAAGGCATCCTGACCCACAAGCAGACGATGACCGCTCCGGCTCCCGACGGAGAGCGGCCGCCGCGCGGCTTCGGCGCGGCCATCGCCGTCGACGGAGCGCGCATGGCCGTTAGCTCAATGGGCGGACGCGTGTTGCTCTTTGATGACAGCATCTACATCGGCGATCTCACGCCACCTACGCAGCGCTCGGCCGCTGGCTTCGGCATTGGCCTAGCCCTTCGCGGTGACGTCGTCATCGTGGGCTCGCCTCGCGCCGACTACGAGGAAGGCATCGCGACTGTGTTCGAGCGCAACGCCGGGGTGGACCGCTGGACCGCCGTGGAGACGCTTGTCAGCGATGTTGCCCTCTACGAGTCGATGATCGGCGAAACGGTGGAGTGCGAGGACGGCAAAGCGAGCGTGTTCGATTGCGACGGCGTCGACATGATCGCCTTCATGTCATCGGAAGACCTTACCGACGACCGCGGCGTGAAGATGACCGACATCTGGGGGTGGGAAGACCCACAGACAGGGGCTGAGTACGTCTTGCTCGGTCGCACCGATGGCACCGCCTTCATCGACATCAGCAATCCGTCCATGCCGGTCTACGTTGGCCAGCTGATGCGCACGGAGGGTGCGCCGGGTAGCGCTTGGCGCGATGTGAAAGTGTATAAAGACCATGCGTACATCGTCGCAGATGGCGCCGAGGCGCACGGCATCCAGATCTTTGACCTCGGCCAACTCCGCGATGTGGACCCGAGCGACATGCCCAAGACGTTCGAGCAGACCGCCCACTACGACGGCGTCCACAGCACGCACAACATCGTCATCAACGAAGAGTCCGGCTTTGCTTACGCGGTGGGCAACCGGGCTGGCGGCGAGACGTGCGGTGGTCAGCTCCACATGGTCGACATCCGCGAGCCCGCCAACCCGAAGTTCGCCGGCTGCTTCACGCACCCCAACGCGGGCGGCACGCACGATTCGCAGTGCGTCACCTACCGCGGCCCCGACAGCGACTACGCTGGACGTGAGATCTGCCTGAACTCCAACGGCGGCTCGTTCATCATCGCCGATGTGACCGACAAGTCGAACCCCACGACCATCGTCCAGGCCACCTACCCCAACACGGCCTACACGCACCAAGGCTGGCTCACCGACGACCAGCGCTACTTCTACATGAACGACGAGCTGGACGAGCTGAGCGGCAGCGTGGACGGCACGCGGACGCTCGTCTGGGACGTAGCCGACCTCGACGACCCCGTGCTCATCAACGAGTTCATCCACAGCACGCAGGCCAGCGACCACAACCTGTACGTGCAAGGCAACCGCATGTACCAGTCAAACTACCAGAGCGGCCTCCGCATCCTCGACATCACCAACCCAGAAGAGCCTGCTGAGCTCGCCCACTTTGACACGGTGCCGGGTAAAGACGAACCGGGCTTCGGTGGCTCCTGGAGCAACTACCCGTACTTCAAGAGCGGCGTCATTGCGGTCAGCAGCCGCGGCGAAGGGCTCTTCTTGCTCCGCGTGCAGAAAGTCGACATCTAAACATGGCCGAAAGCACGGCGCGGTACATCAAGTGGGAGCCTGTAGAGGGGATCGGAAATCAAACCTGTGTCGATCTTCGCGTTTTCGAAGACGACTCTGGTCTAGCTCTTGTACTGCAGCTATGTGAGTTGAGAAAGGGAGACCCCTCCCCGTTGAAGCTTACTTTCGGCCATGTTGTCGCATATGCCTCGTATGAGGAGTTTGCTCATCCGTCGCTTGACCATGCCATGCAGGGAGTGAACATACCTCTGAATAACGGTTTCCCATATCCCTGTCTCGCCGTCCACAATTCACCTTGGGTCAAGGCCTTCTCGCCAGCACGCGCTATGGCCTTTGCTTCAAAGCCATGCCAGCATTACTCGTTCTACAGCTTGGATCGCACAGTCGACGTGTTGACCACGCAGCCTGTGCATGCGGAGTGGGTGTAGTGCGTCACCACGTTGACGCTGAGTGCAGAGTCAAAAGGCTGCGGGGGCCTTGTCATGACGGCCTTCCAGGACAAGACGGCAGGATTACAACGACATTTTGAGCAGGCTGTCGGCGATATTCTCGACCGATGCGAAACGCCTCAGATCCAATTCGAAGACGGATCGTGGGGCGATTGGGACGACTTGCCTATCCGGCTGTATCTGAGGAGTGGGCGGACGATTTCAATGGCGTGGAGTGCATTCGACACGTTGTGGCTATCAGCGGATCAACAGTTGCCCTTCGATATAGGCATCACTAACGTTCGCTGGGTGGAGGGCCGCGATATAGCGCTCACGCGCGCCATGGGACAGCGGATAGCCAGTGTGTGGGTAGGACAGTCCGGGTACAGGCCTGATCTAGCAGCGGGCCTGTGGAGGCGCGTGCTCATCGTCCTTGAAAACGGCGCGTTGGAGGTTTTCAACGCCCTCGACGAAAAGGGATATGCCTACCACGAGGTCAAGCCAGCTGGCGTCTGGGTGGATGTGTTTACCGGAGAGCCCCCTGAATGAGTGAGGTGTGCGTTGGTCAGGTAGAACGCACACCGCGGGGCAACACGGAAACGCAGTGTAGACCGAGGTACGGTGTGGGTGCTGCGAGACGCGCAAGAGACTACTTCTTCAGGGCAGTACTGTAAACGGCCGCAAAGAGGAAGAGGATGGTCACGGTCAGCGCGAGTACACCAACAATCGTATTCTGGTCTGGCATCTACTCTTCACCTCTTATCTTCCTGTTCTCCTTGATCGCGAAAAAGTTCATCCAGCTGATGATGCTGGGCACCCACAAGCCAACGAAAATGGCAGCCATCTCATAGCCAAGAAACCATATCGTTATTGAAGAAATTAAGGAAAGTAGGGCAGCAGTGTTGAAGAGGAACTCGGATCGTGACAGATTCATTGCGACAGTATGGTTTAGGCAACGTGAAGATGCTTTCCTGGGCTGTTTGAGGGCTTGTCATCGTCCCGCAAGCAATATGCCAGTCGAGAAACGCGTAGCAAGAAGACACGGTTCAACGGCCCAATTCCTCAAGCGTTTAGCATATAGCGTTCTTCACCCTAAGTTGGAGGTCGCACCGCCCCGGGCAATAGACGTTGCGCGACAATCCTACAGAGCACCACCCCGTCATGCCCTGGCCTGGGGTGGGAGTGCGCACAAGGCTACTCGTTAGTCGCTTGTCGCCCCAGTCAGAACATGGGGCTGTGCTCTGGCTTCACGGGTGAGGGGGGCCTTGTCAGCAGGGAAGCGCTGCTGTGCGCCGTGCAGTACTCCAACACGTTCTCCGTCACCGAGTCATGGCGTTAGCCCGTGCTTTGGAGGGCCGCAGCGATGCCGTTGATGCTCACAAAAAGTGCCTGCCGTAGCCGGTCTGCCTCATGGGCATCCTCGCAGGTGCGGACCCGGCGTAGCAACTCGATCTGTAGGAGGTTGAGCACGTCGGTGTAGGGGTTGCGGAGGGCGATGGACTTCTGGATGACGGGTGTTTGATCGAGCAGGGCTTCCTGCTGGGTGATGGTGAGCAGGTGGGCCTGGGCGGCGTCGAAGTCAGCGCGGATGCGATCGAGGAAGGCCGCGCCATCCGCACGGGCGGCGTACTGGCCAGCGATGGCGAAGCGGGCACGGGCCATCTCGCGTTGGGCGTTGTTGACCACAGCGCGAAAGAACGGCCAGTCTTGGTAGAGCTGCGCTAGGGCGTCGTCATCAACACCTTCCAGTTGATCCAGCCCGGCGCCTACGCCGTACCAGCCAGGCACCATGAACCGCGTTTGCGTCCAGGCGAAGTTCCACGGGATAGCGCGTAGGCCATCAAAGTCGACCTCGCTGCTCGACTTACGCGATACGGGCCGCGAGGCAATGGGTAGGCGGCTGATCTGCTCGATGGGCGTTACGCTGGTATACCATGGCCACAGGCCCGGATCATCAATGAGCCCACGGTAGGTGGCCATGGAGGTCTTGGCAATCTGATCCATCCACCCAGCGGCATCCGAGTCGAGCCCTGTGTTGGCGTCGTCACTGGGATGGTGGTAGGCGCGCACCATCGCGGCCACGATCTGCTCCAGGTGCCGCCGTCCAATGGCGGGGAGTGCGTAGCGGAACGAGATGACCTCGCCTTGCTCGGTGAAGCGGATACGCCCGTTCTGGCACGCGGCCGGCATGGCCAGGATCGCTTGGTTGGCACGTCCGCCGCCGCGGCCTACGGTGCCGCCGCGCCCGTGGAAGAGGCGGAAGTCGATGCCGTGCGTGCGGCAAACGGTGCCTAAGCAGTGCTGCGCCTTGTGGAGCGCCCAGTTGGCCATCCAATAGCCGCCGTCTTTGTTCGAGTCTGAGTAGCCCAGCATGATCTCCTGGAACTGCCCCCGGGCATTGAGATGGGCGCGGTAGACGGGGTGCGTGAACAGCGCCGCCATCCGCGCATCGGCCTCGTCCAAGTCTTCGATGGTCTCGAAGAGCGGCACGAAGTCGAGCGGGCACGTCACCTGCCCATCGCGCATCTGCCAGAGCCCGACCTCTTTGGCCAGCAGCATCACCTCCAGCAGGTCGCTGACCGAGTGCGTCATGCTGATAATGTAGCTGCCCACGGCTTCGGGCTCGTCGGCGATGAGTTCGCGAATGATCTCGAAGGTCTCTATGGCGAGCTTGGCATCGCCGTCCAGCTCTAGGCTGCGTGGCAAGAGGGGCCGCGGGTTTTCGAGCTCTTGGCTGAGCAACGCTACCCGATCCTCTTCGCCTAGCTTGGCATAGGCATCCGTGATGCCCGCGGCGGCGAGCAGGGTGCCCACAGCGGCTTCATGGACGCGACTGTGCTGCCGTACGTCGAGTGCGGCCATGTGGAAACCGAACGTGCGCGCCAAGAAGAGCACGCGCCCCAGCCGTCCTGTGGTCGCCACGTCACCGAAACCGCTGTCTTCAAGGCTTGTCTTGAGCAGCCGCAGGTCGGCGATGAAGGCGGCGCTGTTGTACGGCACCGACGCGTCGCCATTGCGAAGGTGTTCCAGCTTGAGCATCATGTAGCTCGCCTTCAGGCGGTAGGGCTCGTGCTGGTATTGCGCTAGACGGGTAGGGCTCAGGTTGAGCAGCGCAGCGTCGGCATGGATGGAGGCGGTGAGGTCATCGGCAATGGGCACTTGCAGCGCAGAGAGGCTCAGCTCGCGGCGCAGCCAGCGCAACTCGTCCAGGAAAAGCCGCAGTGCCGTGCCGCGGTGCATGGCGGCCGTTCGGCGTGTGACGGTAGAGGTGACGAACGGGTTGCCGTCGCGGTCGCTACCAATCCATGAGCGGAAGCGGAGGAATACCGGCACGTCGGGTAACTCGTCGTAGTAGTCGAGGAGTGCGCGCTGCACGTCTTCGTAAATGCGCGGCGCGGTCTCCCAGATGGTGCCGCGCAGGAAGTACAGCCCGTGCTCTACCTCGACCTCGACGGTAGGCCGCGCTGCGCGTACCTCATCTGTGGCCAGCAGCAGGGCAATCTGGTTGTAGAGGTCGTTAAGCGTCGTGTCGTGCTCCGACGGGGTGAGTGGGCCACGTTGCAGGCGGTCGAGCAGGTCGGCGATGTGTTGCTGCTTGAATAGAATGCTCCGCCGGCGGGCCTCCGTCGGGTGTGCTGTAAGCGTCGGCTGGATGTCGAGCCGTCCCAGGACCTGCATCACTTCGTCCAGTGAGGCCCCTTGGGCGTGCAGGTGGTGGATGGCCTCCTGGATGGACTCTGCACGCGGCTGCTCTGGCGTGCTGTGCCGCGCGCGCGCGCGGTTGATCTGGATGATCTCTTGCTGCTCCGCCTGGTTTACGAGGTGGAAGAACGCCGTGTAGGCCCGCAGCAGCCAGACGTGCTCATCATGACCTAGCGTCGTGATCTGATCGCGCGCTGCTGCTAGATCGCCCGCCTTGCACAGCTTCCGCAACTGCTCCACACGGTCGAGCATGGCCGGCCCCGCCTGCTCGCTGATAGCCTGCCCCAACAGCGTGCCCAGCAGGTTGATTTGCTTGCTCAGCGTGGCCGAGATGCCCGTTCCTTCGGCTTCTACATTCAATCCATGCCAGCGGCGCATATGCTCAGGTGTTCAGGTAAAGAGACCCTCCAAGAACGGCGACGCACACCGTATAACCTAGCCGAAACCGTGAAATCAACGGGCATAAAGAAAGCGGAGCTGTCTCCCACAACAGCTCCGCTTGAGGCGGCGAGCAACGATCAGGTGTAGCGCGTTGTCGCCTGGAGGCCACCCTTACAGCCTCCACCCTATATACGCGCCAAAACAAGCCCCAACGTGCCATGGGGTACGTACTTTTCACGCAGCGAGCGCTCTAGAGCAGGACCAGGTACGTCAGCTTGAGTACACCCACGCGGTCGCTGAGGATCACGTCGCGGCGCGGGTCGAAGAGGATTTCGTTGTCGCCAGCGAAGTGATAAGCCGTGTTGAACACGAGGAAGAGGTCGCTGCCCGGGGTGTGGATCCAGTCGACCCGGATGTTGGCCTGTAGGTTGCGCGAGAAGTTGTCGTACTGAATGAGCGCCTTGGCGAACAAATCGCGGTTCACGGCGCCTAGAACGGAGAGGGAGATCGTCGTAGCGTCGAACGCGCCGTTGGCGATGGGCAAGTCGATGGCTGAGTAGGCAATGCCGCCTTCGAGTTGGAGGTACTGCGACTGCCGCCAGCCAAACCGCGCCCCCAGGTCAGTGCGGGTGCCGTTGAAGAAGTTGCCATACCCCACGCTGGCCTCGCCGAAGAGCTGTCGGCTGGAGTCGGTCTCGCCATCCACTTCGATGCCGCTGAAGGTGTAATCGCCCATCGGGATCTCGGCGTCAGGACGGATGGCGAAGGGCACCTCCAGGCGCTCAAAGCTGCGTTCGTACTCGAAGCGGATGCGGTCGCGGCGGTTGAACTCGGCCACCGTGCCCAGCCCCAGCTCTGTCGATTGCTTCATGCCGTCCTGCCCCTCGATGTAGTCGTAGTCCGTTTGCAGCCACACGCGCCGGATGGCGGGCACGGCGGCAAGGCTGACGGTGGGCGTGTACCGCGCCATACCAAAGTACTGCCGCATATCGCGGCGGCGTACGAAGCCAAGGCCGGGGTTGTAGTCGGCGCCCACGCTGGTGAAGCGCGCTTGCGCCGTGTACAAGTCGTTCTGCAGCGACAGGCTGGCGTGCCCTGCGGCGTCGCTCAGGTCTGTCGCGGTGTCGGAGACGCGCGTGTACCACGCGCTGAACTCGCTGGCCGTCCAGAAGCGGTACTGCGCATCCACGCCGACGGCGCTGTTGGTGCCGCCCGCATCGTCCAGGTTGGTGAAGATGGCACCCGCCGTAGCGCGGGGGAAGACCGTCGTGCGCACGCGTGCCACCGTGTTGTTCGCCGAGCGCGCCCCTAGGAAGTCGCCCATCCGGTCGCCCGTCTCGATGTTGAGCAGACCTACCGAGAAACGGCCAACCTGCCCCGTGAGGCGCGCCCCGCCGAGGATCTGGTTGGTCAGGCCGATGCGGCGGGAGAAGAAGGTCTGCGTGCTGCGCGGGTTGCCGTGCTCAAACAGGCCCGAGCGCTCCAGAAAGAACTCGCGCTTCTCGGGGAAGAAGAGGTTGAAGCGCGTGAGGTTGAGCTGCACGTTGTCCGCCTCCACCTGCGCAAAGTCGGTGTTGACGGTGAGGTCAAGCGTGAGGTTAGAGGTGATGCCATACTTCATGTCGATGCCGAGGTCGCGGGTCACCTCCGTCTCGGTGGCTTCCACGGCGAAGTCGGGCCGTACCTCCTGCACGCCTGTGATGATGTACGGCTTGATCTCGATGTTCTTGCCCCGCCGGATGTTCTTCAGCCCCTTCAGCGTGCCGTACTGCGACACGGCGGCGAGCGCCATAAAGCTGCCGCCGAAGTCGAGCCCGATGCGCGGCCACAGCACGCGCTCGTTCTTGCGGTTGATCGTCCGCGACAGCATCAGCCCAAACTCCAAGTCATCCCCCTTCGGAAAGCGAAGCTGGCGGAACGGGATCGACACCTCCATCGACCACCCCTCGTCGTCAATGACGGTCTCGCTGCGGAAGACGGCATCCCACGAGAAGCTGTCGAGCGTGAGGCCTTCGTCGGTGATGGTCGCATCGTCCTGCGTCCCGAGCGCGTTCATCTCGAAGAGGTAGGCGTTGCGGCCATCCTGGTACGTGTCCAGCCCGATGTAGGCGTGGTCGTCGCGGTCGTTGCGGCCGCCACGCTCCAGGTTCTTGGCGCGGATCAGCTCGGGGTTCTTGTCGAAAAACTTGAACGCGAAGTAGAGGTAGTCGCGGTCGTAGGCAATCTTGACCTCGGAGCGTTCGGTAGCCAAGTCGCCATCTTCTGGCCAGACCTGAATGAACTCCGTGAGCGGTTCGATGCGTTGCCAAGCGGCATCATCTAGGTGCCCGTCGATGCGCGGCGCGTTCTCCACGAAAACAGCAGTGACCTCTGGCGAGGCAGGAGACGATTGGGCAAAACTAAGCGAAGGGCTCAGGAAAACGGCGAAAACGAGAAGGCGTCGTACCAAAGTTGGCATAGAGGAAAGAGGAAGGCAGGTAACGAGACGGTCACAATTAGAAAGATACGTACCACAGGATTAGGTTATTGTGGCACCCGTTGAGCTGTGCAGGCTCTTTGTCCTTGCTGCTCGATCCCAAAAACGCTACTCGTCGTCGAGCCAGTAAGATGGAGGTAAAGAGGCGGGCACGATGCGGATGATCTCTACAGAATTATCTCGGACTCTGTAGAGCACTACGTGCGGCTTTACGACGAAGCTGCGTAGACCAGGCCGAAGGGCGTGCTGATCTTTGCCCATCAACGGGAAAGAGGCCAGAGAGGCAAACACCTCGTTAAAGCGAACGATAAGCTGTTCAGCGCGCTTGGGACTTGATGTTGCGCGGTTCTCCCAGATGTGATAGAGGTCAAGCCGCGCAGAGGGCGAGAGGATTGGAGAAGCCATGCCTCAGAGGGCCGCTGTTTGTTGCTCCGCCAGGCGTGTCTGTATCTCAGCCTTGAATCCCTCCGCATCCCAGGGCTTACCCTCGCCTGCATCCAACTCGGCAAGGCCCTGGTCCACAAGGTTGCCGAGCTCAGAGAGCCGTGCGCTGTCGGCCTCGAAGCGCTGGAGTGCATGGTTGAGCACATCATCAGTCGAGGTGTAGGCACCAGAGGCGACATGCTTGCAAACGATGGCTTCGAGCGCAGGCGGAAGGGTGATGGGCATAGGATGCAACCAACTGGCTTAATGTGATGATGCCGTTCATTCGACCTTGGATTGTAGCGCCAAGTTCCGAGCAGAAAGAGCCTGAAACCTCCGCCCGAGCCGTCCCGTTCGCCACGCCCTTTCACTACACTGCATTTCGCTTATTCGCCACGCGTTACGGTTTACGTGGGTTGGTCACCGGAGAACCGCCGTGGTTCGTGTCGCCGTGCTTTTGGGTATGCTGTGTTGCTGTGTGCCGTGGGCGCACGCGCAGAGCCTCAGCACCCACCGCGACACGCTGGACGGCCGCGCCGAGCAGCCGTTTCTGCTGCGCTCGTTCATCGCCACGCCCACGTTTGCCTTGACCGCCGACAGCGTGGCGGTCGATACCTCGGCGTACCGCCTCGATGCGCGCTACGGACGCCTCTGGGTGACGCTGCCACTCGACTCGGTGCAAGCGCTCGTGGCCACGTACCGCACGCTGAACGTGGGCCTGCGCGACGTGTACCGCCGCCGCACGCTCGTCGTGGCGGACACCGCAACGGGAACCACCACCATTGCGCTGGAGGTACCGACGGCCGAGGCTACGCCGTTCGATCCGTTCGCAGGCAGCACGCTCCAGCGCAGCGGCTCCATCTCGCGCGGCGTACTCACGGGCAACAGCCGCGACGTGACCATCGAGTCCGGCCTCAACCTGTCTTTAGCTGGCGCCATCGCGCCCGGCATCGACGTGCAGGCGGCGCTGACGGATGCCAACACGCCGATCCTGCCCGAGGGCAACACGCAGCGCCTCAGCGACTTCGACCGCGTCTTCATTGAGGTGCAGACCGCCCGCGCCACCGCGCAACTCGGCGACTTCGACCTTGCTTTCCGCAGCAGCCAGTTCGCGCAGTTCAGCCGCAAGCTGCAAGGCGTGACCGTGTTCAACGCGTTCCAACCAGGGCAGGCGCAGCGCTTCGCCGGGCGCGGGCAGGTGGCGGGCGCGACCACACGCGGCATCTTTCGTTCGCAGCCCGTCGTGGCACAGGAAGGTGTGCAAGGGCCGTACCGGCTGGAGGGCGCCAACGGCGAGCAGTTCATCCTCGTCATCCCGGGCTCCGAGGTCGTCTACCTCGACGGCGAGCGCCTCACGCGGGGCGAGTCGAACGATTACGTCATCGACTACACCACTGCCGAGGTCACGTTCACGCCGCGCAAGCTGATCACGGCGGAGCGGCGGTTGCTCATCGAGTTTCAGTACACCACCAACCAGTTCACGCGCACGCTGCTCGCCGCCGAGTCGGAGGCGTTCGT
>JBCDJT010000138.1:0-13394 GCA_038747545.1 Bacteroidota bacterium
CGCTGGGAAGGCTACCGCAACTCATGGGTCACGCTCGACGGGCAGCACATGCAGTCCGTGAGTGGCGGCGGCCATTGGGGCGGTGGGCTGTTCATCAACGCGTACGACCAAGGGCGGCTAGGCCTGCTCTTTCTGCGCAAAGGGCAGTGGGCCGACCAGCAGATCTTCTCCACGGATTGGTACGACCTTGCCACCACACCTACCGCGTCGAACACGGGCTATGGTTTCATGAACTGGTTTCTCAACACCGATCAGGAGCTGCTGCCCAACGCCCCAGAAGGCGCCATCGCTCACCTCGGCGCAGGCACCAACATGATCTACCTCGATCCCGAGCACGACTTGGTAATCGTGGCCCGCTGGATCGAGCGCAGCGCCATGGACGAGCTGGTGCAGCGCGTGCGCGAGAGCATCGAATAGCCCGAGCTTACTGCTGGATGGCCTGGGCTACGCCTGCCGCACGGACGCGCTCGAACAGCAGCCGATGCCCAGCATCGTTGAGGTGGATGCCGTCGCCGGAGTCATAGGCCGGGTCGAGGCCATCATCGGAGCGCTCCAGGCCGCGCCATACGTCGATGGCGCGGTCGCCGAAACGGTCGAGGATGGCATCGCGGACGCGGCGCTGGTCGCGCTGGCCCTCGGGGTCGAGGTTGCGGGGCTGGGTGGTGAAGACCCATACAGGCACGCCCGCGTCAGTAGCAGCCTGTACCATCGTCTCGAAGTTAGCGAGTTGCTCGGCGTTGGCGAAGCCGCTGGCGCGGTCGTTCGACGGCAGGTTGATGATGATGGCGTCGGGCTTGTAGCGGAGTGCGGCGGTGATGTTGCGCAGCGTGTCGGGCGCGGGACGGTCAGCAACGGCGATGGCGTCAGTGGGCAACATGTGATACGTGGTGTAGCCGCCGCGCGCGAGGTTGACGAGGTCGAAGTTGGCATTATTCGCTTGGCCGTGGCTGCGGTAGCGATTGGCCCACGCGCTGTCGGGTACGCTAGCGCCCGCGCCCGCTGCCGTCGAGGAGCCGATGAGCACCACGAGGTCGCGTTCGGCAAACTGCTCAGCGGGGTCGGCCTGCCGCTGGTCAATGACGCGTTTCACGTCGCGCACCTCCACATCGGCGAGCCAGCCGCCCGTGAAGCCGGCGCGTTGCAGGCCGCGCACGAGGTAGGGGCTGCGCTTCATCACGTCCCACACGAAGCCGCTGCGGTAGTTCTCCGCCATCAGCAGGATCGGCCCCTGGTCGATGCCGAGGTAGTCGCCATCCACCCAGCCCACGCCGTCGACGACCTGCCCATGGCGCAGCTCCACATCGGTGAACGTAAAGCTGGGGTTAACGGCATCGAGGAAGCCGTACTCGGTGAAGAGCGCCTCGCCGAACTGCGCCCGCATCGCCTTGAGCGCCGCGATGGTCTCGTCAGGGGCGAAGGGGATGGAGCCGCCCGCAGCGGTAGGCACCAGCGTGCCGTCGTCGTTGACGTGGTGCGTGCTGGCGCCGCGTGCCCAGTACGTGTGGAAGCGCCGCTCCTCGCCGTTGAACGGCAGCGTCACATCGGCGGGGCCGTCGCTGGCGGTGAGCCCCCAGAGGTCGCCGCCGTAGCGCGTCCAGCCCATCGGGTTATCGTCGGCATACGCTTTCTGGCTGAGCGTGGCGCGCTGGCTGTTCTCGAAGTAGTCGATGCCGCGCTCGCGCATGTAGGCGTCTTGGATGCCGCGGTAGTCGATCCACACGTGGCTGTACTGATGTCCAAAGAGTGGGCTGAAGTCGACGTGTTCGTAGCCGTAGAAGTCGTTCCACGCGTACGTGCTGGTCCAGGCCTCCCAGGCCGAGGGGTCGACCGCGAACGTAGGCGAGCCCAAGGCCATGAGGTAGAGCAGCATCGCTTCGTTGTAGCCCTGCCAGTCGGCCTGCCCGAAGCCGCGCTCAGGGTGCCACGCCATCGCCAAGCGGGGCGGACGGGCGACGAACCAGTCCCACTCTACGCGTTGGAAGAGCGAGTCGGCATAGGCGCGGATGGCCGCTTCGCCCTCATTCTCGGCGTCGTAGTATTCACGCGCGAAGAGCACGCCCGCCATCAGCAGCGCCGTGTCGATGGTGGACAGCTCGTTGTCGCGGTAGCGCGTAGCGTCCTCGTAGGTGAGGAAGTGGTAGAAGAAGCCCTTGAAGCCCGCCTGTCCCACCTGACTCGGACCTTGGGGGACCGTCCACAGCGTGCGCAGCGTGTTCAGCGTGCGCTCTGTGGCTTGGCTCCGGGCTACATAGCCGTTTTCGGCACCCACGCCGTAGCTCGTCAGGGCGAACCCGATGGCGGCGATGCTGGAGAACGTCCGGCGCGGCCAACGGTCGGGCGTGAGGCCCGTCTCGTGATCAGTGACGTCCCAAAACCACTGGAAGGTGCGCGTCTGGAGCGTGTCGAGGAAGGGATCGACGGTCTCGGGCGCTTCGCTCGCGTAGCTCACCTCCAGCGGCGCCTCCTCTTCCACCCCGGGCGCTGTGTCGCACCCGATGCCAGCAGCGAGGCCAAAGCTCGCCGCCAGGATAGACAAAACCACTGGAAACGTCTTGCTCATAGGTGCTGAACCATGACGCCGTTATTCTACAGCTCGAAGCATGCCTGAACCCTAGCTACGGATAGCTTACTTATCAAGCAGCCACTCGTCGGCGCTCCAGGTGCCGCGGCGCATGGGTACTCGCATGGCATCCTCGGCTTCGAGCAGGTCGTACAGGCGCTGCCGCATCGCCCGGGCGGTCTCAGCAAAGGCAGGCACCTCAGCCAGGTTCACCATCTCCTGCGGATCGTTCGTCAGGTCGTACAACTCGTCGCGGTCCCAGACGCCGTGGTAGTAGATGTACTTGTATTGGTTGCCGCGCAGCGCGAACGTGGTGGGCGTGTGGGGGAAGGCGTGCTCCCAGTAGTATTGATACAGGAACTCGCGCCCTTCGTCATTCGGGGCCTCGCCTTCAAGTAAGCCGAGGAACGACGAGCCGTCCATGTTCACCAGCCGCGACTCCACGCCCGTCAGCTCGTAGATGGTAGAGGCGATGTCGATGTTGCGCACGAGCCCGTCGATGGTGGTGCCGGCCTCCACGTAGCCCGGCGACCATGCCAGCATGGGTACGCGCATCGACTCCTCGTAGGCGTTGCGCTTGTCGATCAGGCCGTGCTCGCCCAGGAGGAAACCGTTGTCGCCCATGTAGATGACGAGTGTGTTCTCGGCGAGGCCGGAGGTGTCGAGCTGCTCAATCACGCGGCCGATGCTCTCGTCCAGCCCCAGCAGCGTCTCGGCGTAGCGGCGGTAGAAGCCATCGAACTCTAGTGCGCCCTGATACATGTAGTCGACGCCGTGCCAGCTGCCGCGCTGCTTCTTCACCCACTCGGGCTTGCCCCAGTAGTTGCGCGCCGTGTTGGGCATCGAGGCCGGGTACGGGATGTCGATGTCGGCATAGGCGCCCTGGTGGCGGGGCGCAGGCATGAACTCGGCATGGACGGCCTTGTGCGAGAGGATCATAAAGAACGGCTCTTCGCCGTTCTGCTCCTGAAGGAAGTCTAGTGCGTACTCGGTCAGGATGTCCGACGTGTAGCCCTCGGGGTTGCGGCGCTCGCCGTCCACGTTCAGGTTGGGATCGAAGTAGGTGCCTTGCCCCTTGAAGCTCACCCAGCGGTCGAAGCCCGCGCGCGGGTCGTCGCTGTCGTCGCCCATGTGCCACTTGCCGATGTAGGCCGTGTTGTAGCCCGCCTCCTGCAAGTCCTCCGGGAAGAACCGCGTGCCTTCAGGGATGTCCGTCGAGTTGTCGACGACGCCGTGGTTGTGCGCGTACTGCCCGGTCAGGATCGATGCGCGGCTGGGTGAGCACAGCGCCGTGGTGACGAACGCGTTGCTCAGGTGCGCGCCTTCCCGCGCCATCCGGTCCATGGCGGGCGTATTCAGGAAGTCGGGCGCGTTGGGGTGAGCGCTGAAGAAGTCGTAGCGGTGATCATCGGAGAGGATGAAAACCACATTTTTCGGCTGCGCGAACGCCGAGCCGACAGAGATGCACGCGAAGAGGAGGACGAGAAGCAGACGCATGGCGATGAGCGGATGGTGAGGGCAGCGAGCGCGGAAGCGCATCCAGGCCGCTAAGGTAATCAATCCGTCATTCAATCGTGAGCCCGTTCTCACCTAATGGGGCATCTGGCCAGAGGTTGCCGTCACGGGCCATCCCACGCAACAATGCCCATCGCCTCCAGCCCGGCTTACAGAAGCATCCGCAGTTCGTCACGCGTCAGTTCACAGTCGCGCAGAATCTTTGAGAGGAGTCCTGGCCCCAGGCTCTCGCCCGCATGGACAGGGACTACCGTTGTCCGCCCGTCTTGGTGGCGAAGAAAGTGGTGACTGCCCTTGACGCGGATTACACTGAACCCGGCTTTTCCCAGGCCTCTGATCAGTTTCTTTCCCGTTAAGCTCGGCAGCTTACTCATGCTGGTACGCTGACCTTCTGCACGCCGATGAAATCGAGCATCTCCCGCTCCTCTTCCTCAACTTCCAGGCACAGTTCAATAGCCTCTCGAATGCGCTCCATCAGCGCATCAAGCGAACGAGCTTGCGTATGGCATCCCGGCAGGCTCGGTACGGAGGCCACGTAATAGCCCTCTTGGTCGCGCTCAATGACGACGTTGAACTCTTGACGCATAGATAGCACAGGTTACGCATGAAGACCTTCGTCCAACATACCGTCTGGCCAGAGGTTGCCGTCACGGGCCATCCCACGCAGCAATGCCCATGGCCTCCAGCCCGGCTTTGCGGATGGGTTCGCTGGCGTCGTTGAGCGCTTGGAAGCCGAAGTCGAGGCCAGCAATGGTGCGGATGGGGCGCTCACCTTTAGGCATGTCGATCAAGTTGGCGAAGATCTCGACGACGATGTGGGCGTCTGTAGGAGCATTTCCGTCTGCGAAGAGGCCTTTCACGCTGGCCTCGAAGCCCTGCGCAAACTCGCCGATGTGCGGGTAGGCGGCCATGACTTCGGCGCGCGAGCCTTGCTTCATATTGGCGAAAAAGCCAGTCTCGAACGGGCCAGGCTCTACCAGCACGACGTCGATGCCGAGCGGCGCCAGTTCGTAGCGCATGGCTTCGCTCATGCCTTCCAGACCCCACTTGCTGGCGTTGTAGACGCCGAAACCCGGGAAGGCGGCGCGCCCGGCGGTGGAGCTGACTTGGATGATGAGGCCGTCGCCCTGCGCGCGCATCCCGGGCAAGACGGCATTGGCTACCCGCGCCGTGCCCACAATGTTGAGGTCGAGTTGAGCGAGGATGTCGTCGCCCGTGAATGACTCCACGGGCCCGCCGTAGCCGTAGCCCGCGTTGTTGATCAGCACATCCACGGTCTCCATCGCGCTCACGGCGTGCTCCACGCTGGCATCGGAGGTGACATCCATCTCGTGGACCTCAATCGAGACACCTTCAGACGCGGCGGAATCTCGAAGGTCCTGGGCTTGCTCGGCGTTGCGGGTTTCGACAGCCCGCATCGTCGCGTAGACGTGGTGGCCCTTCTTGGCGAGGGTCTTGGCGGCATCGAGGCCAAAGCCACTGCTGCATCCGGTAATCAGAATCCTTTTTGACATGAATCGTTGGGGCGCGTGAGGGGATTGAGGTTAGGCAGTATAGAACCCGTGTCCACGCGGGACAATGCGCAGACACCGCCACGGAAGGTGACATTGTTGAGACGACGTAGCCGGAGCCACTACGGCCTCAGGGCTCACTGGCCAACCGGAAGAAGCGGCTACTCGATCAGACCCACGACGGCTGTGTTGTAGTCGGTGTACGAGGTGTAGCGTCCGCGGAACCATAGTACGGCGTGGCGCCCTTGGCCGTCGCGTGGTACGAACGGGCGCAGGTGGTCTTCTTCGGCATCAGGTGTGAGCACCGTCCACGCCCACGTGGCGCCGTCATCGCTCGTGGTGCCTCGGTAGATCTGGTAGTGATCCGTCGAGGCACCTGTGGCGGGGTGGACATCGGACGAGGTGTAGACAGTGCGTGGGGCGTCGGGGTCAAGGGCGATGCCACCAGCGTAGTGGTTCTCGCCATCGTACAGGTGCGTCCCCGCGTAGGCGATCTCCTGTTCCTGCCATGCGCCGCGTGCGCCGTCCCAGCGGGCGTAATGATAGCGTAGGTCGTTCCCAACGGTGCTGTCGCGCGCGGTCACGTACACGGCCACGGGCGTGCCGTCGGCATCGTATTCGAGGTCCCACACCCACGCGCGGCCCTGGGTCTCAGCGCTGTAGATAAGCGTTCCGGCATCCACAGGCATCGGCGGCGTCGCGTTGCCAGGAAGCGGCTGGATGCGCTGGCCGTCGCTGCGGTAGAGGTACCCGTCCGCGTAGTAGACATGGTAGATGTTCGTCGCCGCGTCGCGCGGGTGCGCCTGCGTGAACAGCAGGTCGATCCGCCCCTCGCCATCGGAGGCGTACTTGACGTACGGGCGCGTGGACCTCCCGCCAGAGGTGATGAAGTGCTGCTCGGCGCTCCACGTCAGCCCGCCATCGTCGGACGCCATGAAGGCCGGGTCGAAGTTGGTGCCGCGGAAGAAGTTGTAGAGGCGCCCGCCTTCGGCATTGAGTTCGAACAGGTTGCTGTACGTGATGCGCGCCGCCAACGGCTCCGTCTGCGCCTCCTCCGACCACTGGATCGCGCCCGCCTCGCTACCCTCCGCAAAGCGCCGGTACCAGATGCGCTCGGTGTGATGGAGGGCATAGGTGGCCAGCACACGTCCCGCTCCCAGGTGGAGAAACGCCGGGTTGTTGTGGTCGTCTTTCTCCTGCTTCGTGCCCAGCCGGTACGTTTGCGTGGCACTGCTGCCGTCGAGCGGATGTACGACGGCGCTGGCATAGCCCGCCGTGTCCACAAAGCCGATGTAGAGGTTGTCCCCCGCGAAGATGGCCCGTTCGTCATTGAACCATGTCCACGCCCCGTTGTCGGCGAACACCTGTGGCACAGGCCCTGGAGGAGGCGCCTGCTCACAGCCTGCCATGCCGATGGCGGTCATGCCACTGAAGAGGAGGAGGACAAACAGGCGCATGCTGGACTGAGCGAAGTAGGATGAACACGAACGGACCGCACCAAGGTAGCCACTGCGCTGATAAACCGCTCATGCCCATTGACTGGGCGCGGCTGCATCTTGCGCCCACCCCGTGCCGTAGGCGCCCACGCAAACGCCGCTACTGGCCGTCCCCGTCCCACCCCACAATCCGCTGATCCCGTGAAAATCACGCTGTTGGTCCTGTGTGCATGCCTGTTGTCCACCACTGCGAGCTATGCCCAACCCTCATCGGACGGGAGCTTTACCATCCGAGCTGGCGATGCCGTGCTCGTCGTCCAGGCGCCGCAGCCGCGCGAGGCGTTTAGCTACCTCGAGCGCACGCTGGCCGACATGGACTTCTTCCGGGAAAACAACTACGCCGTTAGCCTACCCAATCATCCCATGTTTGATGGAACGGGAGACGATATGGGCGACGTTGAGGTGTTCGTCGGAGAAGTGTATGATGCCACCGCGTTCGAGAACGCGCTGATGGCGATGCGGGGGCAGCGGCAGCAGTTGGAAACGGCCTTGACACGCATCAACCAGTGGTCCCGGCACAAGGGCTTTGGGCGGCTTGATTCGGTGACGGTCACGCTGACGCTGTACGGGCCGGGCGGATCGTTCAACCCCGACACGGGCGACATCATCCTGTGGACCGATACCGAAGCCCGGTTCAAGGGCGGCGGCGGCCTGCATACCACCATCCACGAGATGGTTCACCTCGCCGTGGAGCACAAGCTGGCCCAGCCGTTCAACCTGCAACACTGGGAGCGCGAGCGGCTCGTCGACCTCATCACCCAGCGCGAGTTTGCCGATCTGCTGCCGGACTACCGCTTGCAGAACGGCGACTCCGCACCGATGGATCGCTTCGTGGCCAGCGCGCCCCTCGCCGAGACGCAGCTGGCGATTGGCGCCTACGTGCAGAGCATGCGATGAAACGGTGTGCCTAGGGCAGCAGCCGTACGCCTGCGATGAACCACCGGCCGGGCATTGGCGCGTCGAAGACTTCGGTGTAAGCGGTGTCGAACAGGTTGCGCACGTCGAGCGAGAGGGCGAGGCGGCGCGTACCCCAATCCAACCCGTACTGGAGGCGTGCGCCTACGACACCGTATGCCTCGCCGTCGAGTGGTTCTTTCCAGAGGCCGTGCAGCCCCAGCCGGAGGCTACCCACCTGCACGCTGCCCTGCCCTTGCACGATGTGGCGCGCGTTGGTGAGCGCGTACTTGTACTCGGCTACCTGCTCGGCGTCGTTGAGGCTAGCGTCGAGCAGCGTGTAGCTCACCCGGAGGTCGAGGGCTGTGCTGTTACCCATCGTCGAGCGCAGGGCGCCGTCGAGTTCGAGGCCACGCGTGTCTACCTCGAACAGGTTGCGGGCCAGGAAGACCGTGTCGGCGTCGGTGACCTTGACGTAGTCGATGAGGTTGTCGGTGATGCGGCGGAAGGCGGTGGCATGCAGCGCCAAGCCAGCGGCGGGATACACGTCCAGGCCTGCCTCGTAGCTCCAGGCCTGCTCCGCTTCGAGATCGGGGTTGCCGAGGCTGCGGCCGCGCGGACTGGGGAGCGTTGTGTTGAAGTAGCGCTCCACGTAGTTGGGCGCCCGCACGGCGCGGCCCACGCCCGCACGGAAGCCAAGTGCGCCCGTGGTGTAGCCTGCGTTGAGTTGTGGTGTGGCTTCCCAGCCGAAGCCGGGGTCGTAGTCGAGCCGTCCGCTGCCGCGTACCGTCCACGGCGCGGCCGGCTGCCACGTGGCGCTGACGAAGCCGCCGCCCGAGGCGTCGTCGTGCTGGCCCAGGTTGTTGCTGTCGATGCTGCGCAGGGCGAGGTCGGCGCCTGCCGTGAGGCGCAGCGCAGGCGCCAGGGTTTGCGTCACGTGGCCGTCCAGCGCGAAGCGGCGGCTCGTGTGCTCGTTGGCGGGCGTGACGGGGTTATAGACATAGCGGTCGTCGTGCTGCTTGGCTGTCCCGTTGAGCGTCCACTGGGCGCCGCCCCCTGTCTCGCCGATGGCGCGCAGGTGGGCCCAGTACGTGGCCGTCGCCTCGCGGGCGGTGTCGCTGGCGAAGGGCGTGTAGAAACGGTACGCGCCGAAGTCGCGGTCGTCCAGGCCCGCACGGGCGAACAACGTGGCGGCGTCTAGGCGGTGCGAGACGGCGACGGTGTGCGCCTGCCGCGAGAAGTCGGTGCGCAGATTGCCCATCGAGCCGCGCACGGCCATGCCTTCGCTGTTGAGGATCGGCTGCCCGTCGCTGCCTTGCCAAGCGGTGGCGGCGCTGACGGTGGTGCGCGGCGTGTGGTGGCGGACGCTGCCCTCGGCATCGTACAGCGCATGCTCGCCCAGCTGCGCGTAGGCCGCAAGGTCAGTGCCCGAGCGCTCGGTATCGAGATGGCGCAGGCCCGTGAACGTGAACACCTGAATCACGCCGCCCAGCGCGTCCGGGCCGTAGAGCGCCGTCGCGGGGCCGCGCAGCACCTCGACGCGGGCGACCTCGGCCAGCGGAATAGGGAAATCCGACAAGAAGTGCCCAGTCATCGGGTCGTTGAGCCGCACGCCGTCGAGCAGTAGCAGGACGCCGTTGAACGTGGAGCCGCGCATCGTGAGATCGCTCTGCACGCCGAAGCCACCGCGGCTCTGCACCTCCATCCCGCCCACCGAGCGCAGCAGTTCATCGAACGACGCCACGGGCAGCGCCGCAATGTCCGCCGCCGTCAGCACCGTCACGCGCTGCGCCGACGTGCGCGCCACCTCTGTCGTACGCGAGGCGGTGACCACGATGCTGTCAGGCAGTACGTAGGTAGGCGTTTGGGCGAGGAGCGCGCTGGAGGAGGCGAGCAGCACGCTCACCAGCAGCGCCGCAAGCGGAAGACGCATAGCGATGGAGCGGTGGTGGAAGCAACGCCGCAACTTACGCCCGACAGCATGGCGTTTCGGTTGAAGCGGTGGTGAAAGCGGGCAGGGTTAGCCTGTAGCGCACCGTCACTCGCCTTGCCCCAGCGAGTACGCACGCTGGCCGTCGAACGTGTACAGGTGTTCGGTCTTGATGACGTCGTAGCCCGCGCCGTGGATGGCGCCAAGGAGCGTGAGCACATGGCCGAAGTCGATGGCGTCGGCGGTGGTGGGCAGGAAGCGGCAGCGCCAGTGGTCGGTGGAGAACGTCTCGGGCATGCCATCCGGGTAGACTTTCACGCCGCGGTTGGTGATCATCTTGAGCTTCCAGCCCTCGGGCATAGCGGCGTCGAGCCCCTGGCCAATCGCGTTCGGGTCGCGGTCGCTGCCGGTCCAGTCGATGAACACATCCACGCCCTTCAGCGCCTTCTCCTGCGTCTTCGTCGGCGCGGCCTCGGCCTTGATGGCCGTGGCGGTGAATTGCGCCGCGGGCAGCGTCTGCGGCTGTTGGCCCAGGCGCTCGATGATGGCATCGGTGAAGCCCTGCGTGTTCACGCGTTGCGTGCTGGTCTCATCGTTGTAGATGTCGCCCGTGTGGATGCCGTCTTCCAGCGTGCGCAGCCACGCATTGCTGATGTTCTGCGCGATCTCGGCATGGCCCAGGTGGACCAGCATCTGGATGGCGCCGTTGAGCAAGCCCGACGGGTTGGCGATGCCCTGCCCCGCGATGTCGGGCGCAGAGCCGTGGACGGCCTCAAACATGGCCATGGTGCTGCCGATGTTGGCCGAGCCCGCCAATCCCACCGAGCCCGAGATCTGCGACGAGATGTCGGAGAGGATGTCGCCGTAGAGGTTGAGCGTTACGATGACATCGAACTGCTCGGGCCGCGTAGCTAGCCGCGCCGCGCCGATGTCGATGATCTGGTGATCGCTCTCGATGTCGGGGTACTCGGCGGCAATCTCTTTGAAGACGCGCTGGAAGAGCCCATCGGTGAACTTCATGATGTTGTTCTTCGTCATGCACGTCACCTTCTTGCGCCCATGCGCGCGGGCGTACTCGAAGGCGTAGCGCACGATGCGCTCGGTGCCGGGCCGCGTGATGAGCTTGAGCACCTGCGTCACCTCGGCGGTCTGCTGGTGCTCGATGCCCGCGTACAGGTCTTCCTCGTTCTCGCGCACAATAACGAGGTCCATCTCCGGGTGGGGCGAGGCCACGAACGGCGCGTAGGTCACCGCCGGGCGCACGTTCGCAAACAGGTTCATCGACTTGCGGATGGTCACGTTGAGGCTCTTGTAGCCCGCGCCCAGCGGCGTCGTGATGGGCGCCTTCAGGAATGCCTTGTTCGTGCGAATCACATCCCACGCCTCGGGGGCAAAGCCTGACGTGTGCCCTTGCAGGTACATCGCCTCCCCGATCTCCACCACCTCGTATTCGAGCGGCGCACCCGCCGCCTCCAGGATGCGGAGCGTGGCTTTCATGATTTCGGGGCCGATGCCGTCGCCATACGCGACGGTTACTTTCGTCTTCGAGGTAGACATGGTGATGCTATGTAAATCGTCGATTGTTCGGGGTTGGGCGGCGTCTCAACATCGCCACAGCGCTACATGCACGGGCTGCGAGACACACACCTCGCAATTTAGTCACGGTCCTGTAACGCGTCCGTGAGGAATCCCCGAATCGGGCGGACTACACCGACGTCCGCCGCTGTCCTACATCGGGCGCCTGTCGCTTCTGACGGAAGTGGCAAAGATGAGCACCTAAATTGGTGTGTATCAACTAACTAGACATCTATAAATACCATGACATTGCCCATCGACACCGACCGCCTCGCGAAGCAAGCGGGCCGCCTGTACAACACCGCACGCCGCGATCTTGAGCGCGCCTACGACAACGCCGCCGATAGCGTGGAGCGCTCGTACAGCACCGTCATCGTGAAGTCCGATACCTCGTGGGCCGCAGTCGCTGCAGGTGCGGCACTTGTCGCCGGGCTCGCCATCGGTGGGTTTTACGTGTACTGGCGCAAGACGCAAGCGGCCGAAGCACTCGCCCAGACGAACTACGAGAACTGGACGCGCGAGCAGCTCTACGACCGCGCCCGCCAGAAGGAGATCGAAGGTCGCTCTGCCATGAACAAGAGCGAACTCATCGACGCACTCCGCACGGAGGTTTCGTCCAACTAATGGGCGCCATAGGTTCCTCTCCCGTCCTCCTCGCCTCAACTCTGATCATAGACGATTACCCGTATCCATGACTACCCGCAACGATGCTATCCGCAAGCACCTCGCCGACATGCAGGCTGTGGAATCGCACATCCTGACCGCCGTCCGCCACCAGCTCCAAGAGCAAGGTGAGCTGGCCGATGCCCCAGCAGAGGTAGAACCGCTGCTTCGCCGCATCGAGTCGACGCTGACGACGCATACGGAGACGCTAGCGTTACTGACCGAGCGCTACGACGGTGAGACACAAGCCAACGTCAAGAAGATCGTGACCGAGTTCTTCGGCATGTTAGCCGGGCTCTACAACAAGGTGCGTCAGCACGAGGTATCGCGGATGTTGCGCGACAACTACACCGCGCTCAGCCTCGCCGCCATGAGCTACACATCGCTGCACAGCTTTGGCTTGGCCATCGGCGAAGACAACGTGGCCTCGATGGCGCAGCGGCACCTGGAGGACCTGACGCCGCTCTTGATGGACATCAGCCGCGTGCTGCCCTACGCCGTGGTGCGAGAAGTAGCCGACGAAAACGACTTCCCGGTTGACACGACCGCTGGCGCCCGCGCGCTGGAGAACACGCACCGCGCTTGGAATCCCGAAGTAGCCTACGCCTAAGGGTGACTCCGCTGCGCCTGCACGACGTATGCAAGCAAAAGCGCCTGCTTCAGCAATGAGGCAGGCGCTTTCTGCATGTTGGTCTGATTCAAGTTGAACTCTGGTCGTGCGCAGTGCAGCACACCGATCACTCTTGTCATCCCTGGAGCGTGGGAGTACCTACTAGAATCAGCCAGCCTTACTCGCCGTAGTTGGCGAGGCGAAGGCGGTTGACGCCGGGACGCACGTTGGAGAGCACCAGCGTCAGCGTCCGGCCGTCGGGCGAGACGAGAATCTCGCCTTGGCCACCGTCCAGGTCGACGAAGCCGTCTACGGGGCCTGCGAGGCGCACATCGATGCTGACGCCCGTCAGGTTCTCGCCCGTGCGGTTGATGACCTCGAAGGCGGTGGCACGTTCGCTGCGGGCGCCGATGCGGACTTCCAGCTGCGCGCGCTTGGTCCACCAGTCGTGGATCTCGGCGAGCGTGGTCACCCAGCTGCCCGAGCGGTCGGCGTAGCGGCCTAGAGCGGCGAGCACGTCGGCGCGTTCAGGCGTGAGGCCCTGGATCTCGAAGTGGTAGGGCAGGATGTAGAGCCCAGCGGCGTTGTGGATGTCGGTGAAGTCGCGCTGGTAGGCGCCGAGCTGGGCCTCGGGGCTCCC
>JBCDJT010000139.1:0-13263 GCA_038747545.1 Bacteroidota bacterium
GTCGTTGTTGAACTCGGGCGGGATGGGGTAGTGCGGCATCAGCAGCTTGCCCATCGGGATGTCGAGGTCGCACTTGTCTACGATCTCCCGCGTCGTGTCCAGCGCCGCGTCGCGCACGGAGGGGGAGAGGTCGGAGAGCGCGTCTTGCATCTCCGGGATCGACTTCAAGAAGAACTGGTCGTTCTCGAAGCGCATGCGCGTGGGGTCGTTGAAGTCACGCCCGGTTTGCAGGCAGAGTAGCACGTCCTGCGCCTCGCTGTCGGCCTGCTCCACGTAATGGACGTCATTCGTAGCGATGACCTTGACGCCGAACTCCTTGGCCCACTTCAAAAGAACCGCGTTGCAGTGCTTCTGCTCGGGGATCGCGTGGTCCTGCACCTCGATGTAATAGTCGTCGCCGAAGATGTCGAGGTAGTGCTTGAACACCTTCCGCCCCTCGTCCTCGCCCCGCTTGAGGATGGTCTGCAGCACCTCGCCCTGCAGGCAGCAGGTGGTCGCGATGAGCCCGTCGCGGTACTTTAGCAGTGCCTCCTTGTCGATGCGCGGCTTGTAGTAGTAGCCGTCGGTGTAACTCAGCGACGAGAGCTTGATGAGGTTGCGGTAGCCTTGCAGGTTCTTGGCAAAGAGCACCTGATGGTAGCGCGTGCGGTCCTGCTTGTCGCCCATGCCGCTGGGCGTGACGTAAAACTCGCAGCCGATGATGGGTTTCACGCCCACCTTCTTCGCCGTCATGTAGAACTCGGGCACGCCGAAGAGATTGCCGTGGTCCGTGATGCCGACGGCCGTCATCTCCATCTCGGAGGCCCGATTCAACAGCCGCTTGATGCGGGCAGCCCCATCCAACAGGGAGTACTGGGTGTGGCAGTGCAGATGGCTAAAGTCGATGGCAGACATACGACAGCAGGCGAGAGGTCGACGGGAGACGGGCGCGTGATACAGCGCGCGCGGCACAGGGTCCGGCGGGCTACGCGAAGACCCTTGGAAGAACCGCTATTTGGGGAGCCCAGACAAGCCGAAGTGGATAAGTTGTGGAGCCGCACCCCGATTTTATACCGTGCTGAGGAGCCCACATGCCGCTATTCATCCTGTACCTGGACGACTACCACCAAGCTGACACCCTCTTCCTGCGCGGACTGGCCGGGCAAGTACGCGAAGGCGGCGTGCCCACGATGATCGTACACGGTGGTGGCGAGGCAGCGGAGCGGCATCTGGAGGCCAACGGGTACTTCCCCGAGCGCGGCGCCGATGGGCAGTGGCAGGACCTCAGCACAGCAGAGCACGCCCTCGTGGAGCAGGCAACCCGGATGGCCAACCGCACCCTCACGGCCCTCTTCAACGACCACGTCGTCTCAGTGGTTGGCGTCCAAGGTACCGATCGTAAGCTGCTGCAACACGGCAGCGACGGCAGTCTCGCGCTCGGCCGCACCCGCTGGTTACTCGACTGGGCCGAGAAGCGCGTGGTTCCGATTGTGTCTGCACTGGCCCTCGCGCCCGACGGCCGCACGGCGCTGCCCAGCGTGGCGCAGGTCGTGGCGGCATTCGTCAACCAGTTTGCTGCAGCGGACCCAACGGTCGTCATGTTCTCCAAGAAGAACCGTAAGGGCCTGGAGCGCGACGGGCAGTTAGTCGATGAGTGGGCGATGGATACGCTGCCGCCGCGTGACCACGTGCAAGCACCCAAAGTAGCACAGTGGCTTGTTCAGCAAGGCGCCTCCGTGCTGGTGACAAGCCCTACTGGGTTATACCGCACACCAACAGCAATCGGCACCCGGTTAGTAGCAGGGCGTGTTTAGAAACAGCGAAGAACAGCCTTAAAACGCCTGTTTTTGCTTGACAGCCGGAGAGGGGCACGCTAGTTTGAAAACCAGAATCCTTGGCGGCCTAGGCCGCTTTCTTCATTTAATTGCGTCCATAACCGGAGAATCCGATGAGCAAATTTCAGGAACTGACCGACTTCGTGGCTGGTCTAGAAGAGGACTTCAACAAGTTCTACGACAAAGGCAACAAAGCGGCAGGCACGCGTGTCCGCAAGGCGATGCAGGACCTCAAGGCCCTCGCCCAAGACATCCGTGTAGACGTCCAGGAGAAGAAAAACGCCTAAGCGTTGATCTCTTCTGGCATGACTGTAGAAGGCCACACCTCAAACGGTGTGGCCTTTTTTCGTATCGTGTGGTTCTACGACAACGGCTGTCCACCGTATGTGTCATTGTGCCACCTTGTCTCAAAATACAGCGCCCTACCGATCCCATGACTACGACCCGCTACGCTCTGCTCCTCGGCTTATTCTTCCTCGTCATCACCCCTGTGCGTGCGCAAGACGCTGAGGCGCCGCCCGAAGGGTGGCAGACAGGCCTCATCGGCAAAGCCGCGCTGGCCCAAGTGGGTTTTCAGAACTGGAACGAAGGTGGGGTCAACTCCCTGTCCGTCTCTACAGGCATTGACGGCAGCGCCAAGAAAACCAGCGGCCGGCTCGAACAAGTCCACGAGATGCGCCTCGCGTACGGCCTCATCAAGCAAGGCGACGAGGACCTGCGCAAAGCCGAAGACCTCATCTCGATCAAAAGCAGCTGGCTCTACCAGGGCGAGGACTTCTTCGCCCGCTTCAAACCGACGTTCGGGGCTACCCTGCGTACCCAGTTCTACGAAGGCCTCAACTTTGACACGAACCCGTTCGACGGCGATGACCGTGAGCCGCCGGTGAAGGTCTCTGATCTATTCGCCCCCGCTACGCTCACCCAAGCCCTCGGCTTGACCTACGCCCCCAAGCCGTGGATTAACCAGAGCCTCGGGATCGCGGCTAAAGAGACCATCGTCACCATTGAGCGCCTGCGCACGCTTTACGCCGTCGACGCCGACAAGAGCGTCCGGTTTGAGGTCGGGGTGGAAGCGGTCACGAACGTAGACAAGCAGCTGATGGAGAACATCAACTACAAGTCAACGCTGCGCCTCTTTGCGGCCTACAACCAGACGGGGGCGCCTGACCTCCTGTGGGAAAACCTGATCGCCATGAAGGTGAACGAGTGGATCAGCGTCAACTTCGAGCTGACCACGCTCTACGACGCCGATATCACCAAGAAACTGCAGCTCAAAGAGGTGCTGACGGTGGGGCTGTCCTACATCTTGTTTTGAGTGGGAGACCAGCGACGGCATGGTACCACTTGGCAAAAAAGCGAAGGTGTTTGGATCGTTTTGCGGTGTGGCCGATACGTAAGGTCTCCTCTTGGCCTTACGATATACAGTATGACGGCTCTCCGCTGCCTTGCCCTGCTCGTCTTCAGCGCTGTGCTGGTCGCGCCCACCTACGCCGCTTCCGATTCCACGCGAGCGGTAACCATCAAGCAGCACCTGCGCACGCGGCTGGCAGGGTCACAGGCCAGCTTTCGCAACTGGAGCGAAGGCGGGATCAACTCGCTCTCGCTCTCCGCTGATATCGACGGCAAGCACGAGCGCACCTCGCAAAACTGGCAGCAGACGCACGAGCTGCGCCTGACGTTGGGCGCCGTGAAGCAGGACACGCTGGAGTTCCGCAAGGCCGAAGACCAGATCCGATGGCGCTCAGCGTTCAAGTTCACGGGGGAGGAAGGCTTCCTCCGCATCTTCGTGCCAACGCTCTCTACGTCGCTGCGCACGCAGTTCATCACGGGTTTCAACTACAAGAAAAACCCCTTCGGCGACGACCGACCGCTGCCCGTGCGGGTCTCTAACTTCTTCGCCCCAGCCACGCTCACGCAGTCGCTCGGGCTGAGCTTCGAGCCGGTCGAGTGGATCGATCAGCAGCTCGCTATCGGGGCAAAGCAGACCATCGTGACGGTGCGCGACTACCGCCCGCTGTATCGGGTAAGCGCCGACCGCAACGCGCGCTTCGAGATGGGCATTGAGCTGCGCAACAGCCTGGAGCGAGAGGTCTTCGAGAACGTCAACGTGAAGTCGGTGCTGCTGCTGTTCACGGCATTCAACCTGCCCGACAAGCCCGACCTTATCTGGGAGAACCTCGTGCGGATGAAGGTCAACGGCTGGCTCGATGTGAACATGGAACTGGTGATGCAATACGACCAAGACGTGTCGCGGCAGATCCAATTCAAGGAGGTGATGTCGCTGGGGATGTCGTTCAACCTGATCTAAAGAGCCGCCTATCTTATTGGGCAACAGGGAAACACGCTCCGGCGTGTGTGATACACGCTGCCGAGGTATCGCATGAACAAACGACAGGCAGGAGGGCGCCACCCGGCCGTGCGATGGACGCTGGCCAGCTACGTTGTACTCGTGGCTGGGCTGTGGCTCTCACCGCTGACGCGTGTGCTGCATGTGGAGTCGAGTGCGGCCGTGGCGTTGGTGGCCTACCTCGTTGGCGGAGTGTCGGCGCTGCGGTTGGCGCGAGACGGGTGGGCGTGGTCGCGCATCGTGCAAGTACAGGCGGGGCTGCTGCTGGTGCCACTGGCCGGGCTCACGCTCTCGCTGCTCGTCACACCCAACTGCGACTACCTGCGCGGGCTGGGCTTCTTCGGGCTCTTCGCAGGCGTCTCGCTGGCGCTGGCCTTGGCGGTAGCCTACGCGCTGTCGGCGCGGCGCTGGCGGCGGGCCTCGCTCGTGTTCGCGGGCAGCAGTTTGCTCATCGGCGTGGCGACGGTGCTGTACGACCTCGGCTTCCATCCACAGTTTTACACCTACAACCACCTCTTTGGCGGCGTCCTCGGGCCGATCTACGACGAGGAATTAGCCGTACGGGACGGACTGTTCTGGTTTCGCGGACTGACGCTGCTGTGGGCACTGCTGTTTGTCAGTGCCGGGCGGATGCTGCGCGTACGGCGCGGCGGCGGGCTAGTGCTGGTCGCGGCCATCGGCATTGTAAGCATCTATGCCAACGGTCCGCGTCTGGGCATCAACACGACGGCCGAGGTGATTCAGCAGCGGTTGGGGAGCCACCTGGCTACGCCGCACTTCGACATCTACTACGATGCCGCGTCGCTTTCCGAGGCGCAAGTGCGCGAGTTGGCGTATCAGCACGAATATGCGTACGAGCGCCTTGCTGCGCTGTTGGGCGACACCCTGGCCGTGCGCACGCAGAGCTACCTCTACCCGTCGCCGGAGGTGAAGGCGGACTTGACCGGGGCACGCTACACCAACGTGGCGCCGGTCTGGCTCGCTGAGCCGCAGACCCACGTGCTGCTGTCATCGTTTCAGGCGGTCTTTGCGCACGAGCTGGCGCACGTGTTCTCCCGGCCGTATGGTCTGCCCATCCTGAACGCGTCGTGGTCGGTGGGGATTGTGGAGGGGTTTGCGGTGGCGCTGGAGCCGCCCGAGGGCATCCCGTCGCCGAGCGAGCAGGTGGCCGCCTCCGCCTTGGGCACCCAGCCGCTGCCCAAGGCGAATAGCGCTCTCGCCAGCCGCATCGGGCCCACGTTAAGTCCGCTGGGCTTCTGGACGGGGCGTGGCGCGGTCTCGTACACGACGATGGGGTCGTTCATCGACGATCTCATCGCGCGGTATGGCATCGAAGCAATGAAGACCGTCTACGCCCACGGGGACTTCGCCCAGGTGTACGGCGCGCCCACCGATACGCTGGCTATGCAGTGGGCCGAGACGATCCAGCGGCGCCCGATCATCGACCGCATGGCAGGACCGCTGGTGCAGCGGCGCTTTGCTCGCCTCTCGCTGTTCGAGCAGCCTTGCCCGCACCATATCCCGCCTCACCGCCGGCTGCTGCGCGAGGGCCTAGCTGCTGAAGCCATCGGCGACACCACGGCGGCGCTCGACGCGTATGCCGCGGCGCTTGCGCTACAGCCGCAGTACGAAGCGGCGCTCCTGCGCTGGGGGCGCCTTGTGGTAGCACAGGATAGCACACAGCAGGTCCTCGGCCGTCTCGCGTCCTTGCCTCGGGATCGCTTCAGTGTGGCGCTGCATCGGCTGCACGGCGATGCGTTTGGCCAAGCTGGTCAGCCCGACTCTGCGCGCGCCGCCTTTCGCACGGCCTACGATCTCACGCCTACCTATCAGCCCGGCGTGCAGGCCGACCTCCTCATTCGGTACCATCATGCGGATTCGTCCGGCGCCGTCACCTGGGCGCCGTGGCGAGCGGTGCAGCGGCATCTGCAAGCGGGCGAGTGGGCCGAGGCGCTGGCGCAGATCGATAACTTGCCTACCATCACTCCTGAGGAAACGCTCCACGCGGGTGCCGCCGAGGTGCTGGCGTTGCAAGTCCAGCGCTGGCGTATGCAGGCGTTTGTCGGCGTGCAGCAGTGGCGTGCGGCCGTGGCCACGGCGCAGCAGATCGCAGCGCGCTACCAAACCATGGGGGGCGAGAACGGGATGAGGTATTATCGGTACCTAGCGGCGTACTATGTATGGCGCGCACGACAACCGGGTTGAGCACGCCGCTCGGATCAACAGTCCATAACAATGATGATACGATATCGACGGTACGCGGCAGTCCTCTTGGTGGCGATGCTGGGCGGCTGCGCGGGACCGCTCGACGAGGACGGCAACCCGCGCCAGGTGAAGCGTGAGAAGCCGTACGAGGCGCCCTACACTGACCTCGCCCTCGGCCTGCAGAGCACGGAGGTGCGCACCGTGCAACTCCACCGCACAGGCGATGAGTCCGTCATCCCCGTGGCGTTCTTGGGCGAAGGCGATCAACTCCAGCTGAGCTTTGACCTCCTCGGCGATCGCAGCCGTCCGTTCCAGGTCTACTTCTATCATGCCGACCGCAACTGGGAGCGCGATCTTATCCCCGCCGAGTACCTGACGTCGTTTCAGCGCGACGAGATCACGGACTATCAGCTCTCGCAGGGGACAGAGGTGCGGTACGTACACTACAGCTACAGCTTCCCCAACCGCGACATCGGGTTCGAGGTGAGCGGCAACTACATCCTGCGCGTGGCCGAGGCCGGCAACGAGGAAGACGTGCTCTTCGAGCGTCCGTTCTTCGTCGCCGAACGGTCGGTGCCCGTGGTGCTGGGCATCCAGCCCGTGCTGATCTCGGGCCGTGGCTACCGCTCCGACCAGCCCGTCGCCCAGCTCTCGCTGCCCGCCAGCGCCCAAGCCGACGTGTTCAACTACGGCGTGTGCTTCGTGCAGAACGGCGTGTTCAGCCAAGCCCGCTGCTCCGATCGGCCGTTCATCGCCGCCTCGCCCGGGTGGGAGTTCTATCTAGAGCCGCGCGCGGCCTTCCCGCCCGCCAACGCCCTCTACCACCTCAACATGGCACGTATCCAAACAGGGCCCGAGATCGAGGCGACCAACACGGTGAACTCGCCCTACGAGGTCTACCTAGAGCCCGACTATGAGAACTTCCCCGATGGTGACCTGGGGCAGCTGCTCAATGGACAGATTCTCGTGAGCGATGCCAACACAGGGACGCCCACCCCCGATATCAACGCCGACTACGCGCTCACCTACTTCCGCTACATCCCCGTAGATGGCGCCGTGCCGGGGCGCGTGTACGTGACGGGGAGCTTCAACGGCTGGTCCATCGACGCCGAGTACGAACTGGACTGGATCGCCGAGGACGGCTGGTACCAGGGCGCCGTGCTCATCAAGCAGGGCGTCTACGAATACGCCTACGCCGCCTCGGATGCGGGAATTGCGCGCCGCTTCCGGGAGAACGGCGTGCCGCGTTTCCAGAACGAGTACACCGCGCTCGTCTACTACGAAGACGTAGCCCTCGGCTCGGATCGGCTCATCGCTGTGCAAGGCGCGCAGACGTTTTAGTCGGCGTCCCATCCCCGCGTATCGCTGCTGTTGAGGCTAGACCACCGCCGCCGTGTGCTCGTACATGTTCGGCGCGGGCGGGTGGAAGAGGCCCACTTGATTGTATGGCGAGATGGCATTCTCGACGAAGGCAGCAAACGCGCTAGCTGATACATCAGGAGCGCGCAAACAGGCATAGATGTGGTCGATGCGCGTGGTCAGGTCGGCGTCGTCGGCGCAGAGGAAGGCGTGGGTGAACGGGGTGGCGCCATCGTGCTGCGTGCGCGCCTGCTCGTAGGTGGTGACGGCGGCGAAGTAGGCCATCACGTAGCTGGTGAAGACGCCAAAGCGTGAGCGTGACCGATAGCACCCCGCCACCAAGCGGTCGATGAGGCATAGCTCAGCGAACACCTGCTCTTCATAGCGATGCAGCGCCTCCGCCGACGGGCCGCGCGTACCAAACGCATCCAGCAAGCGCTCTACGCCGCTCAGCGTGTGGGCGATGCCTGTGCTGTGCAGTGGGTCTACGAAGCCGATGGTGGAAGGCAGTGCCGCCCAGCCGTCGCCTGCCCCGCGTGACCACCGCCGCTGCACGCGTGGCGTTTGGATGAGGCGGCCAGGCCCTTCAGCAAGGCGGGCATCGGCAAACTGCGCCCGGATGGAAGGGTAGCGGCTGATGATGTCGTTCCAGGTTTGTGCTGCCGAGGCGTGCGGCGGTGTACCATCAAGCATGAGCCCTGCGCTGACGCGTCCGTCGTCGAAGCGAAGCTGCCACATCCAGCCTTCGTCCAGCAGGTGGTGCAAGGCCGCAGCGTCGCACTCGAATGGGTGGGCTGACGTCGATCCGGCCAGCTGCGTGTAGACCTCTGGCCACGGCGTCACGTCCTCGAAGTGGCTATAGACGGCGTACGACTGCGTCTCGAACGGTTCGTCGGAGGGCGGAATGTCCAAAAGCCGAGGTACCACGCCACCAGTGCCGGAGGCATCCAGGACAAACTGCGTCCTGAACGTACGGGTTTTGCCATCCGCATCGCGCAGCGTGACGTGCCAGCCAGCGCTTGTGCGGTGCAGGGCGTCTACGGTCGTGGCTTCGCTCAAGGGAATGCCTGCGGCACAGACGCGATCAGCCAGGAAGGCGTCGACGTCGGCGCGGAGCCATTGCGTGTCGGAGGCGTCGTCGCTGCTGCTGGCAGCTACGAGGAGTTCGGTGGCGTGATCTGGCGTGGGATGGAACGGCTGGCCGGGCGCGTGGGCAAAGTAGCTGAAGCCGCGTTTGCGTCCACAGGTGAGGCCGGGGTAGGTGGCCTTCCACGAGCCGTAGCGCGTCAGCGGGCGCAGCCAGTCCCATCCGAAGCGTGCCGCCAAATCCCGCAGGATCATATCGGCGATGGGCGTGGACGACTCGCCGATGGCGAAGCGCGGGTGTGTGGCGCGATCGACCACAGCCACCGACCACCCCTGCTCAGCAAGACCCAGGGCCAACAGGCTCCCGCCAAAGCCAGAGCCGATGATGAGGATGTCGCTCGTGTTGTGCATAACCCAAAGATACGACGATGAAGCGGCATCGATGCCACTGGGCACGGGCATAATCCGCTATCTCAGGCAGCGGCTATCACAAAAATGTTAGCAGCAACACTTGCGTCCAATATCTGCGACGTGTTTCTTCAAGGCGTGACTTCCCGGCAGCCATCAAGGCCTGTCCTGATCGCGATAACGCGCGCTGTAAACAGCACTGATCATGATCACTCGCGCGTGCGTCCTGTCCTCCCAATCGATTCCCCCGGCACCGTATGAATAGCCTCACCTCACGTCTACGTCGTTGTTGCGTGCTGCCCCTGCTCGCGGTTTTTGGCCTGGCCGCCTGTACCCAGCCTGAGCCCGAACCGACCTACTCCGACGAGGTCTACGACTTCCTCGCCATCCCCAAGGACAAACCGCTCAGTGCCGCCTCGAAGCGGGCGCTCGAACGCGGCTATGCCCAGGGCCCTGAGTGGTACGTCGAGTTTACGCGGCAAGATCTGAAAGGCGACTTTGCGTACGAAGAAGGCGTCACGCGACGCGATCCCAGCGCCATCATCACGGTCAACGACACCATGTTCGTGTACTACACCAAGTCGGTAGGGAAGACGGCCGGCTTTGGCACCGGTGATCCCGAGGCCAAGGTGTTTCCCTGGGACAAGTCGGAGGTGTGGTATGCCACCTCGACCGACGGCATCACGTGGGACGAGCGCGGCCTTGCCGTTGGGCGCGGTGCGCCGGGGCGCTACGACGACCGCTCGGTCTTCACCGCTGAAATTCTCGTGCATGAGGGGCAGTACATCCTCGTCTACCAGACCGTGAAGGCGCCGTACGCCAACCGCGTCAAGAACCAAGTCGGCATGGCCATCGCCGACTCGCCGCACGGGCCGTTCCGCACCCTCGACGAACCCATCCTATCGCCCTCGGACGACGGCGAGTGGCTGGGCGATGAGGACACGCGCTTCAGCGTCGTCAAGCAGGGCTCCTTCGACAGCCACAAGGTCCACGACCCCACGTTGCTCTACTACCGCGACAAGTTCTACCTGTACTACAAGGGCGAGCGGATGGGCGAGCGCAAGACGTTCGGCGGGCGCGAGATCAAGTGGGGCGTGGCCATCTCGGACAACCTCACCGGGCCGTACGTGAAGTCGGAGTACAACCCCATCACCAACAGCGGCCACGAGCTGTCGGTGTGGCCCTACCAGGGCGGTATCACGGCGCTCATCATCACCGACGGACCGGAGCGCAACACGCTGCAGTGGGCGCCCGACGGCATCAACTTCGAGATCATGTCGCACCTGAAGGGCGGGCCGCCTGCCGCCGGGCTCGTGCGCAGCTTTGACACCGACGCCAGCCCCGTCGCGGCCATTAAGTGGGGGCTGACGCACCAATACGTCTCCTACGACTGGCAGTACATCCGCCGCTTCGAGTCCAACGTGCCGTTCAGCCCATGAGGCCCCACCGCACCGCCTCTTCCTGCTGATCCTCCTCTCCTCCTATGACTGTTGGTATTCTCTGGGCGCTAACCGCCGGGCTGATGCTCGGCCTCTACGCCATCCCGGCTAAGTTCACCAAGGACTTCGCGTTTGAAAACACGTGGGGCCTCTTCTTCATGCTCACCATGTTCGTCGTGCCCATCGTGGCCACGCTCGTGGTGATGAAGGGCGTCGGCGCGGTGTTTAGCGCCGTGCCTGCCGGGACGCTAGGCATCATGGTAGGCGCGAGTGTGCTTTGGGGCATCGGCGTGATGATGTGGAGCAAGGCCATCCACTACATCGGCGTCTCGCTCGGCTTCTCGCTGTTCATCGGCACCGTGATTCTGGTGGGCTCGGTGCTGCCGTTCTTCGTCGACGGCGTCCCGCCCACCGATGCGTTTCTCACCATCCTGGCGGGCCTCGCCGTGGTGCTGGTGGGGCTGATGGCCAACGCCAAGGCCGGGCTGCTGCGCGAGCAGGACGAAGCCGATGGCGGCGAGGCCAAGTCGATGGGCACGGGCATCGCCATCGCCGTCGTCGGTGGCCTGCTGGCGACGGGCTTCAGCCTCGCTAACGCGGTCGGGCGCCCGCCGCTGCACGAGGCGAGCATAGCGCAGGGCAACCCGGAGTGGGTGACCGCGCTGGCCGTCATGTTTCCCATCTTCCTGAGCGGTGGCGTCATCATGGCGGGCTACTTCGGGTGGCAGCTCACCAGCAAGAACGCGTGGGGCGGCTTCAAAACACCGCACTTCGGCAAGAACTTTGGCCTCATCTTCGTGATGGCTTTCTTCCACTACGCCGCCTCGGCTGTCTTCGCCTACGCCGCGTTTCTGCTCGGCAGCGTCGGCAACACCGTCGGCTACGCCATCTTCAACACGGCGTCGGTGGCGACGGCCATCGTCAGTGGATTGGTCGTGGGCGAGTGGGCCAAGGCCTCGCCGAAGGCCAAGCAGATGCTCTACCTCGGGTTGGGCTGCATGATCGTGGGCATCGTGATCGTGGCGCTGGGCAACCGACTGGCAATGGGATGACACCTTGCACACTCACCAGAAAAACAGTGCCTACATCGATCGAGGTAGCACGCCGAACCGCCCCCTCCAGGGGGCTGCCCGAAGGGCTGGGGGTTTATGGCTTGATGCTGAATACACCCTCCGACCCGCCTAGTGGCGGCCCACCTCCCTCAAGGAAGGGGTTCGGGTGCCAGCACATTCATAATATGGTTGAAGCGATCGTGCAGCAAAGGTGTGAGGGCGCATGAAAGCAGCGACGTATGAGGGCAACCGTCAAGTGGCGGTGCGTGACGGGGAGACGAGGACGCCCGGGCCAGGCGAGGTCCGGCTGGATGTGGGCTACTGCGGTATCTGCGGAACCGACTTGCACATCTTCCATGGGCACATGGACCAGCGCGTGGGCGGAACGCAGATCCTGGGTCACGAAGCAGCCGGGACGGTGGCCGAGGTAGGGGACGGTGTGACGAACGTAGCGGTGGGCGACCGTGTGGCTGTGCGCCCCTTGCGCTTTGGCGAGCCGACGCCCTTCGACAATGGCTTCCCGCACGTCGGCAAGAACCTGCAGTTCATCGGCATCGACGCGCCGGGCGGCATGCAGTCGTCGTGGACGGTGCCGGGCTACACGCTCCACCGGCTGCCCGACGACCTCTCGCTGCAACACGGTGCGCTGATCGAACCGGCGGCTGTGGCATGCCACGACGTGCGGTTGGCGAATGTGCAGGACGGCGAGCACTGCGTGGTCATTGGCGGCGGACCTATTGGTTTGCTGATGGCACTCGTGGCGCGTGAACGGGGCGGGCGCGTGTTGCTCTCCGAAGTCAACCCGCATCGCATCGCCTTGGCCGAATCGCTGGGCTTCCACGCGGTCAATCCGACGACAACCGACCTGTCGGAAGCCGTCCGCGAGGCCACAGGGGGCGCAATGGCCGACTGCGTGTTCGAGGTGTCGGGTTCGGCAGCTGGCGTGGCGGCGATGACCGAGATAGCCCGTGTACGTGGACGCATCGTGCTGGTGGCCATCCACCCGCAGCCGCGTCCCGTCGACCTCTTCCGGTTTTTCTGGTCCGAGTTGCAGCTCATCGGCGCGCGCCTGTACGAGCCGCGCGACTTCGACGACGCCATCGCGCTCGCTGCCAAGGGCGTCCTCCACCTCGACCGCCTCATCACCGATGTCGCCTCCATCGACGATGTCCAAGCCACCTTCGAACGCCTCGACAACAGCCCCGATGCGGTGAAGGTGCTCATTGACTGTGGAGGGGAGTAGTGAGTGGTTTGGTTTTAGGTTTTGGGACGCTCGTTGGGTGGGCTTTAGGTCTTGGGACGCTCGCCTGCGCTCGCTGTGGGTCTTGGGGCAGACAGGCTGAATCGGCAGTGCCAAATGAAGACCCATCAACAGGCTGAATTCACTTGACACCGAGCGGAGAAGCCGAATTTTCCAAGACCCAAGACCCAAGACCCAAGACCCAAGACCCAAGACCCAAGACCCAAGACCCAAGACCCAAGACCCAAGACCCAAGACCCAAGACCCAAGACCCAAGACCCAAGACCCACGACCCAAGACATCAGCAAACAGA
>JBCDJT010000140.1:0-13066 GCA_038747545.1 Bacteroidota bacterium
CTCGGCGGGCGCAGCTACGCCAGCGGCGTCGAGCAGGGTGGGCAGCAGGTCGATGTGTGCCGTGGGTGCATCGGAGGCAGGGCCGGGCTCCAACTGCCCCGGCCAGTGCAGCCACAGCGGCGAGCGGACGCCGCCTTCGTACACGCCCGTCTTACCCCCTCGGAAGCCCGCGCGGTAGCGCTGCCCAATCGGGCCGTTGTCGTTCAGGTACACGACCAGCGTCTCGCGCGTGAGGTCCAGCCCGTCGAGATGGTCGAACAGGCGCCCTACGTTCTCGTCGATGTTCGAGATCATGGCGAAGATGCGCGCGCGGCGGTCCAGGTTGCGCTCCGCCTCGGGTAGCGGATGGCCCACGTCCTGCGGGTACTGGTCGTTGTCCAGGTTCATGGCTTGGTAGCGCGCCAGCCAATCCTCAGGCACGTCGTGAAACGGGTCGTGCGGCGCGTTCGTGGCGATGTAGGCGAAGAACGGCTGATCGGCGGCGTCTTGCGTCGTGATCCAGTCGATTGCTTCGTCGAAGAAGATGTCGGTGCAGTAGCCTTCGGCCTGGACGGGCTCGCCGTTGTGGATGAGCACGGGGTCGGTGTACTTGCGCTCGCCGCCTACCGGGTCCGACGGCTGGGCAATGCCGCCGCCGCGGTGCATCAGCACCTCGTCGAAGCCCTGGTCTTGCGGCCGCATCGGGTAGCTGTCGCCCAGGTGCCACTTGCCGAAGAGCCCGGTGGCGTAGCCCGCGTCGCCTAGCATCTCAGCGAGCGTCACCTCCTCCGGCTCCATCATCGAGCGGCCAATCCACGTGTCCACCACGCGGGTGCGGTAGTTGTAGCGGCCCGTCATCAGCGAGGCGCGGGTGGGCGAGCACACGGGGCTGACGTAGAACGTCGTCATCTCCGCGCTGCGCGCCGCCATCGCATCAAGGTGCGGCGTCTGGATCACCGGGTTGCCCGTGGCGCCAAAGTCGCCGTAGCCCTGGTCGTCGGTGATCAGCACGATGATGTTGGGCGGCTTCGGTGCCGACGGTGTGCAGGCTGCCAGGCCTACCGCGAGGGCCAGCATGCTGAGGAGGCGAGACATGGCGCAGGACTCGAGTGAGACGGGTGATCAGGATAGCCTCCGCGACGCACACCCGCAAACAGGCCTACTGGCCGAGCGAGCCCACCGCTTCGATCCGCTACCGATCAGCCAGTAGACGCTGCACATTGGCGTAGACGTCGGGCAGTTTTTCAGCCGCGCCGGGCGCATCCGCGAAGGAGCGAAAGAGCGCCATCGCCTCAGGCATCTTGTCGCCGCCTTGCGCACGCAGGTTGCTCGCTAGGTTGACCCGCGCCCAGAGTGCATCGCGGTCATCGGGACCGTAGACCGCGTCGTAGATACGCATCGCCTCGCGCATGTGGTATTCGCCTTCGCGCAAGCGGCCCTGGTCCTGCACGAACTCGCCCAGCAAGTCGTGCGTGGCCGCCTGGTTGGTGTGGGGGCCGTCGTGCATAGCATAGGCCATCTCCAGCGAGACCGCGTAGAGCGACTCAGCTTGCGCGTAGTCACCTTGGGCGGTCACGATGCCCGCAAGCAAGATGTTCGAGTCGAGGATGTCGGGGTGGTGGGGGCCTACATGGTCGTGTATAATGGCCAGGGCAGCCCGCTCAAGGCGCTCAGCATCGGCAAAGTCTTCGCGCTGGAAGCGTAGGTCGGCCAGGTTGTGCAGCGCCGTCGCCACGTTGATATGGTCGGGGCCGAGCACCTGCTGGCGCAACGCCAGCGATCGCCGATACAGTGGCTCCGCGTCGTCCAGTCGGTTCTGGTCGTGGTAGATCAGGGCCAGGCTGTTTATGCTGGAGGCGAGCGCCATTGATCGCGGCTCGTGGACTTCCCGCAGCGCCAATGCCTCTCGTGTGTAGTGCTCGCCCAAGTCGAGCGTCCCGGTGTGCCAGTAGATGAGGCCGAGGCGACTCAAAACGCGGGCACGCTCCTGGGGCGACCCCGTGGCCTGCCGAATACGCAAAGCCTGCCTGCCCAGCTCGATAGCTCTGTCGTACTGGTCTTGTTCTTGGTAGACGTAGCTCAGCTGTTCGTATACCTCGGCCATCTCGGGAGCAGCTGGGCCATACAGCTGTTGCCGCAGCGTTAGGGCTTCGGTCAGCAGTGACTCCGCCTCAGCGAACAGCGCGAGATCGCCGTGTACATCGCCTACGCGCAGGAGCAGTGCGGCCCGCAAGCGCGGCTGGTCAGCCAGGTCCTCGCGCAGACGCGTGGCGCCATAGGCCAGCAAGTCGCGCGCCGTCGCCTCGTCGCCCCGCAGCCCCGACGTAGTGCCCGGGCTCGCTACGCTGAACAGGTCCTGCATGAACCCCGCCACCGCCGTCGCCTCGTCGCGTGCCGCCTCGGCTTGGCTTCGCAACGCCCGCTCGCGGAACGCCCCGAGTGTGAGCAGGACGAGGAGCATCGTTGCCGCCACTACGGGCCAGCGGTGGCGCTGCACAAACTTCCGCACGACGTAGCCCGCCGCAGGCGCCCGCGCTGCAATCGGCTGCTCGGTGAGGTAGCGGTCCACGTCATCGAGCAACGCATCCACCGAGGCATAGCGGTCGGCAGGGTCGCGGCGGAGCGCCTTGAGGACGATGGTGTCGAGGTCGCCCTGCAGGCGGCGGGCGCGGCGGTGTGCTTCGCGGCCCGGCACCAGCGTCCGCACACGGGCCGACGGCCGCACCGGGGCGTGCTCGCAGATCAGCGCCTCGATCTGTCCGGGGGTGCGGCCCTGCACATCGTAAGCGCGCACATCGGTAAGCAGCTCGTAGAGGATAAGCCCCAGCGCATACACATCCGTCGCCGTCGTGATCGCCTCGCCGCGCAGCTGCTCGGGCGCGGCGTACGCCGGCGTGAGCACCTGCTGGCCCGTCTGCGTCAGGTTGAGGTCAGGCGCCTCGTCTGCCGTGAGCAGCTTGGCGATGCCGAAGTCGAGCAGCTTGGGCGTGCCGTCGTCGCTGACGAGGATGTTGGACGGCTTGAGGTCGCGGTGGACGATCAGGTTCTGGTGCGCGTAGGCCACTGCCCGGCCGATGGATTGAAACAGCCGAAGCCTGTCGGTCAGCACAGGTTGCCGGGTGGCGCAGTACACATGGAGCGGCGCCCCAGCCACATACTCCATCACAAAGAACGGCGTCTGGTGCGCAGGCGTGAGCCCTGCATCGAGGACGCGAGCGATGTGTGGATGCTGGAGCCGCGCCAGCAGCTGTCGTTCTTTCAGGAAGCGATGCTGCGTCAGCGGGTGGCTGAACGGGTGCGGCAAGATCTTGATGGCTACCTCCGCATCCAGGTCTTCGCGGTACGCCAAGTAGACGCGTGCCATGCCGCCTTGTCCAATCGGCCGGACCAGCCGGTACGGTCCCAGCTGATGTAGGTGCTCAGGCACCTGTGGCATCTGCCAGGGGGGCACATCGTCAAGGTAAGCGGGGGCATCAGCATCGGCGGCCAGCAGCGAGCGCACCTCGGCGGCGAGGTCGGCATCCTCAGCGGCCAGCCCTGCCACGAAGGTCTGCGGGTCGGGGTGCTGCAGGGCCTGCTCAAATGCAGCCTGGATCTGCTGCCAGCGGTCGGCGTCCATCAGCTCAGGCGGGTTGCAGTTCGCGGGCCAGCCACGCCCGCGCTACGCGCCACTCGCGGTACACCGTTGCGGAGGAGATGTTGAACGCATCGGCAATTTCGTCCATCGTCAGCCCCACGAAAAAGCGGCACTCCACGATGCGCGCCTGCCGATCGCTGAGCTGTTCCAGGCGCTCCAGGGCTGCATCCATGTCGAGCAGTGTGGTGGCTTCGATAGGTTGCGGGTAGGCCTCTTCATGCAGCGTGACGGGCATCTGCCCACCGCCGCGCTTCTGCGCCAGGTGGCGATGCGCCTCGTTGACGAGCACCTGCCGCATAGCGCGCGCGGCCACACGGAAGAAGTGCAGCCGGCTCTCCCATGCCACCTCTGGCGAACGCACCAATTTCAGGTAGGCCTCATGCACCAGGGCCGTGGTGTTCACCGTCTCGTACGGCTGGCCCGACCGGACGCGATGCGCCAGACCCCGCAGTTCGTCATAGACGAGCGGCATCAGACGGTCCAGCGCACCAGCATCGCCTGCGCTGGCAGCATGCAGCAACTGGGTCACCTCGGTGGCAGGGAGATTGGCCATCCCAGAAAGAGAAGTAGGTCGGCGGGAACAGCGACGGCCTGTACGGGAGCCCCCAGTGATAGATCCGCGGCCCCTCCTCGATCACCCTACCCCTTCGGTCTCAGGTCTGCGCCTCGTCTGCGCCCGTCGAAAAGACCCCGCGACACCACCCTGCCTGGGGCGTATCCAGCCCTTTCTGCGCATCCTTCCTCGTTCGTCACAAGAACCTGTTACAGAGCTGGAAATACAGCCGATAGCAGGGGAGCAAACTTTCAATTTTTTCTGTAAATAGGGCACATCACAAGGATACATCCCGAAGCGCTTGTCTTTCGACGTGCAGGCCGGGGAGTGTGGCGCAAAGAACGCTGAGCAGGGGATACCGTGCTGAGGACGTTCGTGAGGAGGGCCGTCACACTCCCTGGCCCACCCGTCCAGAGGCAGGCGCTTCTGCTGTATGTGAAGCATCCAGGCGGTGCGTCACCCAGCCTCAATGAAGCCGAGGATGCCATAGCGGATCATGGAGACGGCGATGGCGGTGAGGAACAGGCTAGCGATCTTGGAAACCGCCTTCACCGTACTCTGCCCCAGCTTGTCCATCAGCGCTGGGCCAAAGAAAAATACCCCCATGACCAGCGCAAGATTCAAGATCAGCGCGATGCTGGTGGGGATGTAACCGAAACTTTGCTGCGATACGATGATCGTAGTGATAGCGGCGGGTCCCATCACCAGCGGAATGCCGATGGGCACGATGCCTACCGACGAAACCCCGGTGGAGCCGTTGGGTTGGCGCTGCCTCATGTCGCCGAAGATGAGGTCGGTGATGCTGAGGATGAGCAGGATGAGCCCGCCGCCCACGCGCAAGTCGTTGACCGTGATCCCCAACGTGCGGAAGATGATCTGGCCAGCAAACAAGATGAGAAACGCGATGGCAAACGCTGTAGTCAAGGCCTGCACGGTCAGCTTACGGCGGTCGTGGCGCGATAAGCCTTCTGTGAGGCCGATGAAGATGGGCAAAATGCCCAGCACATTCATGGCCACAGCCAGCGGCAGAAACGATTCGAGAATCAAGTGAAGCATACAACTTCCCCGAGTAAGGGTACAGAACAGCTGACGTCCGGCACAGGTGACCACAGTGACTCAGCCGTTCAAAAAAGCCGCCTTCATCGACCATTTTGGTCGGTTTGTTTCGCGGTTCTCGCATTCTCCATCCTCGGCTGTGAACCGCAAGGCTACGAGCCAGATCTGGAGAATTTCATCGCCTCGGCGCCCGTCTCGTTTGAGCGGATCGGGCTGGGCCAGCGCGCCAGCGTGACCGACACCGTGGAGGTAGTCGTACGCGATGCCGCCGCCTGGGACACGCTCTCCGCACAGTTCCAACCGCTCCAGCCCTTCGAGCCCGTCAATTTTGAGCAGACCATGATCTTGCTCGTGGGCTTGCCCGTGGAGTCGGGCGGGCACACCGTTATCTTCGATTTCATCGAGAAGGTAGACACGGCCATCGTGGCGTACTACAACGTGCTGGAGCCCAAGGTTGACTGCGTGACGGTAGAGGCCTCGGCCGTCGCCTTCCAAGCCGTGCGCGTGCCGCAAGACCCAACGCCCGTGTACTTTGAGCAGCAGATTGAGCGCTACTCGTGCGAACTGTGAACCCCTTCAGGTCAGCAGGTCCCAAGTGGACGGTCAAAGGTCGGGAGCCTTGGGACTTTTGACCCGAGGAGGCGTCCCGATCCTGCAACCTGACCCCGCAAGCATAGTAGGAACGCGACTTATCCGCTGGACCCTAACCGCCCCCACGCTATGAAGCTCTTCGGATCGCGAACGGCCTCGAAGGAGAAGACCGCCGGACTGGTGGGCGATGGCGCCGCAGGCTCGCCTCCCCCGATGACGGAGGAGAACATGGCGGAGATGACGTTTCTGGAGCACCTCGAAGAGCTCCGATGGGCGCTCTTCAAAGGCATTGGCGGCATCGTCGTCACCACCGCAATCTGCTTCGCGTTCCACGAATTCATCATCGACACGGTGTTGATGGGGCCGAAGGAGTCGGACTTCATCACCTTCCGGCTGCTCGGTCTCGAGATAGACTCGTTCGAGTTGCTCAACCGCTCGGTCACCGGGCAGTTTTTCGCCTGGATTGGGATGATCATGGCTGCTGGGTTTGTTCTCGGCTCGCCGTTTTTCGTCTACGCCCTCTGGAAGTTCATTGAGCCTGGGCTGTACCCCAACGAGCGCAAGGGCCTGCGTTTTTCGGCGGTGTTTGCCACGTTCTTCTTCATGCTCGGCATCTCGTTCGGCTACTTCATCATCACGCCGTTCGCGCTCAAGTTCTTCGCTGGCTTTGAGCTGTCGCCCGAGGTCCTTAACGAGTTCGACATCACGCGCTACGCCAGCATGGTCACCTTCTGGTCGCTGGGGGCAGGGCTGCTGTTTGAGTTGCCCGTCGTGGTGTACTTCCTCTCGAAGCTAGGCGTCGTGACGGCATCGATGATGCGCAAGTGGCGGAAGTTTGGGCTGCTGATCACCCTCATCCTGGGCTCGCTCTTCACGCCGCCCGACCCGTTCACAATGATCCTTGTGGCGATCCCGCTGATGGGCCTGTACGAGTTGTCGATCTTAATCGCGGCATACTCGGAGCGGCGGCGCGCGCGTGAACTAAAGGCCGCGCTCGAATAGCCCGCGTGCCAATGAACCCCGTCGATCTGCTACGCGCCCTGGTGGCGTTTCCATCGCTGAGCCACGAAGAGGCGGAGGTGGCCGCCTTTGTGGAGGCCGAAGCACAACGCGCTGGGCTGCCCGTAGGCCGCCGCGACAACAACGTGTACACGTGGCTGGGCGATGGCGACGACCTGCTGCTGCTGAACTCTCACCTCGACGTCGTCCCCCCTTCTGCCGATCACCCCTACCCGCCGTTCGAGCCCACGCTGGTCGATGGGCAGCTGTACGGACGTGGCACCGTAGACGCCAAGGCCAGCGGGGCGACGATGCTTGCCGCGCTGTTTCAACTCAAGGCCGAAGGCTGGACGCCGCCCGCCTCAGGCAAGGTGATGGTAGCGCTGACGGCGTGTGAGGAGACCGGGCGCGGCTACAACGGCTTGGAAGACCTGCGACCGCACCTGCCACCCGTCCACGCGGCGCTCGTCGGGGAGCCTACGGATATGCAGCCGTGCCTCGCGCAGAAAGGGCTGCTGATCCTGCGGGTGGAGGCGCATGGCCAGACCGCCCACGCCGCCCGCGCCCACCTGGGCGACAACGCCATCCTCAAGGCCGCCCGTGACCTCCAACGCATCGCCGACTTTCGCTTCGACCGCACCGACGCGTTCCTCGGCCAGCCCACCGTCACGCCTACCGTCATCGAAGGCGGTAGCGCTCGCAACGTAGTGCCCGACCGCTGCACGGTCTACCTCGACATCCGCTCCACGCCCGCCTACACGCACGACGAGTTGATCGCGCTGTTCGACGAGGCGCTGGAGTCCGAGGTGCATGTCCACAGCAAGCGCATCATTCCCGTCCGCACCGACGCCGAGAGTCGCATCGCCCAGGCCTGTGTGGACGCGATTCCCACCGCCCAGCCCTTCGGCTCACCCACGGCATCCGACTGGATGTTCTTGGCCGATGTGCCGACGGTCAAGATTGGGCCGGGCTTCAGCGAGCGGTCGCACACGCCGCATGAACATATCGCAGTTTCCGATGTGGAGCGCGCCGTGCCGCTGTATAAACGCATCATCCAGGGCTATTTTCAGGACGAGAACCTGTTCTGAGCGATCGCTGCACGTTTCAAGTTGTCATCCCGAGCGGAGGCCGCAGGCCGCAGTCGAGGGATCTCCCACCTTGAGTTTGTGCAATCCGACATCGGGGGAGATCCCTCGGCTGCGCTCGGGATGACAAAAGCAGGCGGTGCGCTACACTGTAAGTCGACTGAGCTGGTGTTGGCGTATCATCTCTGAAAACAGGCTGGGTAGACCGTATGAAGCTCTGGCAGAAAGACATCCGCGTACACGATTGGGTGACACGCTTCACCGTGGGCGACGATTACAAGTGGGACACGTGGCTGCTGCCCTACGATGTGGAAGGCACGCGCGTGCAAGCCTGGGGCCTCGCTGCCATCGGCATCCTCACGCCCGACGAACTCAGTGCCATCGACCCTGCACTGGACCAACTGCTGAAGGACTATGAGAGCGGGCAGATTGCGGTGACGCCCGAGGATGAAGACTGCCATACGGTCATCGAACGCTACCTCACCGAGCGGCTGGGCGACACGGGCAAGAAGATCCACACGGGCCGCTCGCGGAACGATCAGGTGCTGGTGGCGCTGCGGCTGTTTCTGCGCGACCACCTGAGGCAGCTCACGCGCAAGACGGCGCAGCTTTCCGGTCACCTCTGCGACCTCGGCGAGGCGAACGACGACGCCATCATGCCCGGCTACACGCACTACCAACGCGCCATGCCCACCACAGCGGGCCAGTGGGCGCTGGGGTACGCCGAACTGCTCGCCTCGGATCTGACCACGCTCCAGCACGCCGCGCACCAGAACAACGTGTCGCCGCTGGGCAGCGCGGCGGGGTATGGCGTGCCGTATCTCGATGTGCAGCGCGAGGCGATGGCCGACCGGCTGGGCTTCCGCGCCGTGCAGCACCACGTGACCGCCACACAGCTCTCGCGGGGCAAGTTTGAGCTTGAGGTCGTCCATGCGCTCGTCCAAGTGGCCGCCACGATCAACCGGATGGCGTCGGACTTGGTGCTGTACAACAGCGCCGAGTTCGGCTTCGTGACGCTCCCTGCCGAGTATTGTACGGGCAGCAGCATCATGCCGCAGAAACAGAACCCCGACGTACTGGAACTCGCCCGGGCCACCTATCACCGGCTGCTCGCCGAGATGCAGGTGCTGCTGACGCTGCCCGCCAACCTGCCCTCCGGCTACCACCGCGACCTGCAGCTGACGAAGGAGGCTGTGATGCGCGCCGTGCTCGTGACGCACGACCTGCTTGAAGCCATGCTCAACCTCACACCGGGCATCGGCTTCGACCGGGAGCGCCTGACGGCTGCGACTACGCCCGAGCTCTTTGCCACCGCAGCCGCCCTGGAGCAGGTGCGCGACGGCGTACCTTTCCGCGAAGCCTACCGCGCCGCAGCCGCTGCCAAAGATCAACTCAGCGTACCAGATGGTGGCGAGGCCTTAGCTGCCTACGTGCGGGACGGCTACCCCGGCAACGGCGACCCGGATGCGATCCGCGCCAAGCTGGCCTCCGTGCTGGAGGACTGACGTGCGTCAGTTGTTGCGGTGGTGCCGGTTGATGGCCTCCACGGCAATCGGGAAGGTGTCGGTGGCGAGGATGTTCACGCCTTGGCTGAGGTAGGCGTCGTAGACCTCGCTGCCTGCTTGTACGGCACGCTCATCAATGAGCCCGAAGGTACCCATCGCGGCGGAGATGCCGAGAGCGTTGAGGCGCGCGATGAGCGCAGGCTTCGCCTCGCCCACGCCGGTCCACGCCGAGACACGGCTGAGGTCAGCGCCCGAAGCCAGGAGTTCATCCAAGCGCTCCTCGCTGCTGATCGTGAGCGAGTAGTTGAGGTCGGGCGCCAGCGCGTAGTACCGCGCAAACACCTCCGGCGAAGAGACGATGACGACAGCACGGTTCTCGGCCTCTTGCGCACGGATCGCCTCGACGACGGCTTCCGGTGGCACGCCGCGCTTCACATCGACGGTGAGGACGGCACGCGCCTCGCTCCACGCCAGCACCTCGTTAAACGTCGGCACGCGGAAGGGCGTGACCACCCCGTACGGATCGACAAGCAGCAGCTGCCGCAACTCGGCCATCGTGTAATCGCTGACGGCGCCTTCACCGTTCGTGGTCCGGTCTACGGTGTCGTCGTGCATGAGCACGAGCACGCTGTCTTCGGTGAGCTGGATGTCGATCTCCAGCAAGGCGGGCGTCAGCCGCAGTACGCGCTCCATCGACGGGATGGCGTTCTCCGGGAAGCCGCGCTGGAAGCCGCCACGGTGCGCCGAGATCAGCGGATGCGGCATCGCATCAGGCCGCATGGCCTCGGCCAGCGCCTCAGCAGAAGCATAGCTGCGGTAGTGCTCGCTGGTGCGGGTGTAGCTGGGCGCCTCCGGCGCGGTGCGGGGCGCCGTAGCCACACAGCCTGTGGCCACCAATACAAAAGCGAGACCAAGCGCCCAAGCGCTGACGCGGTACTTCAGGTCGGGGAAACGCATGAGGCGTTAGAGACAGTCGCTGGGGTTAGGGTGTGGCGTTACGGCGAATGATGTGGAAGCCAAAGTCGGTCTCGACGGGCGCGGGGGCTACTTCGCCCGGTGCCAGCTCAACGATGGCGGCGTCGAAGGCGGGCACCATCATGCCCTTGAACCACGTGTTGAGGTCGCCGCCCTGCGGACCGCTCGGCCCGTCAGAATGCTCGGCAGCTAGGGCTTCAAACTGCGACGGGTCGGCTTGGATCTGCGCCATCAGCTCTTCCGCAAAGGCCTGCGCCTCTTCCTTGGTGCGCGTGACCTCCTGCGGCGCCCGCATCGCGCCCGCATACATAATCAGGATGTGGCTGCCCGCGAGCTGTTCCATGCGCTCGCGCTGGATGAAGGCGATGCCCGAGCTGACCTCAATCGGCCCCGCCACGTCGTCGAAGCCGAGCGTTTGCAGCGAATCCATGACCGCGAAGAGTGCGGGCGGCGGCATCTCGCCTTCCTGCAGGATGGGCAACGCAATCGGCCCGTCGCCGAAGTCGTTGTGCTCGGCAGCCATGTCGTCGAAGTTGTCTGGCGTGACGTCGAGGCTGGCGGCGAGGGCTAGCGCTTCTTCCTTCGTGCGCGTGATCTCGGCTGGCGCGCGGAACGCGCCCGTGTAGCTGATGAAGAACGCCTGCGCAAAGAAGTGCGGCACCTCGTTGGAGTTGCGACGGATGATGTGGTAGCCGAAGGCCGTCTCCACAGGCTCCGTGGTGAACTCGCCGGGCTCTAGCGCCTGCGTGGCCTCCTCGAACGGCGGCACCATCCGGCCCAGCGTCCAGGCGCCGAGGTTGCCCTCGTTCGCTGCCGAGCCGGGATCATCCGAGTTGACCGTGGCCAGCTCTCCGAAGCGCGACGGATCTTCCTGGATCAAACGGATCAGGTCCTGCGCCTTTGCGAGCGCTTCTTCTTTGGTGCGCACCGGCATCTCACCGCCCCCCTGGGCACCATCGTACGAAACCAGGATGTGCGAGGCCGCGAGGTCGCCATTGATGGGGAAGGTTTGGATGGGCACATCGCCGACCATCATGTCACCGGATTGCGCATTGCCCGATTCAGGAGACGAGCAGGCAGACAGCATGAAACACGCGACCAGCGCGGAAAGGAATGTTCTAGACACAGAGACCAAAGGGGTGGTGAATTGAGCCGCCGTTCTACAGACGACTGCCGCATCTGTTCATCTCAACCCTGTGGGTAAAACCTGCCGGAACGTAGAGTTAGGCTGGCGCTTCAGCAGGTTCAGAAGCCATTCGTTCCAGCAGGGCCAAGGACCTGGGCTTCTTGAAGAGGTAGCACCCAAGCGTAAACGCCAGCAGGGAGAACCCCGTAACCAACATCAATATCCAATCAGGTCTACCTTGATATGCCATGCTGATCGAGCCAGCGCATGCGAAGATGCCAGTGCCCGCCATCATCCACGAGATTGCATCCGGACGGACTCGCCCAACGATAACGGCCCCTTCCCCGTGCTCAACTACTTTGCCTTTGATGACAGTCTCGCCCAAATTATACCACGAATTATAGCTCACCTTGAGGGATTGGCCCCTTACTTTCCCAACTAGTCGGGGACGTAATGGGGGCCACCATCTGGATGTCCGCGTCGCTCTTTCAGTGATTCGGGATAAAGCTGTCGATACCGAAACAGGCAGCTGAATTTCAAAGGCTTGACTTAAAAACTTCATTGCAGAACACGCTCACGGTTCAAGAGTCGAGCACTCGGCGGTACACCCGCTCGTCGCCTAGCAAGTCGAGCGCGCGGATCATCTGCGGGTCGTGGCGGAAGCTGTCTTGCAGGTAGGCTTCAGGGTCGAGGTAGCGCGCCATGATCTCCTCGCGCAGCAGCGCCTTCAGTCGATCGGCGTGCTGGGCGAAGTCGCGCGTCTTGGCGTCGTCGATGGCGGTGCGGAGGCGGTCGAGGTCGGGCAGCGCGGCGGTGTAGCCCGCGGCTTCGAGGTCGCCCGCCAGCAGGTCGAGGCGTTGCTGGGCGGTGGTCTCGTAGGTAAACGTTTCGGCGTCAAGCCACTGCTGAAAGTCGCGCAGGATGGCGTCGTTGATGGCATCGGGGGGCGTATCGTGGGTGGCAGCGTAGTGGTTGGCGTAGTAGAAGAACGCGGCACGGCGGCGCAACGCGGTCTCTAGCTCGCTGGCCGGCCCATCGGTGACGAGCACATCGGGCTCGATGCCGTAGCCGTCGTACACCGTCCGGCCGTTAGCAGTGCGGAAGGCGCGGCGCAGCGAGTCGGCCACGGCGATGGCCGAGCCGTCCTGCCGCCCGTAGTCCACGGACTGGATGCTGCGGCCCGTGGGCGTGTAATAGCGTGCGGTGGTCACCTTGAGCGAGGTGTTGTACGGCAGCGAGCGCACCACCTGCACCAGCCCCTTGCCATAGGTGGTGTCGCCCAAGACGATGGCGCGGTCATAGTCTTGCAGCGCGCCCGCCACGATCTCGCTGGCCGAGGCGCTCAGGTCGCTCACCAGCACCACCAGCGGCACATCGGGGGCGATGGGCGTGTTCTCGTTGCGGTAGGTCTGCGTGGCAGAGGCGTCGCGCCCGCGCATGCTCACCATCACCGAGTCCTTCGGCAGAAACAGCCCGCTGATCACCACCGCCGACTGCAGCACGCCGCCCAGGTTGTCGCGCAGGTCCAGTACGAGGCCGTTCAGCGACTCGGTCGCCACC
>JBCDJT010000141.1:0-12925 GCA_038747545.1 Bacteroidota bacterium
CCAGCGACGCGCGGCTCTGCATAGCCAGCACGACGCCGATGGCGAAGCCGGTGATGGCGGTGAGGATGAAGCTACGCGTGCCCGTCTCGTCCATGTGCTCGAACAGCGCCTTCCACTCGCGCGGCGACCGCCACCAACGGGTGAAGAACATCCACGAAAACATAGCCAGCCCGCCCGTCTCGCGGAAGAAGGCATGCCAAAACGAGGTGTCGCTACCCGACGTGCGGAGCCGCATGGAGTGATCTGAGGAAGCGTGGAGGACAGCGCTGCAAGGGCTAATGCCCCACGGCGCAACAAGATCAATCTGTGAGGCCCGAAAATGCAAAACGCGCTGTGCTGGGGAAGCAGCAGCGCGCCAAAGGGAGGTTGATCGGATGAGGTGGCGGCGGGGCGGCTCTACCCAACGCCCGCCGCCAATCCTCAACGTGTGTAGCACATTGCGTCTGCTGCGCGCCGGTTGGGGGGTCTCCAGATGTTCGGAGGCTCGGGGGAGCTATCTGGGGGCGCGTCGTGCAGCGATCGGGGTCGCAAGGCCTACGTAGGATACGGTAGGGCTCCGCTACATGGGGACCCGCTTCGGCCAACAAGCGTCCGGCTTCGGCGAACACCTACGCCCTTCGGCGAATGGAACGCGCTCAGAGATCGAGATGTCTCTGCAGCGCCGGATAGCCGTCCGAAGCGTGTGACGCCCCTGCTTCACGCACCTGACCAGCTGAAAACGAGGTCGTCAGCGCGACGACGGTCATGCCTGCCGCCACCGCTGATCGGATGCCACTGATGGAGTCTTCGAGCACCAAACAGCGTTCGGGACGGATACCAAGTCGGGAAGCCGCCGTCAGGTAGGGCTCGGGATGCGGCTTGGCATCCGTCACATCGTCCACGGTGACGATGGCGTCAAACAGGGCCGTCCAGCCGAAACGGTCGGTGGCCATCTGCTGCGTGTGACGCGGCGAGGTGGTGACGAGCCCGATGTACGGCACGCGGGCCTTGACCTCGCGCAAGAACGCGTCGGCGCCGGGGATGGGCGTGAGCGCCTGCCGCAGCAAGGCTGGAAAGATGGCACGCTTGGCCTCGACCATCGCCTCGACGGTCACGTCAGTCAGCTGGTACTGCGCGATGATATACGCGAAGTTGGCGTACGTGGTGGCGCCCTTGAGCGCAACGTAGTCCTCGGGGGTCAGCGTCACACCATGCGGATCGCACACGTGCTGGATGGCCTGCTCGTGCAGCGGTTCCGAGTCGACCAGCGTGCCGCCGAGGTCGAAGCACACGGCATCGAACGCGTCGAGGCGCATCATGTGGCGACGGCTTCGGCTTCGAGCACGGCGTGCATCGCTGTCAGAAACTCCTGGATCTCGGCATCGGTGGTGTTGACAGGTGGCATCAGGCGCATCACGTGCGGGTTGCCGGTTCCCCCCGTCAGCACGCCGTGCTCACGCAGCGCAGCCACGATGGGCTGGACAGGCCGGTCGAACTCCAGCCCGATCAGGCACCCGCGCCCACGGATGGCAACGGTGTGTGGCGTCAGCGCCTCGCGGATCTGCGCGTGGATGGCTGTGGCACGCTCCATCAGCCCGTCGCCAGCGATGGTGCTGAGCGTGGCGTCGAGCGCGGCCATCGCGATCATGCCGCCGCCGAACGTCGTGCCCTGGTCGGCAGGCTTGACCGTGGCGGCCACCGCGTCGGTGGTGAGCACGGCGCCGATGGGGATACCCGAGGCGAGGCTCTTGGCCATCGTGACGAGGTCAGGCGTCATGCCGAACTGCTGGCTGATGGAGAACGTGCCGGTGCGGCCTACGCCCGTCTGCACCTCGTCGAAGATGAGCAGCGCGCCATGCTGGTCGCACAGCTCGCGGGCGGTGCGATAGTAGGCATCGTCGGCCTCGTACATGCCACTCATGCTCTGGATCGGCTCCATGATGACGCCCGCCACGTCATCGCGTGACGCCAGGGCTTTCGCTAGCGCGTCGGCATCGCCCAGCGGCACGAACGACACGTCGGCGAGCACCTGCTGGTACGGCTTGCGGTAGGCTTCCTTCGCCGTAGCGGCCAAGCTGCCCAGCGTGCGGCCGTGGAAGCCCGTCTCCATCGCGATAATGTGCGGCTTGCCCGTCACCGTGCGCGCCAGCTTCATCGCCGTCTCGTTGGCCTCGGTGCCCGAGTTGCAGAAGAAGACGTGTTGCAAGCCCTCGGGTGCCAACGCCGTGATCCGCTGCGCCGCCTGGGCTCGCACGGGGCTGTACGCCACGTTCGAGTAGAAAATCAGCGTCTCCACCTGCTTCTTCACCGCATCGACTACGGGTGGCGGGCAGTGGCCGAGGATGGTGACGCAGTGGCCACCGTAGAAGTCGAGGTAGCACTTGCCGTCGGTGTCCCAGACGTGGCGCCCCTCCCCGCGTTCGAGCGCGATGGGCAGCTTGGTGTACGTCGGAATCTGGAAGGTGTCTTCGATCTGAAAAACAGCGTCGGTCGTCATGGCTTTTTTAGGGTATCAGGTCGGCAGGTCGCAGGGCTCTTTGCGTTGGCGCGTTGTGGCGTGGGGGCGTGAGCGCGTCGGATTTGGGTCTCAGGTCAGCAGGTCGAAGGTCTGGGAGTGTCACAATTCACATCACGTGTAGATTGTCGATCTCTACGTTGTAAAGGTCGGTGTCGCTTTGGCGTAAGGTGAGCTCAAGCGTCAAGTCGGATCGCCCTTCCTCTGCAGTAAACAGATCTACTGTACTCCAGCATGCTTGTCCACTCTCGGTTCCGAATGCTTCGGCGCGTTCCAGCGCATGGTCTGGAAGAGGTACCACTGTCCCTCCGTACTCGCTGATAGCTGTGGCGAGTTGTTCGGCACTCAGTCTGCGCTGGTGTGTGAACTGCTCAAGTGTGTCGTAGTCTCGGTTTGCAAGCAAGTCTGTGACGTGACGCACAGTAGCCTTCAGCTTATTTCTGTCCAGTTTCATCCCACTCCTCCATGCAAGAGACCAGCGGTTTCGGGGAGGGCGAGGACGAGATTGAGGTTTTGGATAGCTTGGCTGGCAGCGCCCTTGAGCAGGTTGTCGATGGCGAAGCCGACGACGAGGTGGCCGTCCTGCACCACCCAGCCGAGATCGGCGAAGGGCGTGTTGACGACGGCGCGCAGTTCGGGTAGACCGTCCCAAAGTCTGATGAGCGGATTGTCGGCGTAGGCGGCCTCGTACCAGCTGGCGACGTCGTCTTCGGTGACGCCCTCGGGCAGGCTGACTTGCACGGTGCCCCAGATGCCGCGTGTCCACGGGCCGGAGACGGGGACGAAGTGGAGCGTGGCGCCGGGTCCGGCAACCTGCTGCATCTCGGGCTGATGCTGATGGCGGAGCACCTTGTACGCGCGGACGTTGCCCGAGCGCCTCGGGAAGTGCGTCGTGGGCTTGGGCTTGGCGCCGGAGCCTGAGGCGCCCGTCAGCGCTTGGATGTGCGCCTCGAACGTGCCGAGGTGCTGTCCCAGCGGATACAGCGCCAGCGACGTACCCGTCGCGAAGCAGCCGGGGTTGGCGATGTATCGCGTGCCGTCGGGATACGGCACGTGTACCTCCACAAGGCCGTACTGAAACGCGTCCAGCAAGTCCGGCGCCGGATGCGTGTACCCGAACCACGTCTCATACTGTTCGGGCTGCTCAAAGCGAAAGTCGGCGGTGAGATCGACGATGGCGCCTGTGAAGCCGCGCTCCAGGAGGCGCTGCACGGCCACGACGCCCTGCCCGTGCTCGGCGGTGACCAAGATGGCATCGAGCGCGCCGAGGTCGAGGTCGTCGAAGCTGCAGAACGTGAGGTCCGTGGTCCCGCGCAGGTGCGGATGCGCCGCCCAGATCGGCTGGTTGGTGAACGCCCGGCTCGTCGCCGCCACCAGCTCCGCAGAAGGATGCCCGGTCATCAGCTTGATGACCTCGCCGCCTACATACCCGGCGCCGTGCAAAAGCGCCACCTGTTTCATCGCACTCATATAATCCCTCGCATCGGTGCCGTCACGTTCGGCGTGGTATGGAGCGCTTGCACGACGGCATCGACAATCGCCTCGGGCTCGGTGATCGCGTTATGGGCAGCGATGCCGAGTGCGTTCTGGATGTACTGCTTGCCTACGAGGTTGTCCGTCACGGGCCCCACCATCACCGTGATCTCGCTGCGGTAGCGCGAGCGGTACAGCTGATCTGCCGCCCAGACGCCTGCCAGATCCGTCGCCGCCACCACGTGCGCCTTCGTATGCCGCGCCAGCTCCTTGTCCTGCAGCAGATCGTCCACGCCGTAGTAGCCGATGAACCCGTCGCCCAGTTCGAGCACGATGACGTCTGGCTCGTAGTCATTCAGCGAGGCGATCATGGCCTTGGCGAAGGGCGGCATGACTTTGTTCGTCGAGGCCACGATGCCCGCATCCGTGAACGTGGCGACGGCGATGGCGCCGTTCTCTTTCATCGCCCGCACATCGCGCATGAGCGAGGCGCCCGTCAGCTTGGCCGCGCCCACCTGCAGGCCACGCTCGGTCAGCCCCTGCACGATCTTGGCGCACGCGTACGTCTTGCCCGTGTCCATCGACGTGCCCGCCACCATCACCAGCGGCGCACTCTCGGCGAGGTTGTACACCGGGTCGAGGGCGTAGTCCTGGATGCGCGCATGCGTCCGCACGCCGTCGGCTTGGTCGATGACCGCACCCAGCACCTCGACGGGCAGGGCAGGGCCGAGGTTGGGGTGATCCGACGTGCAGAGGCCGATGATGCCGCCCATGTTGAGCACATGCAGCGTGTCGCCGACCTGGATGCGGCGCGGGATGCGGCCGCTGTACCCCTTGAGCGCCTGCCGCTCGCCCAGCGAGCCGATGAGGATGTGGCCTTTCTTGATCGTGTGGAAGACCTCGTCGCAGCCTTCGACCACGTTGTAGACCTCCTTGCTGGCCAAGGCGCGCACGGCCACGCAGTAGCCCTCCTCGGCCACGAGGTAATCGGCCAGCTCTACCTCGGCGGGCAGCTGGCACGGCGACGTGCTGGACGCGACGATATCGGCGGTGACGATGCTTCCCATGGTCAGTCGGCCTGCGCGTGTTGTCGAGCCTGATTTGCGAGGTATGCCTGCACGCCGACGATCTTGGCGAAGCCGCGGGCGTCGCGCGCATCCCACAGCGCGTTCGTCTCGCCATAGGTCGCTACGCCCGTGTCGAACATCGAATACGGACTCTCTACGCCCTGCACATCGATCCGCCCTTTCAGGAGCCGCACCTTCACCATGCCCGTCACCGTCGTCTGCGACTGGTCGAGGAACGCCTCGATGTCGCGCATGACAGGGTCGAAGTATTGCGACTCGTGCAAGAGCATGCCGTAGAAATCGGCGAGGTGGCTCTTCTGGAACTGCTGCCACCGCGTGAGCACCACCTTCTCCAGTTCGCGGTGCGCGTCCACAAGGATGAGCGCTGCTGGCGCCTCAAACCCGACGCGGCCTTTGATGCCCATGATGGTGTCGCCCACATGCATGCCGCGCCCTACGCCGTGTGCGGCGCCAAGGTCGTTGAGGCGTTCGATGAGCGTCACCGGGTCCAGCGCCTCGCCGTCAAGGTGCGTAGGGATGCCTTGCTCGAATCGGATAGCGAGATCGAGCGGCGTATCCGGCGCGTCGATGGCGCTGACGGTGTCGGGATACGCCTCGTCGGGCAGCGGAAGCGCGGCCGTGTGCGTCTCCTTCCCGCCAATCGTTGTGCCCCACATCCCCTTGTTGATGGAGTACGTGGTGGTCGCCGCGGAGACGGCAAAGCCGCGCGCGTTGAGGTACGCCGCCGACGCCTCGCGGCTCAGCCCTTGCTCGCGGATGGGCGTGATGATCTCCAGGTCATCTGCCAGTAGGCGCAGCGTGGTGTCGAAGCGGACTTGGTCGTTGCCTGCCCCCGTACTGCCGTGCGCGATGGCGCGGGCGCCCACCTTGCGCGCCACCTCCACCACGTAGCGCGCCTGGATGATGCGCTCGGTGCCCACGCACAGCGGGTACACGTTGCCCCGCAGCACGTTGCCCTTGATCAGGTAGCTCAGCACCTCGTTGAAGAGGTCGGCGCGAGCGTCGATGGTGGTGTGCTCGGTAGCACCTAGGGCGTTGGACTTCGCCGCCAGCTCGGCCGCCGCTTCATCCGGCAAGCCGCCTGTGTTTACCGTGACGGTGTAGACCGGCTCGTTATAGGTTTCCAGCAGGTACGGCACGCAGTACGAGGTGTCGAGGCCGCCGCTGAAGGCAAGGACAATGGACATGTATGATGTGTGCGGAATTGTTCAGGCAAAAAAAAAGCGCCGGTTCGTGTGGAGAACCAACGCGCGACATGTGCAGGACCATGGGGTATAAAAGTTGGCGTCTGTTGCAGGACACCATCACCTGCGTGCGTTGGTCACCTCAAACGGGCACGTCGTCGGACGTGTCGCAGGCGGTTGGCGCTATGGCAGCGGGCGTTGCACATGGGCAGCAAGGATACGGCGCGGGGCGGTGAGGCACAAACCCCAGTAGTGAATTCAAGCCGCATTGACTTTTGTGTGTACGTCAGGGCGTCGACGCGTGAGCGCGTCGGAGCCGTGTAGCGTCCTTGATCGCTGCCTCAGACGCGCGCACGCGGAGCGGCAGCGACACGCGCCTACGCTTTACCCTTCCCGAATCCGTAACCCGTCCGGCAGTTCGTTGGTGTCGTCGGGCTTGATGGCGACGCCCTTGGTTTCGAGCAGGTTGCCGCACATCTGGATAGCCTCCACGAGGTGGTCGGTGGCATGGCCTGACCGGATGCCCGTGCGAATGTGGTCCACAATGGCAACCCACTCGTCAGGCTGCACCGCTTGGTTGATGCCTTCATCGCCCAGGACCTCGATGCGATGCTCGAAAAGAGACAGCAAGATCAGGATGCCGGTACGGTCGCGCGTGCGAAACACTTCTTCCTCTACGAAAGCCTGGAGCGCCCGTTGATGCGTGGCGAGTGCCATCCGGTCGGTGCCTGCCAGCACGCGTCGTAGCGATGGAATGCTGCGTGTCACTCCCCACCCTACCAAACACCCCGTGGCCAGTGCCAGTCCGCTACCCCATGCCGAGTAGGCCCATGCCCACCCCCAGCCGTCGTAGAGCGCCGCAACACCGAGCACGACCGCGAGCAGGATGAGACCGCCCGAAAGCGCTCCCTTCCACAGGGCCACCTCGTACGCATCACTTGCCGACACAACCACTGGGACGATCTCCCCAGAGGTTCGGCGTTCTGCCTCGGCCACTGCCTGGCGGATGCGTGCTTGGTCGAGGCTAGCGATCAACGCGTCCATGTGGGCTCTTGTCTTGCAGGTAGATTGGGGACGCAGATACGCGCCTTCCCGTCTCCACGTTCGCCTCACGCACATCCCAAGCTGCAGGCTAGCTCACGCACGGCAACATTCACGCCCGGCGCTTCACCCCGTCCTGGGGTTCCGTAGCGTTTGCGAGCAGGCCTAGACGAGGATGGGAGGACACTAATCTGTTGTATTTCATCGACCTACGCTCTCGTCACATTTTCGTCATACATGCAACAGATTGTCACATGTATCCTGGGGTTGTTACTAGCCAATATTGTGGTAGATATGTCTAACAGACCACGATTATACACGCCCGTTACATTGCCAACCACAACCTTTCAATAGTTTTCGAGAAGCTTCTCGTAAGCCCTTTTGCACCACTTTTCACTCTACATGAGACGCTCATGGAACTACAACTCCCCGACTTGACGATAGGGCAGTATAGCCTTGTCTTCAACATGTTCTCGTTCACGGTCGCCAGCATGACTGCTGCGTTCGTGTTCTTTATTATGTCACAAAGTCGTCTGGCTCCGAAGTACCGGATCTCGATGATGGTCTCTGCACTGGTGGTGGGCATCGCGGCCTACCACTACTGGCGCATCATTGGCAGCTGGGAAGCCGCCTACACGCTTTCGGGTGGCATGTACGTGCCCAGCGGTGAGCCCTTCAACGACGCCTACCGTTACGTAGACTGGCTGCTCACGGTGCCCCTCCTCCTCGTGGAGTTGGTGCTGGTGATGAACATTGCCAAAGAGAAGCGCGGTGGCCTGCTCACGAAGCTGGTGATCGCTGCAACGCTCATGATCGCCTTGGGCTACCCCGGCGAAGTTGCAGCTGCCGACGACAACATGACGCGCGCCATCTGGGGCACGCTGAGCTCCATTCCTTTCGCCTACATCCTCTGGATTCTCTGGGGCGAGCTTGGTAGCGCTATCGAAGGCCGCTCAGGTCAAGTGCAGGTGCTGTTCCGCAACATCCGCCTCTTGCTCATCGGTACGTGGGGCTTCTACCCCATCGCCTACATGGCTCCGTTCATCGGCCTCAGCGGTGCTGGCGCCGAAGTCGCCATCCAGGTGGGCTACACGATCGCTGACGTCGCCGCCAAGGCAGGCTATGGTGTGATGATCTACGCCATCGCACGTGCCAAGACGGAAGAAGAAGGTTGGGTCGTTGGCTCGGTTGCCACTGCTTAATCATTCTTAAGCTCTAGACATGCCGAGGCCAGCGCCCGTAAGCCCTGGCCTCGGCTGTCTGCTTTTACTGTTGCCTTCATTCCCCTCCTCCCCCCAGTTCATTATGATGGCTCGCACTTCTGTTTCGCCCTTCGCCCTGTTGTTCACCGCCGTGGTGGTCGGCACCGTCTTCGGTGGGCTGTTCGGCGTGTTCTTTGGCGCTGCCGCCTCGCTCTTCCACAATGGCCCCGAGACCATGGTGGGCATTACCGAGTCATGGCCCTGGTTTGCCGTAGTGGGCGCCGCCATGGGCTTTGGCGCGGCGCGCAATCGTATTTCAGACAACCGCTCGTAGTTACGCCCTGCGGGAATAGCGCCTCTTGCTTGCCCCGCACTTCACTTCCTCTGCTGCGCTCGACTCCCCTGATATGACGTACCTGCAGTTCCATCTCGTCTTTACCTTCCCCGCGATCATCGCGCTGAAGTTGGCGGCACCCCGCGTCAACCTTGGGGATACGACGAAAAAGGCCGTTTCGCTGCTCGCCATCACGGCCATTGCCTTCCTTTACACAACGCCCTGGGACAACTACCTCGTGCAGCACGAGGTCTGGGGCTACGGCGAAGGCCGCGTGCTGGCTACGCTGGGCTACGTGCCCATCGAGGAGTATGCGTTTTTCATTCTGCAGCCTCTCTTGACAGGCCTCTGGCTGTACCGCTTGATGGATAAAGGCGTGCATCAGCCTTTGCCCAAGCCTGCAGCCCACTCTTGGATCCGCTGGGGCGGCACGCTCTTCTGGGTGGCGCTGAGCGCGCTGGGCGCCTTCCTCTTTGCCGAAGAGTCCTACCGGTACCTCGCGCTTATCCTTGTCTGGGCCTGCCCGATGATAGCGATCCAGTGGGCTTATGGCGGCCATCACCTCTGGCGCATGGGCCGCCTCACGTTCCTCGCCGTAGCTGTGCCCACGCTCTACTTGTGGGTCGCCGATCGCATCGCGTTGGCGCTCGGTATCTGGCACATCTCCGAGACGTTCACGACGGGGTGGATGCTTTTCGGTCTGCCGATTGAAGAGGCCTTGTTCTTCCTCGTGACGAACATGCTCGTCGTGCAAGGCGTCATCCTGCTGCTCTACACGTGGCGCTTCAAGCCGCTCCGGCAACCTGAGCCCGCAGAGGCGGTAGCAGCCTGACGTACGCGTGCTCCGCCCTCTTCCGGCTGACGCTTTCATGGCTTCCCTCCTCACGCCCCAGTTTCCAGCGCTTCCGATCTCGTCCGGGCCTTCCCTGGCTTCTCTTTGGATCGGCTGGATCCCTCTCGGCCTTGTTCTCGCCCTCACCCTGGGGGGGCTTACCTGGACGACCGCCTGGATCTACCTACCCCTCTTTGCTAGCGGCGTACTCTTCGGCATGCCACATGGCGCGCTCGACCACATCGTGCTGCTCCAGCAACGACAGGCGTCGTTTACCGCAAGCGCCCTTGGCCGCGTTTTGCTGCCTTACCTTGCCTTGATGGGCGTATATGCCCTGGCATGGTGGCTCTTCCCGCTTGCTGCGTTCGTCTTTTTCATTCTGATGACGTGGTTTCACTGGGGCCAGGGCGATGTGCAGGCCCAGATTATGCTAGTCCCCGAGACCCACCTGCAAAGCCGAGGCCTGCGTGTGCTCACCCTCATCGTTCGGGGCGGCTTTCCCATGCTGGTACCACTGCTTGCCTTCCCCGAGGTGTATGGGGAGGTCGGCGCTGCTGTCATGGCCGTGACCGAACCAGAAGCCAGCGCCGCCTTCATTCCCAGTGCTGAGGTGCGCTCAATATTGGCCGTAGCGTTTGGCGGGCTCGTGCTCACGCAACTTGCGTGGGGAGCTATGTATGGCTGGCTCAGCAACCGCATGGCATGGCTTATCGACGCAGGCGAGACGGTACTGCTGGCGCTGTTCTTCGCGTTCATCCACCCCGTGTTGGCCATCGGCGTTTACTTTTGCTGCTGGCATGCGCTGCGCCACATCGTGCGGCTGCTCAAGACGGACATCGGGCGACCTGGGCCACCGCCGTATGCGGCCATCCGCGCGCGCACCATCCGCCGGACAGCGCTGCATGCCGTGCCCACGACGCTTGCAGCACTGCTGATGGTGGCGGGGCTTTATGCCTGGATGCCCTCAGACGCAGCAGTGGATGTGGCGGGCATCTACCTCTTTATCATCTCTGTGCTCACCTTCCCTCATGTCTGGGTAGTCTGCCGGATGGACCGCGATGAAGGCATCTGGCACGCCTGAGGCTGGCAAAGATCCAGGTTATGAGGCCGCGAGGAGCGTTATCGTAAACGCAGTGCCTTGTCCCGGTGCGCTCTCAACGCGCATCGTACCGTTGTGCCCTTGCGTGATGATATCGTAGCTGAGCGATAACCCCAAGCCTGTGCCCTGCCCAGCAGGCTTCGTCGTGAAGAACGGCTCGAATACCTTCTCGCGCACGGCCTTGGGCATCCCCGGCCCGTTGTCTTCCACGCGGATCTCCACGTGATCATCCGTCCGATGTGTGGATATGGTCACCCGAGGATCAGGAGTCCCTGCCTCCATCAGCGCATCGAAGGCGTTGCCGACGACGTTGAGGATCACGCGGCCGAGGTCTTGCGGCATCACGGAGACGTGTCCTACCTCTGCGTCGAGATCGCGCACGACATCCGCGGTGAAGCCAGGGTGGGAGGCGCGCTTGCCGTGGTAGGCGAGACCGATGTGCTCGTCGATCAGCGCATTCAGGTTGGTCTCCTCGGCGGTGCTGCTGCCCGTACGGGCGTGCGCCATCATGCTCTTCACGATTCCATCCGCGCGTTTGCCGTGCTGCCGGATGATGAATGCGTTCTGACGGAGGTCGTCGAGCAAGTCGTCGATGGCGGCGAGGGCGCTGGGGTGGTCTTCGAGGTCCTCGCGTAGTTCGTCAGCGAGTTCTTCGTTGACCTCGGCGAAGTTGTTGATGAAGTTGAGCGGGTTCTTGATCTCGTGCGCGATGCCTGCAGTCAGCGCGCCCAACGACGCCATCTTCTCGGCGTGGATGAGCTGCTTCTGCGTCGTCTGCAGGTCGGCGAAAGACTGCTTCAGCTCTTCGGTCCGCTCGGCGATGGTCTGCTCCAGCGCTCGTTGGCGACGCTCCAAGGCATCGGTACGGATGCGGACAATGAACGCCACCAGGGCGATGCCGCAGAGGATGTACAGGACAATGGCCCATAGCGTCTGATACCACGCTGCTCGGATACGCAGCGTATAGACAGCCTCACGGGCGCCTGCCTCGGCGGCTACCCGGAAACGGTACGTGCCCGCCCCTAGGTTGGTGAACGTGCGCGACGTAGCCGTAGACCACTCCGACCACTCCGCCTCAAATCCATCCAGGCGCGTGCGAAATCGGGTCTCCGAGGTGGCGCCGGGCAGGGCAAAGGACACCGTGAGCGCGCGGCGGCTGTGTACAACATCGGCTTCTTGGGGCGCTCCGAAGCCGCCATGGAGCACGGCATCACCCAGTGTTACACGACGAATGCGAGGCCGTAGGTCGGCCTGGAGCGCCTGGGCTTGGCGTGTATCGTACCGGATGAGTTCGCGGTCACCAAACAGCCATACGATGCCATCGGCCTCGGGCAGAATATCGAGGACGCGATGCGAGCGCATTTCGTGCAGGGTGGTGATGTCATAGGTGCCGTCAGGCTGTGGATGCGCCACCGAGGGCGCGCCGTGACCTTTGGCAATCCAGATGGCACCTTGATCATCGGGCTGGAGGGCGAACGCAGCAAGCGGGTGGCCACCACGTGCAGCATCGAAGCGGGTATCGGGCACAAAGCGCTGGGCGGTTTTGTCGAAGCGGGCCGCCGCCTCGCCTGATCCCATGGCAAGGACCTCATCGTCCAGCCGCTGAACGGCCATATCCCCAGCGGGAACGCCGTCTTCTGGACCGAAGCGCGCGACTTGAGCGGTCCCGATGTAGCCCGAGCCGTCCGGCGCGAGCGCGGGCAGTTGGATACGCAAGGCCTCGCCGGCCAGCGTAGTAGCCCACAGCACGTTGGCCTCGACCGATGAGACCGATAGCAAGTCCTCATCGACGCCTGGAATGCGCCCTGCATCTCGCCAGCCGTTGGGTCCACGCTGCAGCACTGCCAAGCCATCGACCAATTCGACGAGCACGGTTCCGCTTTCCCGCTCCCAATCGAGGAGCCCCATGACGCCCGAGTATATCGCGCCTCGCGCAGGGCCAAGCGGTTGGACGCGGTCGCCGGCCACCGTGTAGAGGCCGCTGTCGAGGATGCCCGCCAGCAGGTCGCCGCCCGCGGCCCACAGCGTGAACGCCTGCTCGCTGGGCCCTGCGACGGGTCGGAAACGACGCGCTTCGGTGTCCAAGTAGTGGATGCCTGCGGTCGTTCCCAGATAGAGCTGACCGTTGTGGCGGCCCATCGTCAAAGGGGCACCCCTCATGCCATTCTCTGCATCGTA
>JBCDJT010000142.1:0-12492 GCA_038747545.1 Bacteroidota bacterium
CGAACGCGAAGCCGCCGAGGCCGAAGCGTTGAAAGACAAGCTGCGGATGCTCGAAGAGACGGCGCTACAGGAGGCCGAGAAGATCAAGGCCGAAGAGCAGGCGCAGACGGTGCGGGCGCTGGAGATTGCCAATCGGCAGAAGTCGATCGAGGTGATCGAGGCCGAGCAGCAGGCCGCCGTAGAGAAGGAGATGAAGAAGGTGGCGGCCGACGTGAAGGCGTACGAGCTGCGCACCGTGGCCGAGGCCAAGCTGGAGTCGGCGCAGCTGGATGCCGAAGCAGCCGCGAAGCAGGCGCTCGCCATCGAGGAGGTGGGCCGCGCCGAGGCCGAAGCGCTCCGCCTACGCCTGGATGCCGAGAACACCATCAACGAGCGCGTCATCTTGAACCAGGCGCTGCACGAGCTGGTGCCGCAGCTGCCCACGCTGGTCGAGAAGCTGATGATTCCGGCCGAGCAGATCGACAGCATCAAGATCCTCAATGTGAGCGGGCTGGATCAAGCGGGCGGCCTTGGCAATGGCGCGCTCAGCACCAACGGCAGCGCGAACAACATCGGGCAGTCGCTCATCGGCACGGTGATGCAGGTGGGGATGGTGTTGCCCGTCATCAAAGAGGTGTTCAAGGCGCTGAAAGAGCAGAACCAAGCCGACGAGCTGCTGACGACGCTGCGCAGCCTGCCCGGTGGCGAAACGCTCATCAACGCCCTCGACGACGCGCCGCCCGCCTCCACGGGCGACGGCGCGCCGCTCAGCTAATCGCCTATGCCCACCATCGTCATCACAGGCGCCAGCCAGGGCCTCGGCGCGGCCATCGCGAACGCGTTCGCGGTGCTGCCCGAGGCCCGACTTGTGCTCGCCGCCCGCAACGAAAGCAAGCTGAACACCGTCGCTGCCGCCTGCCAAGCGCTCAGTGCGCAAACGCTCGTGCAGCCCTGCGACGTCACCGATGAAGACGCGGTCGCAGCCCTCGCTGGCGTCACGCTCGATGCCTTCGGCACGCCCGACGTGCTGGTCAACAACGCCGGTGTTTTCCTGGCTGCGCCGTTCCACGAGACACGCCTGGCCGACTTCCGCTGGCAGCTCGACGTCAACCTCGTCAGCGCGTTCCTGGTGACGCAGGCATTCCTGGCACCCATGCGTGGACAGCGGCGCGGCACCATCTTCTTCATGGGCTCCGTGGCGAGCCTGCAGGGCTATCCGCGTGGAGCAGCGTACGCGGCGGCGAAGCACGGCCTGCTCGGTTTAGCGCGCACGCTCCGTGAGGAGACCAAGGCGGATGGGCTGCGCATCACCACAATCTTCCCCGGCGCCACGCTCACGCCCAGCTGGGACGGGTTCGAAGGCCCCGCCGAGCGGCTGATGTCACCCGAGGATGTGGCGCAAGCCCTCGTAGACGTGTACCAGCTCTCTGACCGCAGCGTGGTGGAGGAAATCCTGCTGCGCCCGCAGTTGGGCGATTTGTAGTCCACTCGCTAGGCCTACTCGGCTTCAACCACCTCGATGACGTTGCCGAATGGGTCCTGGAACGTCGCCACAGCGTTGCCCGCGTCATTCAAGTGGAGGTCTTGCAGGATGGTCACGCCGCGCTGCTCCAATGCTGAAACCGTCTGCGCCATGTCGCTCGTCCTGAAGACCATCGTCACCGTGGCCTCGGCTGGTCTCGTGGCTCGTGCCGGGGCAAGGTCATCACGGCCATGCAGCATGAAGGCAAACGACCCGTCGGTGTGTTGCATCGGGACGTTCGGGATGTACTCGTCGCTGAGCACTTCGAAGCCGAGGACCTCGGTGTAGAACGCCTGGGCGGCCTCCACATCGGCGACGTCGAAACCCGCGTTGTACACCCGGACGCCTTCGAACGGCTCGGTGCCTTCTTGTGGCTCCTCGACCATCGAGAACGTGTGGCCCATGGGATCCTGGAATCGGGTGGCTAGGCCTAGCGGCTCGCCCGCCGCGTTCACGCCAAACGGCACAGGCGGGTCAATCGTGAACGCGACGCCTTCGCTTTTCAAGCGGGCCATCGTGGCGCGCAGATCGTACGCCTCCAGCGTGACCTTCGTCCGTGGTGTGACATCCGACAGCATGACAATCTCATCGGTTTGCTCCAATACCAGCGGATGCATGCCGCCGTTTAGCCGGATACGCCCAGGGCCGCACGGCGTCGCGTCGCGTTCGAGGCCCAGAACATCGGTGTAGAATGCGGCGGCGGCCTCCACATCGCGTACGCGCAGCCTGACGTGGTCCACCTTGAGGGCTGGCGCTTCGGCAGGAGCAGGTTCTGCGGAGGCAATGCTACCGCCATGGTCGCTCATCAGCCACCAGCGCCCGTCTTCTTTAACGAGCACATCGGTCCAATGGGATACGTCGGGCGCGCTGCTGCCATCGGGCATGCGGAGGGTTTGCCGGATGCGGTAGTGGACCACCGCCGTGCTGCCGACGACTTCCAGCCCCAGCGGCTCCAGCGCGTAGTCCTCGGGTGTAGTCTGCGAGAAGTACCAATTCAGGCCTTCGGCGCGGTCGGCCTTGTTGGTGGGCGCGTCATCGCCGCTGTGCCAGCCGAGGAAGCGGGGGTGCCAGTAGCTGAGGTAACGGGGCAAGTCGCGCTCCTTGGAGGCGTCGCTGTATGATGCTATGGTCTGCCATACTTCGTGCTGTGCGGCCGACCAAGTTTCGGGAGTAGACATAGACTGGGCAAATGCGGGTTGCGTGATCATCAGGAAAACGGTACTGCAGAGGACGGTGCGTATGCGAACGCGTGACGTGTGCATGAGAGGGCTCGTCGGTTTCTTGAGGAAGGTGGTGTCAGTTGACGATGGGGCGGATCTCAACGGTGCCGCCGTAGTCGAGCTGCGGCGACCCGCTGGCGATGGCCACGGCTTCGTCGTAGTCGCGGGCGCTGATGATGAAGTAGCCGCCGATGCCCGCGACGCCCATCGCAAAGGTTTGCGTGACGACCTCGCCTTGTTTGCGGGCGAGGACGCGGCCGTCCTCGGCCAGCTCGTCGCCTGCCAAGAATTGACCGGCCTGCTGAAGGTCTTCGGCCCAGGCCTGGAACTCGCCGACGATGCGCTGCATCTCTTCGGGCGAGCGCTCGGCGAAGTCGCCGCCGCGCAGCAAGACCATGAACTCGGCCTGACGGTCGCTGCTGCCGGGAGTAAACAGGCCTGCGCCCGACGCCCATCCCAGCGCGAAGCCAATACCGATCAGCAAGGCCACCAGCGCCGAGCGTGCAAGCGACGGCAAGCGCCGTGTTGCAGCTCGCGGGCGTGCGGGACGATCCAGGCGTGTCGCAGGTGCTGCCGAGCGGTCATCAACGGTGTCCCAGAACGCCGACAGGGCGGCGTTTACATCCTCTGCGTCGGGTTCGTCGCCGCGCGCGGTTTCGGCGAGGTCCCACGTCGTGCGTAGCGCCGCGCGCTCGTCTTCCGGCAGTGTGTTGAGCCACGCCTGCACGGGCGACGGCGGCGGCGTGCCTTCGGTCTGGGGGCGGTTCTCAGGGTTCGTCTTCATCGTTGCAAGAGGTCTGGGTCCAGGGCACTGAGCTGCTCGCGCAGGTGCCGCAAGGCTTGGGTGATGTGCTTCTCGACGGTCTGTGGCGAGAGCCCCATGACGCGGGCGATCTCGCGGTGCGTCAGCCCGCAGTAGCGGCTGAGCTCGAAGGCTTCGCGCCGCCGCTCGGGCAGGGCGTTGATCCAGCGTCGGATGTGCTAGCCCAGCAGCTCGGTGTTGAGGCCGTCGTCAGGCCGGGAGGATGTCGTGCTTGCGGTGTCCATCTGCTCCAGCAGCGCGCTGCGGGTCTGCGTGTCGCGCTGGTGGTTGCGCGTCAGGTTGCGCACGGTGACGTAGAGCAGCGCCTGGATCGAGCGGTTCGGGTCGAGGGCTTCGCGCCGATCCCAGAGGCGGATGAACGCCTCCTGCACGATGTCGCGCGCCGTGCTCTCGTCGCGGACCAGCGTGCGCGTGTACCACACCAGCTTGGGGTAGAGCGCGCTGAACAGCGCAGAGAAGGCGTTGCGATCAGCGTGCCTGATTTGCTGCGTCCATGTTGCCAAGGCCTCGGGGGCTGGCATAGCCATAGTGTGTGCGGTTTCGTGTGCCGATGTCGGGAGGAGAGCTACCCTGAAAGGGCGCATCTATGTTCGGTACACGTCACGTTCGTGGGGCCGGTATGCCCAGCCGAAAAAAAGATTGATCAGTCCTATGATCTGGATGACACCATCCTAGTTTGGCACAACGCACTCCCTCTCCTATGAGCTAGGAGAGGGCTGGGGTGAGGTAGATCCAGCCTTGCCTCCATGCCTTTTTTCGACCTCACCCTGTCCCTCTCCTGGCTCCCAGGAGAGGGGACTTTAGGCCGGACATGGGTGATCAACTTTATGGAGTTGAACTGCCCTTAGACGTCAAACGTGTAGGTGTACTTGAACACGATGGTGCGGGCGTCGGAGAGGGGCACGGCGAGGTCGCGGCCGGAGCGGGCGGTGTTGAGGCCTTCGTTGTAGACCAGCCACAGGTCGTTGCCCTCGCGGAAGTTGTAGCGGAAGCGCACGTTGGCCGAGATGAGATCGGCGACGTTGCTGTATTGGACGAAGGTGTTGAGCGAGACCTTGGTGTTGAGGACGGTCTGTGCCCGGAAACGCACGATGTGGGCGTCGAAGCCGTTGTCGCGCTCGGGGAAGCGGACGAGGTTGAGGCTGTACTCGGTGCTCAGCTCCAGGTGCGGCGACACGTTCCAGCGCGGCCCCACGCCTGCGTCGAAGCGCCAGCCATCATAGAACGTCTGGAGGCTACCCTCAAACTCGGTGCGGAAGAGCAGCCCGTTCGCCATCCCATAGCGCGCGTCCAATCCCGAGAACCAGTAGCCGCCGACGGGTACCTCAGTGTCGCCAGGGAATTCAAGCGCTTCGGTCAGGTCCTCGTAGCGCACCGTGTATTCGATGCTGAGGCCCGCGCCGCTCTTATAATCGAACTCCAGCCCGGCACCTGTCCGCACGGACTCCACGCTCCCATCGCCGTTGCGCGTGGCCACAATGCCGAACACGTCCGGCGTCGTCTGGCGGAGCGCGGAGGCGTCGCTGTTGAAGTGGCCGTAGCCGAGCCGCAGGAACGACTGCGTGAAGTCGGTGCGGGTGACGAAGCCCATGCCGGGGTTGTAGTCGGCGCCCGAGCGGGTGATGCCGCTGTTGAAGGTGAAGCCCTCCTGCCGCTGCCGCTGGAACTGCACGCGGAAGACGCTGGCATCGACGAAGTTGAACGCGTTGTTGGCCTGCTCGGCGGTCTGGCCCCACTTCATCACGAGGAAGTCGTCGCCGCGCAGGTTGAGCGTGGCGTCGGCGCCGTAGGTGAGGTTGTAGCTGCCGTCGCCGCCGAGGCGGCTTGTGAAGATGCCGCCAGCGTAGGAGACGGGGTTGAGCACGCGCCGCCGCAGGCGCAGCACGCCGAAGTTCTCGGCGGGCAGATCGTCGCTGCTGGCGGTTTGCATATCGATCAGGCCCACGTCCCAACTGCCGATGCGTCCTACCATGCGCGTGCCGCCGAGGATGCGGACGGGCTCGTTGTCGTCGTTCAGCCCGATGCGGCGGCTGAAGAAGAGGCGGTCGTTGCGGCCCGTCTGAAACGCGAAGATGCCCGCGCGCTCTTGAAAGAACTGCCGCTTCTCGGGCTGGAAGAGCGAGAAGCGCGTGAGGTTGACCTGCTGGTCGTCGGCCTCGACCTGCGCGAAGTCGGTGTTGACCGTGACGTCGAGCGTGAGGTTGCTGGTGACGTTGTACTTCAGGTCGAGCCCGACGTCGCGCTGCGTGCTGCTGCTGAAGACGTAAGCGGTCTCGTCGGTGTTGAGCTCGTTGATCGACCCCACGCCGCCCGACACGTAGGGCGTGAGGTAAAGCGGTTTGCGGCTGCTCACGTTCTTCAGGCGCACGTCCTGCATCTGCGACGGCTTGGCGAAGCCGAGGTTGTAGTCTGGCGAGACGGCGGGGTACATGTGCCGCTCGTTGGCCGTGGCGATGAAACGGTACACGCTCATGCCCATCGTCACCTCGTCGCCCGTGTTCTGGAAGCCGAGGCTGGAGTACGGGATGCGCATCTCGGCGAACCAGCCCTCGTCGTTCTGCACCACGGCGGCATCCCAGTAGGTATTCCAGCTAGAGTTGACCACCCCGCCAAACGGACTGCCGCCGCCGCTGTTAGCGTCGTTCGAGACGGCCAGGTCGAAGCGCGTGCCCTCGGGGTTGACGAAGAACCACAGCGCGTTCTCGTTGTCGTTGAACGTGTCGAGCACGATGGCGAACACGTCGTCGCCGCTGTAGCGGTCGCGGTAGAGCGAGTTGCCGCGCATGGTGGCGGTCGTCTTGCAGTAGAGCTGCCCGGCCACGTACAGGAAGTTGTCGTCGTACGCCACCTTGATCTCCGTCCGCTCGGTAGGCTCCGCGCCAAAGACAGGCTCGTACGTGGTCAGCGGGAGCGTCTCGATGGTCTGCCACGCCGCCTCGTCACTCATGCCATCGATTTGGACGGGTTTGTCGTTCAGGCGCGGAAGGTCAACAACGGACTGGGCGTGCGCCGATAGCGCGCCGAAGGCCAGGAAAGCGAGAAGGAGTCCGCGCAGCATATGCACGACCGCATCGGGTGGACGAGGGACACGTGATGGCGTCAAGAATACGCCGCACGCGCCACACGTACAGGGCCTCTCCGGTTAGTTTTCTCGGAAGGCGGAGGTCAAATGTTGCGGTTGGGGTGCCAGTGCAGACTACTCTTGTCCAGGCGCAAAGCGTGCGAGCTGCGCAAGCCGCAGGCCAAGGTCGACTTCGTCCATAAGACTCGGTGAGCTGTGGATAATGGACTGGCCTGCAGGATGGACCTCCCGGAGCCACGTATCGTCTTGAGCAACGCGGCTATCTATGCCGAAGAGCCGCAGGGCTTCTGCTCCATCTTGCTGGTCGCTGCGCTTCGCAACTACCATGTTGGCCCACGCCTTCCGCGATAGGGTTGTGACCTCGTGACCTTCGGCGCCAAGCGTTTCCAAGGCCCAAACCAGGACGGGAAACTCCAGGCTCATACCGCCGATCATGTGCTCTGTGTAGTACAACATGTCTTCCATCGAAGCAGGGCCGCCAAGAAACGTACTCACCATGATGGTGCCGATGCGCTCGCGAGCTGCATACTCGTCTGGGCGGCCTTCCTTCTGAATTAGCAGATCGATGGCCTTCTGGTGGACCCGCAGATACGCCTCGTGGCGCAAGCTATCCGACTGAGCAGCCCGCCACTCGTGGACAATGGCTCCCACCAATTCGACGACCATACTCCCGGCGGTTTCCCCTGGCCGGCGATCTCCACGCCGAAACGGCTGCTTGTACGCATCCCACTGCGCCTGCTGCACTTCGATGTAGGGCTCCAGTGCTGCTGGTGGATACTGCGCTTGTGCCGGACGTCCCATCATCACAGACAGGGCGACCAAAATCCCAAAGACTACCACCAAGCCACGCGAGTAGGAAGCCATCAGTCCGTGCCCAGCGCGAAGCGGTCGCGGAGGTCTTGGACGTAGAGGCCGAGCGTGTTGCGCAGCTCGTAGAGGGCTTCGTACGGCACGGCTTCGGGCGACGCAACGCGTCGGCGCAGCGACGACAGCAGGCGGAGCCCAGCGTTGGCGTCGCGGAGGGCGCGCTTGGCGAAGGCGATGTGCCCGCCCAGCAGGTCGCGCTCGTAGCCCAGGTGCAGCCCGCGCCCGATGTTAGCGCGCACGTCGGTGAGGTGGGAGTAGAGCTGGACGAAGGTGCTGTCCTTGAGGGTTTGCGGCAGCGCGTTCGCCCAACCCAGCAGCGCGTCGATGGTGGTCTGGACGGTGTAGTAGATCGCCTCGGTGGGGATGTCGGGGTCGTCGTCCAAGCGAGAGAAGGGGCCGGACTGGTGCGCCTCGCGCTCGTCGTCGTCGTAGAGGAAGGCCAGCGGTGCCTCGGACGGCGACCAGCCCTGCTGCCGCAGGAAGTCGAGCAGGTGGCTGCGCCAGCGGCGGTACGCCTCGCGGCGCTCGCGGTGCGGCGGCGGATGCTGGGCCATGAAGGTGTACATCCACTCGGTGTAGCGCTCCAGGCGCTTGTCGCGGGCGGTCAAGAACCGCTCCCACTGGTGCTCATCCCAGAGGTCGTGCTGCATGGGGCTGGAGGGTTAGCGTGAGCGCGTCAGTGCGTTCGCTGTCGCTCAACGTGAGCGCGATCACGTGCTCTACGTCGTTCATGCTCAGACGTTCGGGATAAACTGGCCGGGACGCGTATGCGGGACGCGCCGACGCATTCACGCGCCCACGCGCTATCGGACCCGTACGAAAATCCTACCCGGTGCGGAGGGAAAATGCTGCCCAAACGCCCGTAGCCCCCTCGCAAATCCAGCAAGGGAGCGCATTTGGGGCTTGGCAGATGGTTTGCGGAGACGCTGCGGCGAATCCAACCAAGCAGGTGTAGTATGCTGCTTCGACTCCAGAACAGTTTTACCGCGATGGATCAGGCGGTGCGCCATCAGGAGCGCATTGCGAACAACCTCGCCAATGCCAACACGAACGGGTATCGGCGGGACCGCGTGTTTGTTGAAGTCCTGAACGAAGAAATCGACGCCGAGCAAGCGCCGACGAGCACGCGGCAGGCCGGCCAGTGGCGCGAAGACACCACGGGCGCCTACCAAGAGACGGGCAATCCGTACGACTTCGCCGTAGAAGGCGAGGGCTTCTTCGTGGTTAGCACCGAGGCGGGCGAACCGCGCTACACGCGCGCCGGCCACTTCATGGTCGATGGCGAGGGCACGCTCCGTACGCCGCAAGGCCTAGCGGTAGAAGGTGAGGACGGTCCCATCGAGCTCGGGCCAAACGATCCGCCGCCCGTCGTCAATCAGGACGGCACGCTGATGGTCAACGGCGCCGAGGTGGGCAAGCTGCGGCTGGTCGACTTCGCGGACCCTCAGGCGCTGGACCGCCTGGACGGCACGCTCTTCACCGCCCAGGCCGAGCCCGAAGAGCTAGAGTTTGGGCAGGTGCGCCAGGGCTTCCTCGAAGGCAGCAACGTCAACGTCGTCTCCGAGATGAGCGACATGATCTCGCACCTGCGCCTCTTCGAGACGCACCAGAAGCTGATGCAAACCCTCGACGGCAAGCTCGACCGCGTCACGCGCGACCTCGGCCGCTTCTAGCCGATGGGTCGCTAGCGCCGTCTGCCTGAACGGCGCCTCCACACCCAGAACTTTTCCCACGACGATACTCCCATGCTCCGATCCCTTCACACCGCCGCGCTCGGCATGAGCACGCAGCAAGCCGGCGTTGACAACACGGCGAACAACCTCGCCAACGCCAACACGACGGGCTTCAAGCGCAGCACCATTGTGTTTCAGGACCTGCTGTACCAGAACATCCAGACGCCCGCCATCGGTGCGGCGCAGGGCGGTGCGCCGCCGGCCAACCTGCAGATGGGCCACGGCGCCACGGCGGTGGCTACGGTGCGCAACTTCACGCAGGGCGGCTTCACCGAGACGGGCAACAGCTTCGACATCGCTATCAACGGCGACGGCTTCCTGCAGGTGAGCACACCCGACGGCGAGATCCAGTACACGCGCGACGGCACGCTCACGCTCAGCCCCGAAGGCTCGATCATCACGCAGATGGGCCTCCCCGTCGAGCCCGATATCACCGTGCCGCAGGAGGCCAGCGAACTCATCATCACCCAAGATGGCTTAGTTCGCGCCCGCGTCCAGGGGCAGGCCGACATGGTCGACCTGGGCCAGCTCGAACTGGCGCGCTTCCCCAACTCGGCGGGTCTCGACTCGGTGGGCAACAACCTGTACACGCAGACCGAGGCCAGCGGTGAGCCGACCATCGGAGCGCCCGGCCAGGAAGGCATCGGCAGCATCCGCCAGGGCTTCCTCGAAGGCTCGAACGTGGACGTGGTGCAGGAGATGGTGGCGCTGATCGCCGCGCAGCGCGCCTATGAGATCAACTCGAAGGTGGTCACCACCAGCGAGGAGATGATGCAGATGTCGAACAGCATGAAGCGCTAACCGACCTGATGCTGCTCGCCCTCGCCATATCGCTCTTCTTGGTCGCGCCCGACGCCGAGCAGGCCGTCGAGCACGCCGCCACGGCCTACCTCGCCACCCACTACCCCGCCGATGCGCATCGGCTGGACGTAGAGGTGCGTCGCCTCGGGGGCGATGTGGTGGAGGGCACCGACCTGGACGTGCGCTTCAAGGCGTTTGCCGCTGAGATCCCGAAGGGCCGCACGCAGGTGGAGGTCTGGCAAGGCCGCGAGAAGACAGGCTGGGCGCTGCTCTACGTGACGCATTACGACTCCGTGCTTGTGGCTGCTGCCACGCTCAAGCGCGACGCCCCCGTAGACCCCGCCGATGTGCAGATCGCCTGGATGGACGTGACGCGCTTCAACGGCGAGCCGATGCGTCCTGACGACTTCGCCAACCTCACCGAAGCCTTCGCCACCCGCCGCATCAACGCGGGCCGCGCCCTGCGCCGCGACGACCTCCGCGAGGCCTTCGCCGCCGACCTCGGCGCCACCGTCGTCATGCGCTACGAGCGCAACGGCTTCCGCTTCGACCTCAGCGGCAAAGCGCGCCAGCGCGGCGCCGTGGGCGACATCATCAAGCTCTATGTGGAGGACACCGACGTGACCTACCGCGCCCGCCTGACCGCGCCCGGCCGCGCCGTCTGGCTCGAAACCCTCTGACTTTTCCACCACCCAACCAAACCCCACACTCCCGATGAGAGCCTTCCTTTGGATCGCGCTGTTGTTCATCACCGCCGCCCCGCTCCACGCCCAGTCGCTGTTCTCCGACTTCAAGGCGCACCACGTGGGCGACGTGATCACCATCCGCCTTGCCGAGCGCACATCGGCGCAGCGCGCGAGCGGCTGGGACAACCAGTCGAGCGCCAACACGTCCGGCAACGGCACCGTCAACGGCGGCACGCTGAGCGGCACGTTCGGCGTCAACAGCCAGTTTTCTGCCGATGCCTCTAATGCCAACTCGTCCGTGCAGAGCGATCTGCTGCGCGGCATCATGACGGCGCGCATCGTCGAGGTGGACTCGACGGGCAGCTTGGTCATTGAAGGCACGCGCAGCCTCAACGTGAACGGCGAGACGCACAAGATGCAGGTGCAGGGCGTGGCCCGCGCCCGCGACATCACACGCGAGAACAGCATCTTCTCGTACCAGCTGGCCAACGCCACCATCGTCTACAAGCGCGATGGCTTCGGCAAACGCCGCTTCAAGCCTGGCTTCTTCGCTCGCGCTGCCGGCGTGGCGCTGCTGGGCGCCGCCGTGCTCTTCGCCGCGCAGTGAGCGCCAAACTTCAATGTTGTCATCCCGAGCGAAAGCCGAAGGCTGTAGCCGAGGGATCTCCCCCGGTTACGTTTTGCTAGACTCCAAAGTGGGAGATCCCTCAGCTCTGGCCTGCGGCCTCCGCTCGGGATGACATGATTATTCGATGTGCCAATGCCCAACGCTATGAAACGACTATCGCTAATCCTCGCCGCGCTGCTCCTGTCCGTGCAGGCCTATGCGCAAGACCCGCCCGCCGACCCCGCTGCCGCAGACAACACAGCTGAGGCGGACACGCGCCTCAAAGACCTCGTCATGATTGAGGGGATGGCGCCCGTTCAACTCGTAGGGTATGGCCTCGTGGTGGGGCTAGACCGCACGGGCGACCGCGCACGCGGCACACGCGGTGCGGCGTTCACCATCCAGAGCATCACCAGCATGCTGGAGAACTTCGGCGTGACGGTAGATGCGGCGCAGCTGTCGTCGCGCAACGCGGCGGCGGTGATGATCACGGCGGCGCTCGACCCGTACAGCGGCGCCGGGACACGCCTCGACGTCACCGTATCGTCGCTGGGCGATGCGCGGTCGCTCTCGGGCGGTATCCTCTTGCAGACGCCGCTCATCAATCCGCTGACCTGCAACGTGCAGGCCATCCAGCAGTGCGACGTGTTCGCGATGGCGCAAGGGTCGGTCTCGACGGGCTCGGTGCTCGCCGCCACCAGCGGCGCTAGCGTCCAGGTCAACCACACCAACACGGGCCGCGTCCCGAACGGCGCCACCGTGCAGAAGGGCCTCGACCTCGACATGAGCCGCGCCGAGACGCTGCGCATCCTGCTCAACGATCCCGACTTCACCAACGCCATCCGCATCGCCGACGCCATCAACGCGCAGTACGCCGACGCGGCGGTGGTTGATCACGCGGGACGCCTCAGCGTGAACGTGCCCGATCAGGCCAACGGCGCCGCCCGCTTCATGGCGGCCCTCGAGGACCTCAGCATCAGCGTAGACATCCCCGCCCGCATCGTCATCAACGAGCGGACTGGCACGATTGTCGCGGGAGGCGGGGTCAGGATCAACGAAGTGATGATAACCTACGGATGTTTAGTGATTTCCACGCAAAACGACCCGCTCATCTCACAACCGAACCCACTCGGGCAAGGTGAGACGACCGTCGCCAACGTGGGCACCGCAAA
>JBCDJT010000143.1:0-12411 GCA_038747545.1 Bacteroidota bacterium
AGATCGCCGCGAAGGGCCGCGAGGAGCGCGAGGCAAACGAAGTAGGCAAGGTGCTGCCTGTCACTACGGGCGGCCTCGAATACTTCGTCGATGTGATGATCGAACTCTCCGTGCGCTTCGAGGACTTCCGGCAGGTGCGCGTGGCCACGGTCGTTAAGTCGAACACGCCCGACTTGCCCGTGGGCTTGGAAATCCGCAACCCTACGTTCTCTGACTTCCTCGACCGCATGGCCGCCGGCCCCAAGCCCTCGGGCGACAGCATCCCTGCTACGCTCGCCGAGCCCGAGGTGGTCGTCAACGAGCCAGCTGGGCCAACGGTCTACGACCTCTTCGCCCGCGCCGACGACTATGGCCTCTCGCGTGCTGACCTGGTCATCGCCGCCCGTCACTACTGCGGCGTCGACGAGCTGGAGCGCCTGACGCCGGCGCAGATCACCAACTTGCTAGAGCGCATGCAAGCGCGCTACGCGGCGGCGTAGTTGCTATTCGAGGCGGAAGCGGAAGGTGACCGTGCCACGCTGGTTGACTTGCGGGGCGTTGGCGGGCAGTGCGTTGAACCGCCAGCGGTCCAGCACTTGCAGCACGGCGCGTTCGAGGTTCGGGTCGCCTTTGCGGGCTGGTATCTTGCGGACAATCTCACCACGCGGGTTGACCTCGATGATGAACGAGATTACGGCGTTGACTTGCGACGTGTAGCGCGGCAGCGGCGTGGACAGGGGCGTTCGGTTCAGTCCTTCGATGTTGAACGGCGCGGCTTCGGTCTCGTCTGAGCCCGTCCCCTCATCGCCCGAGTTAGCGCCCGTATCGCCGCCGATCTGGCCGCTGCCCAGCGGCTGAGGCGTTGCGGGCTGCGTGGCCTGTTGCGCGGGCTCTACGGTTGTCGTGGCGGTATCGGTCGAGGGCTCGGACTGCTCGGTGGTTTGCGGCTTGGGGTCAGCCTCTGCCACGACGTCCGGGTCGTTGCTGGGGCGCGTCTGCTCCGGCAACTTCACGGGTTCAGGATCAACCTCTTGCTGCTGCTGCGGGTTGGGCTGGGGGGTTGTCTGTTGCGGCGGGGTGCGCTCAGGACGTGGCTCCTCGTCTTGCTCTTCCGGCTGCGGTGGCGTTGGCGTGGGGCGTGCCGGGGCTATCTGCCGTACGGGGCGCCCCTCGCTGTACTCCCCAATCTCCACGGCGACGTAGCCAATTGGGATCTCCTCATCGTCTGTGATCTCGTGATACACCCCGATCATCAGGAGGACGAGAATGTGGAGCCCAATACTGAGGCCCCACCCCAAAAGGTCATTGCGGTTCATCGTTCAATACCATCCAATGCGGACAAGGCGGGGGCCAAGATGCGGTTTTGCATGAGCCTACCGCGCGTTGGTACCAAAAAAAGAGGAGCGGTCCAGGCGTCTACACCAGCCTGGACCGCTCCCTTGCACAACAACCTTCATCCGCATATGGGGTACGGCGTGTTTTCCGAAAGTCGCGCAAACTGGACAGCAGCGGCTTGCTACGCCGTTGTTTTTCTCCGGGAAGCCCGGATTTAGGCGTTTTTCCGCCCACGCCTTCCCTCACCCCTACGCACATCGTATCCTCAGCAACGCTTGTCCTCACTTTTTCGAGACCCAATGGATACGCTCAACTGGGGCTTACTCAGCACTGCTCGCATTAACCGCTCGCTCATCCCCGCCATTCGCGCCAGCGGCCGCAGCCAGCTCGTCGGTGTAGCCAGCCGATCGCTCGCCAGAGCCCAGGCGTATGCCAAAGACTGGGACATCGCACAGGCGTACGGTTCCTACGCTGCGATGCTTGCGGATCCCGACATCCACGTCGTCTACAATTCGCTGCCCAACCACCTGCACGCCGAGTGGACGATCAAGGCGGTTGAGGCGGGTAAGCATGTCCTCTGCGAAAAACCCATCGCCCTCACTTCAGCCGATGTGACCGCCATCGCCGACGCCGCGAAGGCGCATGACCGCATCGTGACTGAGGGCTTCATGTACCGCCACCACGCGCGGACGAAGCGTGTGCAGCAACTCGTGGCCGACGGTGTGCTGGGGGAGTTGGTGCTGATCAAAGGCGCGTTCACGTTCACCATCGCCGATGTCCACAAGATCCGTCTCGACCCAGCGATGGGCGGCGGCAGCTTGTGGGATGTGGGCTGCTATCCCGTCAGCTTTGCGCGCATGATTACGGGCGAAGAGCCGGAGGCCGTGCAGGCGTTTCAGGTGCTCGGCGAGACGGGTGTTGACCTCAGCTTCACCGGGCAGATGCGGTTTCCGAGCGGGGTCCTGGCGCAGTTCGACTGTGGCTTCAACGCGCCGTTCCGCATGGAGATGGAGTTGGTCGGTACCGAAGCGCGGATGGTGCTGCCCAAAGCGTTCAAGCCCACCGACGACACGCCCATCCTGATCTACCGCGGAGACGATGCGCCTGAAGTCATCGAAGCCCCCGGCAACCTGCTCTACCTAGACGAGGTCGATGACTTGGTCGCTGCCGCCCTGGATGGCACGCCGCCCCTGCTCTCGCTCGCCGAGAGCCGCGCCAACGTCGCCGCCATCACCGGGCTTTACGAAGCCGCCGCTTAGCCTCACAGCCTCATGATCTCTACCTCCAGCAGCATCGCCCCTACCGCGCAGATCGGCGCCGACTGTAGCATTGGGCACTTCTGTGTCATCGAAGCGGGCGTGCAGATCGGCGCGGGCTGCCAGATTGGGCACCATGTCGTCATCCGGGCAGGAGCTCAGATTGGCGACAACGTGCGCATCGACGACCACGCGTCGGTGGGCAAGCAGCCGATGCGAGCGGCCAACAGCGCGGTGACGAAGGAGCAGACGCTGCCGCCCACCATCGTAGGCGACCGCTGCATCATCGGGACGAGCGTGGTGATCTACGCGGGCTGCACGCTCGGCGAGAAGGTGCTCGTGGCGGACCTTGCCACCGTCCGCGAGAACGTCACCGTGGGCGCCTTCACCATCGTAGGGCGCGGCGTGGCCATCGAGAACTACTGCACCGTGGGGCGCTACTGCAAGCTAGAGACGAACGCCTACCTCACGGCCTACTCCACGCTGGAGGATCGCGTCTTCGTGGCGCCTGGCGTGCTGACGAGCAACGACAACTTCATGGGCCGCACCGCCGAGCGCTTCAAGCACTTCAAGGGCGTCACTGTGCGGCGCGGCGGCAGGCTCGGCGTGGGCGCCGTCATCCTTCCAGGTAAAGAGATCGCTCCCGATGGCGTGGTAGCCGCTGGCGCGCTGCTCACCAAGTCCATCACCGGTGCCGACATCCATGCGGGCTTCCCTGCGCAAGCGTTCCGCCCGGTTCCAATCGCGCAGCTCTTAGATGAACAAGGCTGGGACGATTAACCGCGTGCCAATCGGATCAGGTTCGTCGCCGAGCGCAGGCCAGACTTGGCGGGCTTGTCCGTGAACACCTCCAGGCTCAGCAGCCCCTCGAACCCGGTGCGGCGGAGCTGTGCGAGGTGGCTGCTCCAGCCCAGCCCGCCCTCACCTAACGTGGTATCGGCCCACGTGTCGCCCTCCCGCTTGGCATCTCGACAGCGGACGAGATGCACGTGGTGCGCAAGCTCTGCGAGCCCCGCCGACGGGTCTTCGCCTGCCTGCCATGCTGTCATTGGCGACCATGCGGCGCGCACGTGTTCGTGATCGACGAGGTCGAGCAGATCGGCCAACGCGGCGCCCGTCACATGCGCCATCGCAGGTTCGTTCAGCACGGCTAGCGTTACGCCAACACGGGCGGAGGCCTCGCCAGCGCGCTGCAACGCCTCAGCGGCCCACTCCACCGCGAAGATTTCCTCCTCCGCAAAGCCTGAGACCACAACCGTCTTACACTGCACGCGGCGGCAGAACTGGAGGATTTCGGGTAGCGCAGCCAACTCGTTCATCCACCCTGCTTTGTCGCTGGCTAGCCCCTCAAACAGGCTTGGCGCAATGGCTAGTACCGGGAAATCGTAGTCGAGTAGCCTGCTCGTCAGCTTGCGCTCGTTGACATGCGGCACGCGGTTCTGCACCCCACCTATCGTGCGCAATTCGATGCCTTCCACGCCCCACAGGCCCGCATAGCCCAGCACGCGATCTAGGTCTTGCGAAACCGTGTCTGTTAATAAAATGGGGGTCATCAGTGTTCAGATTTGGTGCGCGCCGCTGTCCACGCAAGGGCGCGCGCTTCAGTGTCCTTAACAAAAGCATTCTTGGCGGCGCTGTAGGCTGCCGGGTCCTGCCTGTACAGGCGCGCATTTCCTGATTTCAGATGGCCGTATGCACTAGCCACCTCAGGATGGGCACGCAGATAGTCACGGAAGGCAAGATGCCGATGGATGGCCGGATGCCCCACTGAGTACATATGCACATGGGCTACCCGCTTCTCTTCACGCCACCGCACAAAGTAGCGCCGACCAGGTAGCCCATACTCTCCGCGCCCTTCGTAACCGCGCGCTGCGAGGCGAGCCTGCAGCCCATCAACGGCCTCTACGGATTGGACAACAGGCAAGAGGTCGATAATCGGCTTGGCCCAGAGGGCTGTTACCGCTGTGCTTCCGATGTGGTGTATGTCTACCACCTGGTTCCCCAAGGCCTGTGCAATCTCATCCGCCAAGCCCGCGAAGTCCTTGCGCCAGCCCGCTTGATGGGGTACCACCTCGATGGTCCGTGCTTGAGGTATAGCCACTATCGGATCGCCATGCTCATCTCGAGCATCTGCTCAATGGGCCGGCGCGCACGGAGACGAACCTCTTCGTCCATGAGGATTTCTGGCTGCTCGTGCTTCAGGCATAGGTACAGCTTCTCGATGGTATTGAGGCGCATATGTGGGCACTGGTTGCAGTTGCACCCACTCTCAGGCGGCGCCGGGATGTAGGTCTTCTCCGGGTTGTCGCGGCGCATCTGATGCAGAATGCCCTCCTCGGTCGCCACGATGAACGTGTCATGCGGCCCGTCGGCAGCGAAGCGACGGATCTGCGTGGTCGACCCCACAAAGTCGGCCTGCCGCAGGATGGCTTCCTCGCACTCGGGATGCGCCAAGACCAGCGCTTCAGGATGGCGTATCTTCAAGCGCACCAGCTTCTGCTCGCTAAAGGTCTCATGGACAATGCAGACGCCATCCCAGATCACCATGTCGCGCCCCGTCTGCTTGCTCAAGTAGCGGCCGAGGTTGCGATCAGGCGCGAAGATGATAGGCTGGTCCTCGGGAATCTGGCGGATGATGTGCTCGGCATTGGATGACGTGCAGATGATGTCGCTCTCGGCCTTCGTTCCCGCCGAGCAGTTGATGTACGACACCACGATATGATCGGGGTACTGCTTTTTGAACGCGGCCAGTTCATCGGCCGGGCACGAGTCCGCGAGCGAGCAGCCCGCGTTCAGATCAGGCAGCAACACCTTCTTGGTCGGATTCAAGATCTTGGCGGTTTCCGCCATGAAGTGAACCCCAGCAAAGACGATGATGTCGGCATCGGTGTCGGCAGCCTTGCGGGCTAGCCCCAGCGAGTCGCCGATGTAATCGGCCATGTCTTGAATTTCCGGCTCTTGGTAAAAGTGCGCGAGCAAGATGGCGTTCTTCTCGCGCCGCAGCCGGTCGATTTCGTCATAGAGATCCAGCATCGGATCGAGGGCCTCTTCAACGAAGCCTACGACGGGGTCTAGCACGGGCAAATCGGGCGTCATAATGGCGTAAGCAGTGGGTTGGGGTATCCGAACAGGCGCAGAGCAAGAGACGTTCCGGGGCGCCCTTCCTGACAAGATGGCTGATGGTGGATAGTGCTGAGGGCGATAGCACCATGATAGCGATGGCACACACGAAAAATCACGCGATTACGCGATGCGATAAGGCGTGGCTTCTGCACATCTTCAGGCGTCTCCCAAAAGCTGCAGAAAAATTTTGGAGGGGGATGTTATATCGGACGGACTCGATCCTCTGCACGCATGTCTCACTAGTGAGAAAGCGCGAGGCCCATGCCGGATCTTGTGGTGGGAAACGGCTAGCCCGCTTTGTTATAGAGACCTGCGCTCCTGGCGGGATGGTGGTGCATTCCCCGGAGAACGAGGCCCAGCTACCCAGTGGTGAGGTGGCTGGGCCTCCGCAGTTTGGCTCACCCCCGCACGCGGTCAAAATACTTTTGTTGAGGGGTCCCTGCAGGGAGATCCATTGGATTGTCGGGCAGAACGGAGCGTCGTATTTGTGGATAGCCGTCCCGGTCGTCAAACAGTGACGGCGCACCAGCAGGGTCTTCCCCTATGACAATGACGGTGGTGCCCGGTTCTACAACTGTGCCTCGCCCCGACCGATAGCCCCGGCTGCTGTTTGAGATACGCCACTGATCGGCCCAGTCGTAGATCCATCTCGCATCGGCTTCGATGAGGCGCACGCATCCGTGGCTGCGCGGGCCGCCCGTTGGCATCGCATATTGGTGGACGTGGATGCCCCGGGCCTCGTGGAAGTTGAACACCCAGTACATCTCCCACCGCTCTCCCGGTGGGCTCAACGAGGAGACTCGGAATTCAGTCTTCCAGTTGAAGTTGTAGCGGCCGTTCGGTGTGCGCGAGCCTTCGGCGCCTGTATTCACCACTCCCCACCGCTCCAGCTTGCCGTGGGTGTATGCCGCAAAAGCCTGAATCGACTTGTCGATGACGAAGAGCTTGTCGAAATCGGCTCCGCCCGCGTAATACTTCGGGAAGGGCGAGTAGGCGCGGAAGTCGAGGTCGAACTGCCCCAGGCGGGGAATGATGATGCGGTCTCCCAGCCGCATGTCTTGCAGATGCTGCCTGTTGATCATCTCCACGAGCTTGCCTCGCTGCTTGCCCACAAACCCGTTGCCGTCGCCGATGAATCTGTAGAACGAATTACGCGCCATCGCACCGTTCATCAGGCCCGAATGATCGACCCACGTGTAGTAGTCGTAGGTCACCTCGGGGATGTTGTCCAGCAGCATCCGGTTGCCGTCCAGCACGGCTTCCATGGCTTCCTGATTGAAGTAATCTTGAGCAAATGCTGCTGGACTACCCAGCAGCAGCAACGCGAGCAGCAGCACAGCGCTGTATTTCACGGTGTTGAGCATCCTTCTTCGGCAAGTTTGGCTATCATATCGGGGGTCCCCAGCACGATCAACACGTCGTTGGCATGGATTTCATCGGTACCCGTGGGGTTAAACTGAAGTTCGCCTGAAGGCCGGACAATGGAAACCACGATGGCGTCGAAATGAGATCGGAATTTTACTTGGGCAAGCGTTGTGCCATCTAACAGGGCGCCAGCCTCTACCGTCACCTCTTCTAGGCTCAGGTTGTCGCGCTGCGTTCCTAACAGCCGCTCCATGAAGTGATCAACGTGGGGCCTGAGGATGACCTGCGTCATGCGGTCGGCCCCGATCTCTACGGGGGAGACGACTTTGTTGGCCCCTGCGTGGAGCATCTTGCGGCGGTTACGGTGATCATTGGTGCGCGCTAGAATGAACACATCGGGGTTGCACTCGCGGGCCACAAGCGAGACAAACACGTTGGCACTGTCCTCCGGGAGGGCAAGGATCACGCCCTTGGCACGGTCGATGTGCGCCTCTACCAGCGTCTCTTCTTCTTGCGCATCGCCCTCCAGCGCCATGATGCCATCCATGCGCAGGGTTTCTACCACGTCCTCATCCCGATCGATGACAATGAAAGGGACCTCTTGCTTCCGCAGATCGGCAGCGATGCGCATTCCCACACGCCCATAGCCGCACACGATGAAGTGGTCGGAGAGTTGGTCGATCATGCGTCGGAAGTAGCGCTGTTTGAGGTTTTGGGTGCTGAGCATAATCTGCGCCGTACGCGTGGCGATGAACGCGACGGTGCCGATGCCGGTGAGGGCCAGGACGATGGTGAAGGTACGCCCTGCGAGACTCATCTCCTTCACCTCGGCAAACCCGATGGTGGTGATGGTGATGAACGTCATGTAGATGCCGTCAAAGAACGTCCACCCTTCGAGCAGCTTGTATCCGTAGCCGCCTACGAGGAGCAGCATCATGAGGAAAGCATTGGCCACCACCACCTCGCGGCGGGTGGGATCGAACCGGCCAAGCCAACGGCCGATCCGCCCTACGACGACCGTCCATGAGAGTCGCTTGTTGGCCACACTGTGCCTCCGGCTATGCCGCTACGCTGCCAAAGCGCACGACGCGGCTCACCCAGGACTTGGCTGCAGGTTGTTCGAAGCGGCCAGCACGCACATCGCCCAGATGCATGAGCGTGAGATCGAAGACAGGCGTCTGCGGCGTGACGTCGCCAGCCTTAGCGGCCTGCTTGAATGCCCGGCGTGGCGTTACGGCAATGGCCCCATCGAGCACGCGATGCACGACGAACAGCCCTGTCTTCCATGTGATGCCAACCGCGGCGCCTGCATGCGTCACGGCATGCACCGACGCGTCGATGCCACACCCTGATATTTCGCCGTTGAGCGTGGCAGCCAGCAGCAGGAGTCGGTCGTCCAGGATCTTGGCGGTTCCTGTCACAGGGCGTCCGTGCGACTGCCACGAGGCGAAGAAGCTATCCAGGTGTGCCAGCAGTATCGCCTGCTCGGCGTCGTTGAGTGGCTTATCGGCGACGTAGCACCAGAAGCGGGCGTGGTCAGGCAAGTGCGCGAAGAGCGCGGCGTACGATTCGGACATAGGTGGTACGTGAACAGCTATTGCCACCGGTCGAGCAGCATGGTGGCGCGCTCTCGGTTGCGTTGGTCTTCGGTGTTGATGTCAGGGAGTGCGAGAACTGCTTGCATCACTTCGATAGCGTCTTCCTTGTGCCCCATGCGCTCCAATGTGACGGCGAGCTCGAAGTGGGCACGGGTCAAGGCAGGGTTGTGCTCAATGGCCTGCCGCAGCAAGTCGGCGGCTTCTTCTTTGGTGCCGCTCGGCACGTCGCCAAAGAGTAAGCGTGCCACGTTGCGCTGTACCCAGCTGAGTTCAGCCACTTCGCGCTTGAACATGCCGTACGCGAGGTAGGCGAGCGCGTAATTCGGGTTGATCTCCAGCGCGCGCTGGATGTTGGCCTCTACATCGCGCCCGATCTCGACCTTCTTCTTCCCCCCGGCGAAGAGGGCTAAGTTGCCGCGTGTGGCGGCCTGAAAGAAATACGCCTCTGCTCGGTTGGGGTAATGCGCTAACAGTTCGTCGGCATAGCGAATTGCCGTCTCGAACGTTTCTTTTGCGGTATTGCGTTGGTCGTTGGCGAGGTGATCCTGCGCGAGGTCACCGTATGTGCGAGCTAGCCGTGTGAGCGCCCCAAAATCCGTCGCGTCGGCGCGGTAGGCGTCTAGATACGCGTCTATTGCCGACGCATTGTCGAACTGTGCGTAGGCGGCATCGCCACGCGCCAGAGCATCATTCGCAGCGCTTACTTCTTGCCCGGCGGCGTCCTGAAGGGACACAAGTGTCAGCAGCAGGCACCACGATATGATGCAGCCTGCCCTCATTCCATTGCCAGCTCTTGCACGCGCAGCTCGGCGGTGTTCAAGCGTTCGGTGAGACGTTTGGCAAGTACACAGCCTTCTTCATAGAGCGCCACGGCGGCGTCGAGCCCAACCTCGTTGGCTTCGAGCGCGGCTACGATAGCGGCCAGGCGCTCCATGTCGGCCTCAAACGTGCGTTCCGGTTGTGCATTCATGGGTGCGCGGCATGCTGTGCAGTGTCTTTCCGCGCCAGCTAACGCCCTGGCGCAATACAAAGTTTGCGAAAAGACCTAGCCGAGCGTTGGTCCGGCTCGAAACGTCGCGGTCGGTCCTTGCATTAAGCAGGCGCTCTTTTCAACGACGCATTCTCCTCTACTCGCATGGATCTCGGCCTCAACGACCACGTCGCCATCGTCACTGGTGCCAGCCGTGGCATCGGCAACTATATCGCTCACGGACTGGCAGCCGAGGGCTGCCACCTCGCCATCTGTGCCCGCAGTGCGGATGCCATCGAAGCTGCCGCCGCCGACCTGCGCAAGAAGGGTGTCGAGGTTTTAGCGTTAGCACTCGACCTGACCGAGCCCGATGCAGGCCAACAGCTTGTGGATGCGGCGATGGAGAAGTTTGGCCGCGTAGACGTGCTGGTCAATAACGTGGGCGGCAACCGCCGCAAACCCTTCGCCGAGACCACCGACCAGGACTGGGACGAGATGCTGGACCTCAACGTCCACTCCCACTTCCGTACGACGCGCGCCGCGATTCCGCACATGCAGGCGGCGGGCTCCGGCTCTATCGTGTTCATCTCGTCGATCTTTGGCCGCGAGGCGGGTGGCCCCGGCCTCTCGATCTACAACACGACCAAGACGGCGCTCATCAGCGCGGCCAAGATCATGGCGCTGGAGCTGGCGCCCGACGGCATCCGCGTGAACAGCGTGGCGCCCGGCTCCATACGCTTCCCTGGCGGCAGCTGGGACCGCCGCGTACACGAGCAGCCGGAGAAGATGAAGGCGTTTATCGCGCAGAACCTGCCGCTGGGCCGCTTCGGCAAGGCCACCGAGGTCGCCGACGTCGTGACGTTCCTCGCCTCCGAGCGCGCCAGCCTCATCACCGGCGCCTGCCTCACCGTGGACGGCTCGCAGTCCAGCTCGCTGATCTAACCGAACGCTAACATCCCCGGCGAAACGCAGCCTGCATGTGCAGGTTTAGGCGCTTCCACTCACCAGCGTTGCCCACTCCGTGCTCCGTTCGCTTTACATCCGCGACTATGCGCTCATCGAGCAGCTCGAAGTCGAGTTCGACAGCGGGCTGAACATCATCACGGGCGAGACGGGCGCGGGCAAGTCGATCCTGCTGGGCGCGCTCAAGATGATCTTGGGCGAGCGGGCGTCGATGGAGGTGGTGCGTACGAACGCCAAGAAGGCGGTCATCGAGGGCTTGTTCGACGAGGCCGATCAGCCCAACATCCGCGCGCTGCTGGCCGAGCACGACATCGACCCAATGCCGGAGCTGATCCTCCGCCGCGAGATCACGCGGTCGCACAGTCGCGCCTTCGTCAACGACACGCCTACGACCATCGGCGTGCTGAAGAAGCTGGCGGCCAACGTCATCGACCTGCACGGGCAGCACGAGCACCAGTCGCTCTTGCGCACGGAGCTGCACATCGAGATGCTGGACAACTTCGGCAGCCTCGGCACGCTGCTCGACCACTACCAGCGCCACTATCGCACGGTCGGCGAGTTGCACAAGCGGCGCACGGACCTCGTCCGTAAAGAACGGCAGCTGCGGCAGCAGACGGAGTTGTACGCTTTCCAGATTGAGGAAATCGACCGCATCGCCCCGCAGGATGGCGAGGAGGAGATGCTGGAGGCCGAAGCGCGCGTGCTGGAGAACGCCGAGCGGCTGCACGACGCCACCGCCGAGTTGTACGCGATGCTCTACGAGAGCGAGGATACCGTCCACGACCGCTTGGTGGTGGCGCGGAACGAGCTGCAAGACCTGGCGCGCATCTCGCCGGAGTTTGAGGACGCGCTGACGGAGATCCGGTCGGCGCAGATCGTGGTGGCCGAGATCGCCAACTTCTTGCAGGACTACAACGCCAACATCGAGTTCAACCCGGGGCGGCTGGAGGACATCCGCGCGCGGCTGGGCGAGTTGGACCTGCTGAAGCGCAAGTACGGCGGCACCATCGCACAGGTCATTGCGCACCGCGCCGAGATCGGCGAGCAGTACGAGCTGGGCGCCAACTTCGAGGAAGCCATCGCCGACCTCGACCAGCAGATCGCGAAGGCCGAGCAGGCGCTGTCGGAATCGGCGCACAAGCTCTCGTCGAAGCGCCGCGAGGTGGCGGACCGCATCGAGCGCGCCATCGTGGCCGAGCTCAAGGGCCTCGGCATTCCACACAGCCAGTTCGAGGTGCGCTTCCGGCTGAACCAGGACAAGAACGGCTGGATCGTGCCGCCCAACGCGACGGGCAGCGAGCGCTACACGGCGCACACCAACGGCATGGACGAGGTGGAATTCTACATCTCGACGAACATGGGCGAGATGCCCAAGCCGCTGGCCCGCGTGGCCTCGGGCGGCGAGATCAGCCGCATCATGCTGGCGCTCAAAACCATCCTCGCCAAGAGCGAGCGCCTGCCCATTCTGGTCTTCGACGAGATCGACACGGGCATCTCGGGCGAGATGGCGCGCAAGGTGGGCCTCTCGATGGCGGACCTGGCCCAGTACCATCAGATCATTACGATTACGCACCACCCACAGATCGCCGCGCTCGGCACGCTTCACTTCAAGGTGTCGAAGCGCGTGGCCAAGGGCCGCACCCGCACCCAAATTCGCCGACTCTCCGAAGACGAGCGCTCGGAAGAGGTGGCAAGTCTGATCTCCGGCGCCGACATTAGCGAGGCCGCGCTTGTCAGCGCCCGCGAGTTGATGGCTGCTGGGCGGCGCGACGACTGATATCAACCTTGAGCCTTGATCAAAACAGCAGACTCTCTCCTGTTG
>JBCDJT010000144.1:0-12239 GCA_038747545.1 Bacteroidota bacterium
ACCACGTGGGACGTCAATGGCGACGGCTGGACCGATCTGTTTGTGGCCAACGACCGCGAGCCCGACCAGCTGTACCTCAACGACGGCACGGGCGCGTTCCAGGACGTCGGCGTGGCAAGCGGCATGGCGTACGACGAGCGCGGCCGTACGCGTGCGGGCATGGGCATGGAGATCGGCATCACAGACACCACCGGGCAGCCCACCCTCTTCGTGGCGAACTTCTCCAATGAGATGGTGGGCGTCTACCGCCAGACCGCGCCGACGCTCTTCCTCGACCGGGCCGCCGCCTCCCAGATCGGGCGCCCGTCGCGCCGCACGCTGGGCTTCGGGCTCGTCGTTTTCGATGCTAACCTCGACGGCCACCAAGACGCGCTCGTCGCCAACGGCCACATCCAGCCCGCCGTGGACCGCATCCAAGACCGCATCACGTTCCGCCAACCCCCGCACCTCTTCCTCAGCGACGGCGCGGGCACCTTCACCGATATCGCCCCCGACCTTGGCCTGCCGCTCGACCAACCGCTCCTTGGCCGCGCCGCCGCCACCGCCGACTACGACCGCGACGGCGACCTCGATGTGCTGCTCGTGGATTGCGGCGGTCCGGTCTATCTGTGGCGCAACGACCACGCCGCCCCGCCGCCCGTGCTCACCCTCGATATCCGCGACGCATCGGGCGCGCCCGCCCTCGATGCGCTGGCTCACGTCTACGCAGGCAGCCAGGTCTTCACCCAGCGCGTGCAGACCGGCGGCAGCTACCTCAGCGTCCGCTCGCCCGAACTGGCCTTCGCGCTCCCCTCAGCTGCTGCCGACTCTGTCGTTGTGCGCTGGCCCACGGGCAAGGTGCAGCGGCTGACCGACGTGCCCGCAAGCCGTCTGCAGCTTCAGCTCTGACGCTCGCTCACGCGAAGAAGCGGCGGATCACGTCGGCGATGAGCGACTGTTGGCCTTCGTCGAGTTCGGTGTGCATCGGAAGCGAGAGGACTTCGTCGGAGGCGCGGATGGTTTCAGTGAGATCGTCCCAGCGGGCCTGCGCCGGGCCGTCGGCGAAGACGGGCAGTTGGTGCAATGCCTTGGGATAGTAGATCGCGTGCGGGATGCCTTCCGCCTTGAGGTGCGCCGAGAGGGCGTCGCGCTGGCCGTCAGTGACACGCAGCGTGTACTGGTGGAAAACGTGCGTCCGGTCGGGGGCGCGGTGGGGGAGGACCAGCGCCTCAACATCGCCCAGCAGCACATCGTAGCGATCCGCTGCAGCCTGCCGGGCCGCGATGTACTGATCCAAGTACTTCAGCTTCACACCCAGGATGGCGGCCTGCATCGCATCCAGCCGGCTGTTGATCCCCACGACCTCGTTGAAGTACTTCCGCTTCGAGCCGTGATTGGCTACGAGCTTCATCGCCTCGAACAGCTCTGCCGATGGGGTAAGCACCGCGCCGCCATCGCCGTAGCAGCCCAAGTTCTTCGACGGAAAGAACGACAGCGTGCCGATGTCGCCCAAGAAGCCGACTTTCTTGCCCTTGTATGCCGCACCAATCGCCTGCGCCGTGTCTTCGATGATCGGGATGCCATATTTCTTGCCGAGGGCCAGCATCGGGTCCAGGTCGGCTGGTTGCCCAAACAGGTGCACGGGCACAATCGCCTTCGTCCGCTCCGTGATGAGCGCTTCGATCTTCCCGGGGTCGATGTTGAACGTATCGGGCTCGATGTCGGCGAAAACGGGCGTGGCGCCCAGCAGCGCAGCCGCCTCGGCGGTGGCGATGAATGTGAACGCCGTCGTGATGACCTCGTCGCCCGGCCCGATGCCGAGCGCCATCATCGCAATCTGCAAGGCATCGGTGCCGTTGGCAACCCCAAGCGTGTACGGCCCGTCGAGGTAGCCGGCCAAGTCGCACTCGAACTCGCGCACGGCGGGTCCGTTGATGAACGCCGTCTGCGTCAGGACCTCGTGCAGCGCGGCATCGACCTCGGCCTTGATCGCGAGGTACTGGCCGTGCAGATCTACCATGCGGATGGGCGGCGTAAGCGTATCAGACATAAGAGATGCCAGCGGGTTGACGTTGTATATTGCTGCTGCGAGATTGCAGCAAGAAAGATACCATAGGCACGAGGCGAAAACGAACACGTGAAGACAGGCCGAGCAATGGGGAAGTGGGGGGTGCTGGCGGCGCTCATCGTCTGGGCAGGATGTGCAGCGCCTTCCGCGCTTCCCCCCGAAGTGGAGACCTTCCTGCAGTCGGCTGATTCCGCCCTCAGCGTGCAGGATGCACAGGCCGCGCTGGCCTGGACCGAGCGTGCTGAGGACGTGGCGCCAGGGCATCCGGCCATCGCCGCCAAGCGCGGTACCATCGCCTACGTGCTGGGCCAGTATGACGAGGCCCGTACCCAGCTAGAGCAGGCCGTGGCGCAAGACCCGACGGCGGCTGAATGGTGGATGGTGCTGGGCGACGTCGCCTTCCAGCAAGAGCGCTTCGAGGACGCTCTCGGGTTCTACACGCGCTCTGTAGAGGCCGCCGCCACGCCTGAGGCGTGGCTCGGCGCCGCCAACGCGCATTGGGAGCTGGACGAGGTCGACGAAGCGCGGCAAGCGTGCGAGCAAGCCCTGCTCGCCGACTCCACCTATGCGCCAGCCCACAGTAGCCTTGCCGACGTGCTGGAAGAATTGGGCGACTTTGAGCCCGCCCTAGCCCACGCCACCGACGCGCTCCGCCTTCAGCCCGATGAGCCCATCTACCGCACCCAGGTTGGCGTCTTGCTGTTCAAGACCGAACGGTGGGTGCCTGCGGCGAACATGTTGTACCCCGTCGTAGAGCGGCAGCCGTGGAACTACACGGCGCTCTTCACCATCGGCCAAGCGCTCCAGCAACTCGGGCACGCGGAGCCCGCCGCCGAATTCCTTAAGCAAGCCTCGGTGGTGCAGCAGCAGGACACGCAGCTGCGCTTGGCCCAGCAGTCGGCGGCCCTGCAGCCCACGAGCGCCGAGGCGCAGGTCAAGGTGGCCGAGCAGTTGCTGGAGGCCGGGCGCGAGGCCGAGGCGATCCAAGCCTTCATGCGGGTACAGCTGCTCCGGCCCGACAACTTGGGCGTTCAGCACACCATCGCGTCGCTGCTGCTGGGCATCGGCGAGCGGGACGAGGCGCGGCGGCGCTACGCGTCAATCCTGGCCGCCGATTCCAGCTACGTGGAGGCGGCCGTCAGCCTGGGTGCGATCCTGTACGAAGATGGACAGCCGGGTGCAGCGCGGGCGCTCTGGCAAACTAGCCTGAAGCGCGCGCCAGACAACGCCAACCTGCGCTCTCTCTTGGCGCAGACCCAACCCGCCAACGTGGACTCCTGAACTTCACAGATATTTTGGCGAAGGTTTTTGCCCGACGCCCCATATTTGTCAGCCAACGTCCAGTAAGCCACTCACACGTGTAGAGTTCGCGGGAGACAGCTTAACCCCCAGGCCTCTCCAACCGATGCTACACGCAGACCTACTCCCCACCAGGCAGGTCGCATCGTTACAGCCCCGCGCATCGGGGCTGCTGTAGTAACACCTAGCTCCGGGAGTACACATGCCGCATTGCCGACGCCTCGTCCGCACCTCAGTACTGTATGCCGTTCTTGTTCTTGCCTTTCCACTGCTTGCTTTAGGGCAGGCCACTGCTCCAGACATGAGCAGTGGGGATACGGCACCTGCATTCACTGATGACGAAGAGCCTAGGATCTCGCGCGAGGACGCGCCCAACGTCTTCCTAGACTGCAGCGCCTCGTGCGACCGCACCTACATCCGCACCGAGATCACGTTCGTCAACTACGTGCGCGACCGCGAAGCGTCTGATGTACACGTGCTCATCACCGCGCAACGCACAGGGAGCGGAAGCCGAGAGTTCGAGCTGGACTTCATCGGGCGCAACGAGTTCGAAGGGTTGAACCAAGAACTCTTTTTCATTGCCCAACAGGTCAACACGCCGGACGAGACGCGCGCCGGGCTCACGCGCATCCTGAAGATTGGGCTCGTGGCCTACGTAGCCCAGACGCCGCTGGCGGAGCAACTCGCCGTTGAGTTCGACGACACCGACGTTGTCCAAGAGACGGAGATTGCCGATCCCTGGAACTTCTGGGTGTTCGATGTAGACGGAAACGGCAGCCTCGATAGCGAATCCCTGCGCGACTCCTACCGGTTCGGCGGATCGGTCTCGGCCGACCGCGTGACCGAGTTGTGGCGCGTTCGCTCGCGAGTCAACGGAAACTATGACCTGCGCCGCTTTGAGAACGACGACGAAACCATCGAGAGTGCGGAGAGCCGCTGGGGAGGTTGGGGCTCTGTGGTGAAGAGCCTGGGCGATCACTGGTCGGCTGGCGTGTCCGGGAGCTTCGAATCCTCCACGCGAAACAACACCGACTTTCGGTCGGGGCTTGGCCCGGCCATCGAGTATAGCGTGTTTCCCTACAGCGAGGTAAGCCGCCGCGAACTGACCATTGCCTACCGGGTGGGCGTCAACTACTGGGACTACACCGAAGTCACCATCTTTGATAAGGTAGAAGAGACGCAGGTACGGCAGTCGTTGGAAGCCGCGCTACGCGTACGGCAGCCGTGGGGGAACGCCAACATCGCGCTCGAAGGCTCTACCTTCTTCAGCGACCTCGGCAAGAGCCGCCTAGAGTTTCGCAGCTTCATCTCCCTGCGCGTGGTGAAGGGCCTCTCGGTCCGGTTCTCCGGCGGCTTCGAGCTGATCAACGACCAGTTGTTCCTCCCCAAGGGCGATGCCTCACTCGAAGAGATCCTGTTGCAACGCCGCCAGCTGGCCACCAACTTCGGGCTCAACAGCTCCATCGGGCTGAGCTACACGTTCGGCTCAATTTACAACAACGTGGTCAATACGCGGCTCTAGCGGCATGGTGCAGCACACTGGGCACCTTTTTTTGCCCATAATAACCGTGAAGCCTATTGTGAAATTACCTTTGGCATTTAAGCCAGAACCCTCGATTCCTCGAACGTTTGGGCGCATTTGGAAGCGTTTTCAGTGAGGCGAAAACGTTTTCGCCTCCGTTTGCTTCATTCGTTCTTGATTGTCAGGTTACGAGCATGTATGTTTTCGCGCAGCGTGTGTCCCGTGTATGCGCCCTTTTGTACAGACGCTCCATAGCACGATGGTACGGTCCCCGTTGGAATCGCTTCCATCTCCACTAACATCCTTACACACCAACAAACAACCGCAATGATGCAATCAGGTACAAAACACCTGGGATGGCTGGCTGCCTTAGCATTGGTCTTTGCCGCAGCTGCTCCCCAGCACGCGCAAGGCCAGGTGTCGCTTGACGATGAGTTCATCTTCTTCGTCGATGGCTCCAATGTCAACGTGCCCGGAACGATCGACGGTAATGTCGTAGATGACCCGCTGAACCCGGGCGATGGCAACAAAGTGATCGAGTTCGGCAACGCCAACTTCTCCGAGCGTGGATGGAGATGGGACGCCGCCACCGGTGCTGACGCCACAGGTATGGTTGGCGAAGGCCCCGTTCAAGGCCAGACCCTCTACATCAGGGTCCTGTCAGATCCGGCCAACGCGTTCCACGATGCTGGCTTCGGCCAACACTCGGCCATGCGCATTCAGTTCACCGACAGCCAGGAGAACGATGGTGATCTGGAAAACGGCAACCCAGCATTCCGCGTGAGCTGGGTATTCCCTGAGTGGGTCCATGATGGAGAGTGGCACGAGCTGGCCATCCCGCTGCCGCCGACCACCATCGCAGCCATGGATTCCCTGCGCCTTGACAAAAACGTAGATGGCAGCCCCCTCGCTGCACCTGTTGACTCCCTCGCCAAGATGTGGTGGTACAACGGTGCCTGGACAGGCAGCGGCGGCATCACACCTCCGGGCGTGTCGCTCTACGGGGGCACCAACCCCGAGTTTTTCCAGGAGTTCAGCTGGGATGCCGTCAAGCAGTTCGGTATCGCCTTTGACTGGGACTCTGCTGGCGACACAGGAGCGCCAGTCTACTTCGACTACTTCTACATTGGCGACTCGGAGACGAGCATCCAAGGGCTGAGCGATGCGCCTCCTGCCCTCTCAGCCATCACCACCAGCGTGGAAGATGGCTCGTTCAAGGTATCTTGGGAGCACCCTGGGGCTGAATACTCTGGGTACCAAGCGTATGTGTCTGACCAGCCCATCACCGATCTGGATGGACCACTCGTGCTCTCCTTGGGCACCTTCAATGCCATTGGCGAAGGTGCTGGGACGATGTTCGAAGCAACCTACGACTATCTCGCGCCGCACCCGTCGCTCGCTGGCGAAGTGACGCTCCACTTTGCGGTGGCTCCGACCAACGCGTTTGGCGTGCGTAACAACGATGTGAGTGGCAGCCAATCGACAGCCTCAGGCTCCACACTGGCTAAGCCTCACCTCTTCGAGCTGACAGAAGAAGACGTTGATGCGATCTTCGACAACCTCGATGCAGGCACTGTTGATGGTGGTCCTTTGGTAGGCACCTTCGAGCCCTTCCAGATTAACGGCGGCCGGTACCGCGAAGGCGGCGGCGGCCCTCCTGAGATCTATCGTCCCGAGAGCGATCTCTCGGCCAGGCTCTGGGCAGGCTTTATGCCCGAGTTCGAAGAGGTGTACATCTACGCCGAAGTCATGGACGATACCCTCTCCGCAATCCCTGAGGGGAGCGGCGCAGGCGATGCATGGCGCTATGACAGCATCGAGATCAACTGGGGCATGTATGCGCCGCAGTCGCTCTTGGTGAACTCGACGCACGGTGCCGCCAGCACGGGCAGCGAAGGTAACCGTGGCGCTGAGCCAGACTACCAGGTCCGCATTGCGCCTGAGTCCGCATTGGGCAACCCATCAGAGCTGGTTAACGCAGGCGTGCTGTCTGAGACCTTCTCTGGTGTGGGTGACATCACCGCCGGTGCAGCTGTTGCTGGCCCCATGGAAGAGAACGGGGAAGTGGTTGGCTGGAATATCCTCGCCTTCGTCCCGTGGACGGTCCTGCGTGATGCCGGTGGCGACGAACTCTTTGCTGGCAACGGCTTCCCAACGGGCGACGAGATTGAGCTCGGTCTGATGAACATTCTGTTCAACGACAACGACGATCCCGGCACCAACAACCGTACGGCCCAGGGCCTCTGGACGGACATCCCAGGTTCTGACGGCTCATCGTGGCAGAACCCCACGCAGTGGGAGATCGTCGCCTTCGCTGGTGCCGATGTCGCCTACGACCGCAGCCAGGTGTTTGTACCGCAGCCGGGCGATCCCAACGCTGGTGGTGTGAACATCAACGACCCGGATGAGCTGCCCGAAGGCTACGCGCTGGAGCAGAACTACCCGAACCCGTTCAACCCCACCACGACCCTCGCCTTCAGCATTCCGCAGGCACAGGACGTGAGCTTGACCGTGTACAACGTGCTCGGCCAGCAGGTGGCCACGTTGGTGAACAACCAGCTGCTCACGGCAGGACGCCACGAGGTAGCCTTCAACGCTACCGAGCTGTCATCTGGCGTGTATGTGTACCGCCTCGATGCGGGAGCCTATTCATTGACGAAGTCGATGCTCCTCATCAAGTAAGCGTATCATGACCTAGCGCAAGCGGGGAGCATTTCCAGCATTCGAACGGAAGTGCTCCCCGCTGTGCTGTTACCATTAGCGTACCCCCCTCGCAGGAAGCACTGCTGGCGCCGAGTAGCAGTACACTTCCGCTGGATCTGGAGAGCGTGATTCCTACTAACTACACCAACGAGCTATGCGCACCCTGAGGTATCTAGCTGCACTCGTCCTGCTGGTGACCCTACTGCCGAGCCCATCCCAGGCCGCAGAAATCATCACCACGGGCAAGATAGCAGGCCGCGTTATTGACGCTGCTACCGGCGAGCCCCTACCTGGGGCAGCAATCATTGTTGTGGAGACGGGGCAGGGCGCCGCGTCTGACCTTGATGGCAATTATAACATCCTCAACGTCAGGCCCGGCACGTACACCGTGCGGGCCCAAATTATCGGTTTTGCAGCTGTTACCACAGAGGACGTCAGCATCAACATTGGCGAGACGACACGCGTCGACTTCGAGATGCGGGAAGAGGTGTTTGAAGGCGAAGAGATCGTGGTGACGGCCGAGCGCGAGATCATTCAAGTGGACCGAACCACGACAACATCTTTCGTGGATTCTGAGCAGCTTGAAGCGCTTCCTGTGCAAACCGTTCAAGGCGCCATTAACCTCCAAGCTGGCGTCGTCGCAGGCCGTTTCCGGGGTGGGCGTACTGGCGAGGTCGCCACGTTTATCAACGGCGTACCCATCAACAATGTGTTCAACAACAGCCAGTCCTTCGAAGTTGAGCAGAACATGGTGTCGCAGATCGAGGTGATCAGCGGCGTGTTCAATGCCGAGTACGGGCAGGCCATGTCTGGCGTGGTGAACATCGTCACGAAGGACGTGCCCGATCGTTGGAATGGCTCGGCGCAGATCTACGCGGGCGGCTGGGTGAGTGGCCGTGAGCAAGAGTTTATCAACCGCCTCAGCCCAGGAGGCAACGGCCTGACGGTTAACGACTTCGAGTCGCGCAACTACACCTACACCGAAGCGGCACCCTTCCCGGGGCAACAGAACTTCGATGCTTCCATCGGTGGACCCATCATCCCTAACAAGCTTGGCTTCCAGTTGAGCGGTCGCTTCTTCAAGAACGACAGCCACCTGTTGTCGCGTGACCTATTTGCGCCAACCGACTCATCGCAAAACCTGACGTCGAGTACCGACCCGCTCAACTGGATTCTGGAGTCAACGGGCTCAGGTGATTTCGTGGCGCGCAACTCAAGCAAGCGCATCTCGGTGAACGGGCAGCTGGTGTACAACCTCAGCCCAACGCTGCAACTCGACTACAACGTCTTTGTCCAGGACAATGAGTGGCGCCCATACAGCCATGGCGCCAAGTATGTACCGACTGGCCTCAACACCTCTTACGGTCTTAACCAGACGCACATCCTGGGCCTACGCTTCACCGTTGGGCAGAAGACGTTCGGCAACGTTTCCTACAGCTATCTGCGCGAAGCCAACCGTTCATACCTCTACGACTCTCCGTTTGACGAGCGGTACGCTCGCGGGGAGCGCCGAGGGCTAGACGGCCAGTTTGCCTTCGATGTGGCAGGCAACGACTTGGGGCAGTCCGACCAGCTGACGCAGACGCACACGATCGTCGGCAGCGTGACCAGTCAGGTCAATAACGTCCACCTTGTGAAAGCAGGTTTTGAAACGCGTCTCAACACGTTGGACAACATCAACTTTGGTATCGAGAAGTCCTTCCGCACAGGATTCCAAGCCCAGCCCTCGCCCGACGAATTTAACGGGGACACCCTGCTTGTGAAGCCGACGTACTTCGCGGCCTACATTCAGGACAAGATGGAGTTCGAGAACCTGATTGTGAATGCAGGGATCCGGTACGACTACTTCGACGCAGCCTATGACGTGCCCGTGCGCTGGCAGCAGGCGGCTAACCTGTTCTACTTCCCCGATCCAAATGGGGCACCGAACGACTCGCTCTCGAACCGCACCCCGGCCAGCCCAAAGATGCAGATCAGCCCACGCCTGGGGATTGCGTTCCCCATCTCAGCAACAGGTGTGCTACGCTTCTCTGCAGGTCTCTTCTTCCAGACGCCGCAGTTGTTCAACATCTACTCCAACCCTGAGTACGAGGTAAACCCTGCGGCCACTACGTCCAACTTTGGGAATCCGAACATTAACCCAGAGCGGACGCTGTCGTTTGAGGTGGGCTTCCAGCAGGCCTTGAGTACCGATATCGGCTTGGAGATGACGGTCTTCTCGAAAGACATCCGAAACCTGACGGCGCGGCAATTTGAGCGAGACCCGAACGGTAACTTCGTGACGCGCTTCTTCAACCAGGACTTCGGGACAATACGAGGCTTCACCTTCTCGCTGTTCAGGCGACCTGGCGCCGCGCTGAGTTGGACGCTCGACTACACCCTGCAGTTTGCTGAAGGGTCGGCGAGCAACCCCAGTGAAGCCTTCGACCGCTTCCAGAGTGGCCAAGATGCCATCTTTAGCCTGCAGCGCCTCGACTGGGACCAGCGCCACACGCTCAACAACACGATTACGTTCGCGCCTCGCGATGGCGTCTCGATCTCGATGATCAACCGCTTCCAGAGTGGTACGCCATACACCACAGAGCGTGACTTCATTGTCTCCTTCGAGAAGAACAACGCCGACCGCCCCAGCTTCTTCACGTCGGATATTCGCGTGCGGTACCGCCCTGCCTTCCTCACGGCGAACGTGAGCTTGTTCCTGGAAGCTCAGAACCTCTTCGACGCCCGGCCACAGTTTGGCGTCTACGGGGATACAGGACGCGCCGACGAGTCGGTACAGCTGGAGCTAGCCCGGCGCAACGAGGTCGTAGTCGGTGGTCTAAATACGATCGACGAGTGGTTCATCGGCCAAGAGCGCTTTGGCTCTCCTCGTCGTATCAGTGCGGGCCTCAACTTCCGCTTCTAATGCCAGCGTCACCTACGCTGAACCAAACGGAACGATAGATTTATGCGAACACTACGTTTGTTGACAGTATGCGTGTGCGCGCTTCTAGCTACCTCCACGGTAGCCTGGGCGCAAACAAGCATCCCCGATGAGCTTCGCGGTGCAGAGGAAAACACTGCCCGAGGCATCATGGATGGCAACCTGATCGAGACTAACTACCGCAACCACGGCGAGTGGGCTAGGTGGAACGACAACCCGTGGGGCAACTGGCCGCGCGGCATCGGCGGGCGCCACATCGACGGCATCGCCATGTTTGTAGGCGGTCGTGTGCCCGGCGAGCGCCTTAAGTGGTCGGAGTTCTACCCCGACGCCACCACCGACACGCTCCTCAATCCCATCATCATCCGCTACCGCTCGGCAGGGACGAAGACAGGTCCCGATGGGCGGATCTGGGGCTGGAACCCGCTGCCAGGGTTCAACAACCCCAGCCGTATTCATCCCATCACCAACGCGCTGGAGCCGGTGCCTGCGATCAGCGATGACACGACGTCGTGGCCGCAGTTCTGGCCCGATCGGCTGGACAACCCGGACGATCCGGGCTGGCCCGGCAACTGGAACGGTCTCTTCGGGCGGGGCGTGTTCAATGCCGACCTCGAGAGCTATTACGTGATGGACGACCACTCGGACCGCGAGTACCTGCTCGACCCCAATACCAAAACGCCCAACAGCGAATTCGGTGTGTTCTACCCGAACCCTGCCGACTCGACGATGGGCGGTTTTGGTCTGATGACTCAGGTGCGGTCGTTGCAGTGGGCGAACTTCCTGGCCGAGGACACGATGTTCATGCTCTACCGCATCACCAACCGCGGGGCAACTGACCTCACCGAGCTCTACTTCACACAGCTCTGCGACTACGGCCTCGGCAACGAGGAAGGGGATGAGCTCGCGACCTTCAACGCTCAGCTCGACATCGCCTTTGGCTTCGACGCCGATGGCATCGGTACGCGTCAGAACGGCGGGGTGTACGACCTCGGCTACGCGGGCTTCGCGTTCCTGGAGAGCCCGGCGCGCGCGTTTGATGGCCTAGACAACGACGAAGATGGCATCATCGACGAGAGCCGCTTCAACGACGGCGGTCTGCTCATCGAGGGCCAGGACGCCATCATTGCTACCGCCTCGGCGTCGTACAACCTCGCCGACTTCGAGCGTTTCAACGGGCCCATCACCGAGCGCCCGGCCTACATTGCAGGCCGCTGGTGGACAGGTGACGAGAACATGGACTGGGTCGGTTTGGATGACACCAACGGCAACGGCCAGTTCGATGCGGGGGAACGCCTCAACAACGACGTGGGGGCTGACGGCTTGGGTGCTTTCGACCTTGGCTACCCTGGCCCAGACACAGGCGAAGGCGATGGCATGCCGACAATCGGCGAGCCTAACTTCCACGAACTGGATGTGGACGAGTCGGACCAGATCGGGCTTACAGGCTTCGAGCTGGGCACTCGCCCGTTCTTCGAGAACGGCGACAACCTGCGCGAAGACTTCTGGCTCTGGGATCGCATCATCAACTTCGCGCTCTTCCCACTCGGCATCGACCCACCCGATGCGCAAGAGTCCGACGTGGAGCCATTCCTGATCTTCACGTCAGGCCCTGTTGAGCTAGCCCCGCAGACGACGGACTTTTTCTCGATGGCGTGGCTCTTCGGCGCCGACGAGCGCGACTTCTTCAAGAACCGCGTCACGGTGCAGAACATCTACAACGCCGACTACCAGTTCGCCCAGCC
>JBCDJT010000145.1:0-12177 GCA_038747545.1 Bacteroidota bacterium
AGTCAACGCCGTGATCTCGTTCATCATCGAGGTCAACCCGCGCGGCGAGATCGTCCGCAAGATTCCGGCACGCAAAGGCGACCCGGCGCTCGAACGCGCCGTACTGCAAGTCCTTGACCGCTGGCGCTTCAACGCGTTGCCGGCCAATGCGCCGCAAGTCAATCAGCGCGGTACGGTGACCTTCCGGTTCCGCCTTGAATAGCAGCTACGCCGCTTCGTAACGCGCCTGCATGCGCCCCAACAAGTCGGTGATCTGCTCGGGGGTGAGGCGTTCCAGTTCGTCCACACCGCAGTAGTGACGGGCAGCGATGACCAAGTCGGCGCGCGAGAGGCCGTAGTCGTCGGCGTGGGCGAAGAGGTCGTAGATCGATGGTCCGGCAGGCTCGTTGACGACCACCTCGGGCTCGGTCAGCGTAGCCGGGATGCTGTCACCGGACGGCTTGGGGCCAGCGGCCATGCGGTCGAGGAAGTCGGAGAAGGTAGGGTTGCGGATTTCGAGGCCCACGGGCAGGTCGGGCGTGTTCGACTTAACGACCGTCGCCACGCGCACTTGGCGGAAGTCCTCGAAGCGCACCGACAGCTCGATCATCACATCGACGAAGTATTCGAGGCCGCCGGTGGTGACGGGGAGCACCTTGCCCACCTCGTTGGCCTCGCGCTCCTCGCGGCCCTTCGCGGCAATCTGGTCGGTGATGACCACGCAGGCGCCGCTGTCGATGCAGAGGCGGCGGAGCACCTCTTGGAAGACGAGCTGGTCATTTTGCACTTCTTCGGCGGTGGGCATGGCGGTGTGATCGCCTGTGCGCTTCCGAGCGGCTTGGATGGTGGCGCGGTGCTTCCGGCCGAAGTACATGGCCCACGAGTCGAGCGCGTAGCAGCCGTAGCCTTGCTCGCGGCCCTCGCCATCCAGCGCCCAGTCGATGAACTCGGGCAGCTCGTCGGGGTGCTCCACTTCGAGCGCGTCGAACGTGGTGCCGTCGCTGCCGGGGAGCAAGCGGGCTTTGCGTTCGGTGTCGAAGAAGCAGAGGCGGCCCAGGCCAGCGTCGGCCAGGGTGGAGGCGAACACGCTCTTGCCAGCGCCAGCGGCGCCACGGACGGCCATCACGAGGCGGCGGCGCTTGGGACGGCGGCTGAGGGGATTGATGCGGGGAGAAGCCATGACACGTAACCCTATCGGGAGTCGAGTGAACCAGAATCGACACCAAGGTAGAATACCAGAGTGACAACATCGTGTCATAGCCTTCAAAGCATGAAAATTAACGATTTGGGAAGGTCCGAGGCACTAAAACCAGCTTCGCACAACCTTCACCTATCCTTTTCGTCGAGACATGCCTCTACTTTTGTGACTGTCGCATCCATCGATGTCCAACCTGCCTGCTCCTGCTGACGATGCAACGCCTGACGCGGTGCTGGTGGTGGCGGCTATCCTGGGCGATGTGGCCTCCTTTGACGTATTGGTACGACGGTACAGAGCAGCGGTCTGGCGTATGGCGCGGCATGTGGTGGGCGCTGACGAGGCCGACGATGTGGCGCAAGAGGCATGGCTCACGGCGTTCCGGGCGCTTCCCTCCGTGGAGGAGCCGGAGCGCTTCGGGGCTTGGCTGATGGTGCTGACGCGGCGGCTGGCGCTCCGGTGGCGCAAGCGGTCGGCGAGGCGGCGGTCGCGGCATTCACCGCTCGACACGCTGTTGCTGGACCAGCTGCCCGAGTTGGCGGTGCCGCCTCCGGTGCTCGACGAGCGGCGATTGGCCATCGACGCTGCGCTGCAAGCGATCCCGCCGATGTATGCGCTACCCATCCGGCTGCACTACCTCGACGAACTGCCACAGCGTCGCGTCGCCTCGGTGCTCGACGTACCCGTATCCACCGTAAAATGGCGTATCCACCACGGAAAGACACTCCTCCGCCATCATCTTGACCTTATGAACTGAACGCATGGAAGAAGAGGTACGAAAACTGGTGCGCGTCCTCCGCGAAGTGGCCACCGATGCTGGGTATGCCATCGTCGCCGAGGAAGGCGCTGACGACATTGTGAAGCACTGCTGCGAGCGCTACGCGCGCATCTACGACCGGCTGAGCGAACTCATCCCGGCATTCAAACGCTACGTGGAGCCGCTCCCCGCCGATGCCTCGGCCGCGTCGATCCGCATCGCGGCGCGCGATCTGGCCTACTACCTGCTACGCGGGCAGCACGAGCCGCGCATCTACGAGCAGTCCATGGAGAGCGTCATCGCCTCCATCGCTCACTTTCTTGACTTGAAGTAACCCAAAGGATAAGGCCCATGGAACGAACCACCGAAATTGCCAAGCTGGTGAGCGTGCTCCGGCGCATCGCCAAGCAGAGCCAGCAGGTGAGCTGGTTTGGCGACGACGAACCCGACACCGCATACAACATCCAGCAGTACAACAAGGTGCTGGCGCGCCTCACCGAACTCGACACGACCGTGACCACCGTCTTCGATCCGCTGCCCGAGGATGCGTCCGGGACCGTGGTGATGATGGCCGCGCGGCAGCTGGCGGCGTACTACGAGGATGAGGTGGAGCCGCAAGCCAACTGGCAGCACATCTACGATGCTGCCTTCGACGCCGAGTCGTTCAAGAGCTTCTGGCGGCAGTCGGCGCGCGACATCGAGGACCTGGGCGAATACCTGCGCGACAGCGTGGAAGGCTGGGCCAAGACGCGCAAAAGCCACGACGAGCAGGGCGCCGAGAAACAGGACGACGACCGTTGAATCCGGCGTACCGGGCGTGTATACTTTTCGGGCCGATCTGCCGATGACGGGCGGGTCGGCCCGTTGCTTTTTACCGATTATCGTCCTCACGCTATGCAGCCTCGCCGTGCCTTCCTCAAGACGATAGCCGCCTCGGCGGGTGCCGCCGCCGTGCTGCCTGCCACGCACGCGCTCGGTCAGCCGATGCACGAGCCGCGCATCGCGTGCAACCAGTATACGTGGTTCACTTACTATCGCCGCGAGAGCAAGGAATGGATGGCCGATCCGCAGGCCTCGATGAAGGCGTTCACTGCCGCAGGCATCAGCGGCTACGAGCCGACGTTTGAGTCGGTGGGCGATGTGGAGACGGTGCAGGCAGCGATGACGGCCAGCGACGTGTGGATGCACTCGCTCTACGTCAACTCGACGCTGCACGAAGCCGATCAGGCCGCGCAGAGCATCGCCGACGTGATGGCGATTGCGACGGCGGCGAAGGCGCACGGCGCGCGTATCATCGTGACGAACCCCAGCCCGATCGAGTGGGGCGGGCCGTACAACAAGTCGGACGCGCAGCTTCGGACGCAGGCGCAGGCGCTCGACACGCTGGGGGCGCAGCTTCGGGCAGAAGGTCTCACGCTGGCGTACCACAATCACGACATCGAGCTGCGCGAGGGCGGACGCGAGTTTCACCACATGCTGGCCAGCACCAACCCTGCCAACGTCCGCTTCTGCCTAGACACGCACTGGATCTACCGCGGCTGCGGCGACTCCAACGTGGCGCTCTACGACGTCATCCGCCTCTACGGCGACCGTGTGGTGGAGCTGCACCTGCGCCAGTCTACCGACGGCGTGTGGTCGGAGGTGTTCGGGCCGGGCGACATCGACTACGCGCGCGTGGCGTACGCCGTGCTGGAAGCGGGCGCGCGGCCTCATCTGGTGCTGGAGCAAGCCGTGGAAGACGGCACGCCGCACACGCTCGCCGCAGTGGAGGCGAACAAGCGCAGCATGGCGTATCTGGCTGAGGTATTCGAGGAGTATGGCTAGAAGGATCAGCTGGTGGGCCAGTGTCCTGGGGCTGATGTTGCTAGCTGGATGTTCAACTTTCGATGCAGCTGAGGAAGAGCCCGTGACTGTTGAATACCTGGCCCTGGGCGACTCCTACACCATCGGTGAATCGGTAGAGGTGGCTGAGCGCTGGCCGATGCAACTCGCCGAGCGGCTGCGCACCGCAGGCTATGCCGTGGAGGAGCCCTTGATTGTAGCTGAGACGGGGTGGACAACCGAGGAGCTGGACGAGGGGATTGGCCAGGCCAATGTGGAGCCTGCGTACAACCTGGTCTCGCTGCTCATCGGCGTGAACAACCAGTACCGTGGGCAGCCCATCGACGCGTACCGCACCACGTTCCGCGCGCTGCTGCAGCGCGCCATCGGCTTTGCTCAAGGCGACGCGAGCCGCGTATTCGTCGTCTCGATTCCAGATTACGGAAACACACCGTTTGGGGCAGATGACGCGGAGCGCATTGGCCGTGAGCTGGATGCCTTCAACGCCGTCAACCTGGACGAGGCGCAGCGTGTGGACGTGGCCTACGTCAACATCACCGCCATCTCCCGCCAGTCCCGCGCCGACTGGGTCGCTGCCGACGAACTCCATCCGTCCGCCGCCCAGTACGCCGCCTGGGTAGACGCCATCAAGCCCGTGGTGCTGGATCTGTTGGAAGCGCGGTGATCGGCGTTGTGTAGCGGTGCCGGGCGCGGTGTATCGCACCTGCCGAAACTCACGCGTTTACTTCGGGGTGTAACAGCACCAGCAGAAGATGGCTCTACGCCGCAGGCTGTCATCCCGAGCGGAGGCCGAAGGCCAGAGCCGAGGGATCTCCCCCGGTCATGCTTTGCAAAACCTCAAAGGGGGAGATCCCTCGGCTTCGCTCGGGATGACAGTAGTAGTGGGCGTGCTGCATCCTTAAGCATTCAGAATCGTGTAACAGCCGCCTATCCACAGATCTACCGCCTGCGCCGCTGACCCAACGCTACGACTTCGCTCCGAACGCTTTCCGTTTTGCTTCGATGATGAACCTCCGTCGTACGCTGTGTGCTGCTTTCATGGTGGCCGTGCTGCCGCTGGCCGCCCAGGCCCAAGAGCAGGCACTGTTTTGCAACGTCAACGTCAACTACCAATCGCTGACTGGCACGGACTATACGTACCTCAACGATCTGCAGTTTGCTATCCGGGAATACTTCAACCAGGGCGACTGGACGGAGGATCAGTTTGGGGAGGACGAGGGCATCGACTGCGACATACAGGTGGTGATGACCGAGGCGGTGACGCTCACGCAGTTCCGGGCGCGCATCATCGTGTCGGCGCGGCGGCCCATCTACGGCTCGGCGGCGCTCACACGCACGTTCCAGATCAGCGACGACGCGTGGACGTTCGAGTACGCGCAGAACACGCCGCTCATCCGGCAGCCCGAGCAGTACCACCCGCTCACCTCCGTGCTCGACTTCTACGCCTATCTCATTTTGGGCTACGACTACGACACGTTTAGCGAGTTGGGCGGCACGCCCTACTTCGACGAGGCGCGGCGCATCGCCGAGCGGGCGCAGGCCATCAACGCGCCCGGGTGGTCCGCGCTGGGCTCTGACCGCAACCGCAGCGAGCTCATCCAGCAGATCCTGGAGCCGCAGTACCAGCCCATCCGCCGGGCCTACTACGCGTACCATTACGAAGGCCTCGACCACTTCATCGCCAAGCCCCGCGAGGCGCGCCAAGCCATCCTCACGGCGCTCGAAGAGCTGCAGGAGATGCTACTGCAGACGCAGCGCGAGTACGTCATGGACATCTTTCTGACCGCCAAGAACGAAGAGCTCGCCGCCATCTTCACCGACTCGCAGTTCAGCAGCCAAGCCTACGCCATCCTGGCCGACATGGACCCGTCGAACATCTCCACCTACGACCGCATCGTCAACTGACAAGGCGCTGAGCGTTCATGCGGCGGGCACCGTGAAGAGGAACGTAGCACCTTGGCCCTGGTCAGAGTCGATCCAGATGGTGCCGCCGTGCCGCTCTACGATCTTCTTGCAGATGGCCAGGCCAATGCCTGTGCCCTTGTATTCGGTACGGTGGTGGAGGCGCTTGAAGATCTCGAAGACGCGCGCGTGAAACTCCGGGGCAATGCCGATGCCATTGTCCTGGACGTTGATTTGCCACATTTTACCACGCTTGATAGCGGAGAGGTAGACTTCTGCTGGCGCATTGGCGCTGAACTTGAGGCCGTTGCTGATGAGGTTTTGCAGGACGAGCCCAATCAACGTTGGGTCAGCTGTGACGGTCGGGAGGTTGCTGTGGGTGACAGAGCCTCTATGTTCGTGGAGCGAGGCTTGCAGGCTTTCTAGGATCTGCTCCGTCAGCGCACCTAAGTTCACAGCCTGCAGGTCAAGATCGCGGCGGCCCACCCGGGAGAGTTCGAGCAGGGCCGCAATGAGCGCTTGCATGCGCTCGGCGGCATCAGTGATGAAGCGCATGTACTGGTGCTGATTGCCCTGGAGGCTGTCGCCGATGTCCCGTTGGAGTAGGCCTAAGAAGCTCCGCATGGTGCGAAGTGGCTCCTGTAAGTCATGCGATGCCAGATAGGCAAACTGCTCCAGTTCAACATTACTCTTTTCTAGAGCCTGCGCATATTCGTGCAATCTGGCTTCGGCCTCTCGGCGGGCGGTGATGTCAAGGTGGGTACCGGCTACCCGAACCGGCTCGCCCTGCGCATTGCGATCGATGACCCGGCCTCGCGTCAGAATCCACACCCAATGTCCAGCTTTGTGGCGCATGCGTACTTCAGCTTCGTAAATAGGCGACTGGCTTTCTAAGTGCGCATTCAGCCAATGCAGCGCCGGATCGCGGTCGTCGGGGTGAATCAACTGATCCCATGTGCTGAAACTCGGCTCCAACTCGTCTAGGGTATACCCAAGCATATCGGCCCACCGTTCGTTGAACACAGCCTCCCCTGAGGCGACCGTCCAATCCCACAACCCGAGGCCGCCTCCATATACAGCGACTTCCAAGCGTTCTTCACTGACCTTGAGCGCGTCTGCAGCCTCTCGGCGGGCGGTGATGTCGAGGTGGGTACCAGCTACCCGGACTGGCTCGTCATCGGCATTGCGATCGATGACCCGGCCTCGAGTCATAATCCAGATCCAGTGTCCAGCCTTGTGGCGCATCCGCAATTCGGATTCGAAGATGGACGTGTGACCTGCAAGATGGGCCTCAAGGCGTGCAACGGTAGGCGGAAGGTCGGCAGGATGAACAAGGTGCTCCCACGTGCTGAAGTCAGGGGCCAACTCGTCGAGTGTATAGCCTAGCATCTGGGCCCATCGGTCATTAAAGATGACCTTGCTGGTGCCGACAGACCAATCCCACAGGCCAAGGTCGCCGCCGTAGAGGGCAAGTTCTAGGCGTTCCTCGCTGGCTTTGAGCGATTCGGTCGCAGCCCGCTGCGCTGTAATATCCTGAGCGATGCCCACAAACTGTGACACGCTGCCTTGTGAGGTGAACGTGAGCGGGGTCTCGCGGCTGTACAACCATCGCCAGTCGCCCGCGCGATGCCGCATGCGGTAGGTGACCTCAAGCACGTCGCCTGCTCCGGCCTGTTGCATGCGCCCAAAGTGCGCGAACACGGCTGCGCTATCATCAGGGTGGAGCAATTGAGGGAGGAACTGGTCGCCCATGGCTTGCACGTCCTCGGCCGAGTACCCCAGCACCGTACTCAGCTCGCGGTTGGCGTATACGTTGCGCTGCTTTTGCAAGTCGAAGACGTACAGGATGTCAGGTAGGGCTTGGGCTACACGTTCCACAAAGCGTTGGCTGTCGCGGAGCGCTTGCTCGTCGGCTTGGCGCTGCGTGATGTCGCGGATAAGGCCCAGGAAGCCAAGCACGTCGCCGTTGGCACTCTGAATGGGTGTACCCACCGTTTCGCTCATGAACAAGCTACCGTCTTTACGCCGATAGCGGATGGTGTATGGCTTCCGCTTGTCTTCGGCGCTGAGATTGAACCGCTCGCGCCCTGTCTGGCGGTATGCGTCCGGGCTCTCGTACAGCATTTCGGTGGTGTGCCCCATGACCTCGGCGAAGGAGTAGCCGAAGAGCGCCTCGAAGGCCGGATTGATGCGGGTGATGCGGCGATCCGGCCCCGTTAAGACGACGGCGTCGGGGATCGAGTCGAGCGTGGCATTGAGGCGGTCGGTGAGTTGCGATGACAGCGGTGCGGATTGCACAGCGCTCAGCGTGAGCAAGACCTCGTCGTCCAGGGGCGTCAGCGTAACATCCACATAGCCCGTCGCTGTCGCGTCGTGTGCGACGCTGCACGCATAGGTGAGTGAGGCCGCCTGTGTGTGAAGGCATGCCAGCGCGTGCGCTGCGATGTCTGCTTCTGCCATCCATGGGAAGACCGCGTAGAGGTCGCCGCCGACCCAGTGCGTGCTGGGCGTTCGGCTCAACTCCGTCTGGCGTCTCGCTGCCGCGTTTACCGCCGCAATGGTGCTTCCGGCCTCGTGAGGCGAGAGCAGGAGGCCGGCTTGGGGCAAGCGGTCGAAGAGCGTAGATGACATCGCGGCTACGGGTGGTCGGGCAGCAGGCGACTAAGATATTGGATTTAACCCGCGAAGCGAGATGGGGGCATGTCCCATTCGGCACGTAGCGTTGACAGGAGGGAACCAGCCCATCTTGCCCACGCTTCTCAATCTTGCAAAATGACAGCAGGCACGGCGTTCTCGCGGACGAGCGCGTTGAAGGCAGGGAGGTCGTTCTGCAAGACATCGCGCATTCTGGCTAGCTCCGTGTCGATCAATCCGGTAAGCTCGGCCTTGACAGCGTACGCCTGATCGGTCGGGCGGAAAGCCCCGGTGCTCGCCACATTCGCCACACCCGCGAGTTTGTCGTTGAGGCGGATGGGGAAGTTGAGTGGGTCCTGGCGGCTGCGGTTCTTCGTCTGGTACAGCGCCTTCTCTACCTCGCCTAGCTCATCCAGCATCGCCTCGGCAGCGGCATGGATCGCGTCGGCGCCGTCATGGTCATGGGGCAGGTGCGCTGTGACGGCGTTCACCTGATCGCGCACTTGCCGGATCTGCTTGACGGCGAGGTTGGTCTCGGTCAGCTTGTCGCGGGCGTCCATCAGGAAGTCGAACTGCGCTTGGAGGTCGGCCTGCGAGGCGCTGGCGCGCGGGTCGGGCGTGAGGGTGAAAGGCACCGTCGTCGAGTCATCGCCCACGACAAGGCGGGCATGGTACGTGCCCGGCACGGCGCGTGGCCCACGGATCGTGCCGTTCCACGTGATCATGCCCGGGAAGGTCTCGGCGTCGGCGTAGCGCAGGTTCCAGGTGAAGCTGTTGAGGCCGGGTTCGAGCGGCAGGTCGTCCTCGGCATCGAACGACGTGATCACCGTCCCGTCGGTCTCCAGGATGTGCAGTGCGACGGTGCTGCTGTCGGGTACGTCGGCGAGGTGGTAGCGCAGCGCGATGCCGCCGCCGCTCATCATGCGCGGCGTCTCGGCCGGGGTGAACAGGTGATGGTCGGCTGAGGCGACCTCGGCGTTCATCTGGTGCAGCGGCGTCAGGTCTTCGAGGATCCAGAACGAGCGGCCCTGCGTGGCCACCACGAGGTCGTTGTCTTTCCACGCGAGGTCGGTGATGGGCACGATGGGCAGGTTCATCTGGAACGGCTGCCAGTTGTCGCCATCATCGAACGAGACGTACAGCCCGCTCTCGGTACCGGCGTACAGCAGCCCTGGACGCATCGGATCGGGCTCGATGGCGCGCGTGAAGTGCAGCGGGTCGATGCCGTCGGTGATCTTCGTCCATGTCTGGCCGTAGTCGGTCGTTTTGTAGAGGTACGGCGCGAAGTCGTCGAGCTTGTACGCCGTGGCCGCCACGTACAGTCCGCCGGGCTCCGTCGGGTGCGTCATGATCTCGTTGATCTGCGCGTACTCGGGGATCATGCGGCGCGGCGGCGTCACGTCGGTCCAGTTCGCGCCCCCGTCACGGGTGATGTGCAGCAGGCCGTCGTCTGAGCCGGTCCAGATGACGCCGGGCTCGTGGCCCTCGGCGACGGCGAAGATCGTCCCGTAGTACTCGACCGAGGTGTTGTCCTTGGTGATCGGCCCGCCCGAGGAGCCCATCATGGTGGTGTCGTTGCGCGTGAGGTCGGGGCTGATGGCCGTCCAGGTTTGGCCCTCGTTGGTGGTTGTGAAGAGGACCTGCGCGGCAGCGTAGATCGTGTTCGGGTCGTGCTTCGAGAAGAGGATGGGGAAGTTCCACTGGAAGCGGTACTTGAGGTCCTTGGCGCCGTAGCCCATCGGGTTATCGGGCCAGACGTTGACGGAGCGGCGCTCGCCCGTGGCGTGGTTGACGCGCGTGAGGAAGCCGCCGTAGCTGCCGCCGTAGACGATGTCGGGGTTGTTGGGGTGGGGCGCCAGCCAGCCGCTCTCGCCGCCTGCCGTGGGTTCCCAGTCGTTCTCACTGCCGCTGGACGTGTGGAGGATGCGGACGGTGCTGTTGTCCTGCTGGGCGCCGTAGATGCGGTAGGGGAAGTGGTTGTCGGTGGTGACGCGGTAGAATTGCGCCGTCGGCTGGTTGTAGTACGTGCTCCAGTTCTGGCCGCCGCTGAACGTGACCTGCGCGCCGCCGTCATCGGCGACCGCCATCGTCATCGGGTTGTCGGGGTTGATCCACAGGTCGTGGTGGTCGCCGTGGGGCGTGCTGATGCGCTCGTAGGTGCGGCCGCCGTCCTTCGACTTCCAGAAGCCGACGTTCATCACGTAGACGCCGTCGGGGTTCTGCGGGTCGGCGTAGATGCGCGTGTAGTACCACGCGCGCTGGCGCAGCGAGCGGTCGTCGTTAATCTTGCGCCAGCTCTCGCCGCCGTCCTCGCTGCGGAAGACGCCGCCGTCGTTGGCCTCTACAATCGCCCACACGCGCTGCGGGTTCGCGGGCGACACCGTCACGCCGATGATGCCGAGCGTACCGCCGGGCAAGCCGTTGTCTTGGCCTGTGACTTCGGTCCACGTATCGCCCGCATCGGTGCTCTTCCACAGGCCCGAGCCAGGACCGCCGCTTTCCAAGCTGTACGGCGTACGCTTCACGCGCCACATTGAGGCATAGAGCACGCGGGGGTTCGACGGGTCCATGATGAGGTCCACCGCACCCACCTCATCGTTGAGGTAGTGGATGCGGTTCCACGTCGCGCCGCCGTCCATCGAGCGGTAGACGCCGCGCTCCTCGTTCGGTCCGTAGAGGTGACCCATCACGGCGGCGTACACCACGTCGGGGTTCTTCGGATGGATGCGGATGCGGCTGATGTGCCGGCTGTCGTCCAGGCCGATGTTGGTCCACGTCTTGCCCGCATCGACGGATTTCCACATGCCGTAGCCGTGGCTCACGTTGCCGCGCACGGTCTTTTCGCCGCCGCCCACGTAGATCACGTTCGGGTCCCAGGTGCTCACCGCCACCGCGCCGATGCTGCCGCCGAAGTAGCCGTCCGAGATGTTGCTCCACGACGCGCCGCCATCTGTCGTCTTCCACACGCCGCCGCCCGTAGCGCCGAAGTAGTAGAGGTACGGATCGCCGGGTACGCCAGAAACCGCCGCCGAGCGTCCGCCACGGTACGGGCCGACGCTGCGGAACTCCATGTTTTCAAAGACCGCCGCATCGACGCCTTGAGCGGAGGTGGTGTCGGGCAGGTAGAACAGCGACGCGAGCAGCAGCGCGCAGAAAGCAGCACAACGCATGGGGAAGGGTGCGGTTGGTTGAAACGTGCTGCAAGTCTACCGCACACCAAGATGAGACGCAATCTGCTAAACGACCAGCTTTCCAGAATCAAGTAGCCCCGAACCCTGATAAGGAGATCAAAATCATAGGTGCCTGTCATTATCCCACCGCCTATGTGTCTGAGAGTACTACACACACAGGGTTTGTGGAGTTACCCCGGTTCAGTCGTTCTTTCTGGCGAGTCGCTGGCATGGCTGTAGCCCGTCTGTAGATGGGGGGCTGATTACCAACAGCTACAAGCGGCTCGCCTTTTTCGTTGCCCCTCCAAAAAACCTCCCCCTGTCAGCCCTCAAGAGAGGGTGTGTGGACGCCAGCCTGTGTGGTAAGAAGCATCTCTACCGAACTGCCCCCTCCAGGAGGCTGCTCGGTGGGCTGGGGGGGGGGGTACCGAGCACGACGATAGCGACGGGCACATACACCCTCCGACCCGCCTATCGGCGGCCCACCTCCCTCCAGGGAGGGGGTTGGCCAGCCTGTGTGGTAAGAAGCACCTCTAACCCTCCCAACGGTCACGCTCCTTAGGGCCTATCCGAAAAGGTGATCGTCTATGAACTCCAGGCATCGACGCCACACAATCACTGCACAGGCCAAGTGTAGCATGCCCACATAGTTGGACGCCTTCTTCTCCCAACGCACCAACACCCGACGAAATCGGTTC
>JBCDJT010000146.1:0-12024 GCA_038747545.1 Bacteroidota bacterium
CCCAGGTGGAGTTCGGTTCGTAGGGTGGACTCGATGCTGGCCGTCACGGGCGGGCGGGTTGAAGCTGGTAGGTTCGCAACTCCAAAATCAGCCGCCTGCCTGGCCAGTGTCAATCCACCTCAAATCTGTCCGCAGTATTGTGGTGGTGAATCCCCGGAAATAGCTCGTATATAAGGGTCCAGCCTCCCGCTGCCCACGCGAGCGCGCGCCATGCTACGTTCTTCCCCCTCAGCTTCTGTCAAGACCCGTCACTGCTGGCGGGTGTGGAGCATCCTCGTGTGCCTGCTTAGCACGGGCTGCATGGCGACCACATCTAGCTTGACCGATGCCGAGCGTACACGTCTCGACCCGCGCCTGTGGGTCATCTGGGATGACGCCGAAGCTGCTGGCCGCCTCGACGCCATCGAGCGAGACGGCCAGCGCGCTTACGCCGTCATCGTACACGGTACGAACTTTGATGCGGTGCGCACAGCGGACCTTCCGATAGCCTCTGTCTTCGGTGAGCGTGCGACGGCGCACTGGAGTCGTGCGCAGCTAGAGCGTGCCCTCCGCCTGCCCGCCATCACCTACGTCGAGGCGCCTCAACGCGTCTTCCCCACTTCGCCCTGATCTTCCCCACCCGTCCTGCTGCTCTCATGTCGCTGCGCTACACTTTCCTTCTTCTATGCCTCGCTCTCACAGCCGGAACGGCGGCGGCACAAGTCCTGGCTCCAGCCGAGCAAGCCCGGCTCGACCCGCGCTTCCAAGCCATCCTGGCGGAAGCACTCCCGTCTACTGGGCTGACACCCACGAGCCTGCCCTTGCCGCCCCACATGGCCGAACGCGCGGCGGCAGCCAAGCGCGGCGAGACTGTCTGGTACGGCGCCATCGTGCAGACCGATGACGTCGCGGCATTGCGGACGGCGGGCATCACGGTCAACACTGAGTTACCCGGCTACGCCACCGTACGCGTCACCGCCGAAGAGCTCGCGACGTTGGCGCGCCTAGAGAGCGTGCGCTACGTAGATGCCGGCGACACGTTTTACCCCACGAACGACGTGGCCCGTGCCGTGACCGGTGTGGAAGAGCTGCAGGCAGGCGTGCTCAACAACACGCAATACAAGGGCGACAACGTGATTGTCTGCGTCATCGACTCGGGCATCGACTGGGACCACTTGGACTTCCGCGACCCCACGGACAACACCAAGAGCCGCATCGTGAGCATCTGGGACGTGACGCAGACCGCCGCAGGGGCCGAGCAAACGCCGCAAGCTCGCAAGGGCACCGACTTCTCCTGCTGCAACTATGGCGTCGAGTTCGTGAAAAGCGAGATTGAGGACGAACTGGACGGCAGCCCTGCAGGCTTCGTGGATCAGTTCGACACCGACGGGCACGGTACGCACGTGACGGGCACAGCCGCAGGCAACGGCGCCGCCTATGCCGACCGCTCGCATGCCGGCATGGCGCCCAACGCGGACATCGTAACCGTGAAAGCGGGTAACTCCAGCTTCTCCAACGTCAACCTCATCAACGCGCTCAGCTATTGCCGCGAAGTCGCCAACGACGAAGGGAAGCCCGTGGTCGTGAACATGAGCCTGGGTGGGCACACGGGCCCGCACGATGGCACAGGCTCTACCGAAGCTGCCGTTGACGCGTTTGTGAACAACGGGGCGCAGGCCGGACGCGCGGTCGTGATCGCAGCAGGCAACGAAGGTAGCGACCTCATGCACGCCTCAGGCACCGTCAATGGCACCAGCACTGCGACCGTCACCTTCTCGGTTCCCGCCTACACTACGACAGCCAGCACCAACAACGACGACTTCGGCATCGACCTCTGGCTAGACACCAACGGTGACGCTGACATCGACGTGACCGTGACTTCGCCCGATGGGTATACTGTTTCCCAAAACGTGGCAGGTTCTGCCACCACCGATGCGACCAACGGCAGTGGTGATACCGACGGCACGGTGTTCCTCCTCAGCTCCCGAAGCACGGACAACAACGACTGGCGCGTCTTCGTCAGGATCTTTGACAACGCGCTCGGCAACGAGCCACAAAGCGGCACCTGGACCATCACGCTGACGAACAACGAGGCTTCAGCTTATACCTTCGATGGCTGGATGTTTGACGGAGTCATTGGCTCTAGCGCCGTCACCCTTGTGGGCGCCGACGCCAACCAGACCGTCGGCAGCCCCGGTGTGGCTACGCATGCGATCACCGTGGGCTCGTTCGTGTCCCGGTGGGGATGGACGAGCGCATCCAGTGGCAGCTTCTTGGGCAGCGGTACCAACCTCAGCGACGACCTCTCCAGCTTTAGCAGCCGAGGTCCACGAAGGGATGGCGCGACGAAGCCCGACATCGTAGGGCCGGGCCAGCACATTGTGTCGTCCCACTCAAGCGACGCCGCGGCATCGGCCACGCGGCTGGTGGCGGGCGGGCAACACCGCTTGACGCAAGGCACCAGCATGGCTACGCCCGTCGTGGCAGGGGCTATCGCACTGCTCTTCCAGCAAAACAGCACGCTCACCAGCAGCCAAGTCAAAACGCTGCTCACTGACGCTGCCGACTGCGACGCCTTCGTCTCGGGAAGCTGCGGCGGGTTCACCTCTGACAACGAGTGGGGCCACGGCAAGCTCGACGCGTTCGAGGCGATGGTCAAAGCCATTAACGCAGGGGGCAGCACCACCCGTGAAGTCATCAGCTTCGACACCTGGACAGGCGATGGGGGCGTGGCCTTGAGCGCAGGTCAAAAAGCTGCTGTCCGGTTCTCGCCTGCACAAAGCGGGCGGGTTACCGGCGCGTTCTTCCACCCCTCCACCACCAATACCCGGACTGCCGACATCGCGTTTGAAATCTGGACCGACAACGCCGGCCTCCCCAGCGCAAAACTGGCAGGCAGCAACACGGTCACGTTCGATGAGGACGCCCTGATGAACTTCAGTTGGAACTACGTAGACCTCACAGGCGCCACTGCCGACCTCACGGCTGGAACGGACTACCACCTCGTGTTCGACGTCACCACGGGGGGCGGTAACCTCAGCCTGCGTGCCGACACGGGTTCGCCCGATGGACGCTCTAGCGTGAATGGGGGCGGAGGCTTTGTCACTAACGCCGTTGGGTTTGGCTCAGACCTCGATTGGCGCTTGCGTCCTGTGGTGAACTCCGTGACGGGCGTAGATAATGCGCTGCCAGTTGAGCTCGTCGCTTTCGGCGGCGTGGCTACCGAAGATGGGACGCTGCTCACGTGGCAGACGGCCTCGGAGACCAACAATGCAGGCTTCGCCATCGAGCAACGCTACTTCGAGGGTGGCTTCACAGAGGTGGACTTTGTGGCGGGCCAAGGCACCACGCTAGAGGCACAAACCTACACTCATCAACTAACAGGACTTGCCCCAGGCACGTACCAGTTCCGTCTCAAGCAGGTCGACTTCGACGGGACGTTCGAGTACAGCCCTGAGGTAGAGGTCACGGTAGAGATGCCGGAGGCCTACGTGCTCTCGGAGGTGTACCCTAATCCGTTCAATCCCACCGCCCAGTTCAGCCTGCTCCTCCGGCAGCAAGAAGAGGTCAACATCGGCGTTTACGATGTCACGGGCCGCCGCGTAGCCATGCTACATCAGGGGCGCCTGGACCCCAGCCAGCTGCATACGTTCACGCTCGATGCATCCGTGCTAGCCAGTGGGCTCTATCTCGTCCGCGCCAGCGGGGAAACCTTCGCTGCAACGCGCCGTGCCCTGCTTGTCAAATAACACAGTAACATCTCCCCGCTACGGCAGTCCTCCACGTCAATGCTAATGACCCTGACCGATGCGGCTGCACAGGCGCACGTGCGTGCGTTCGGCACCCCTGCGGCCGTGGTGGGCTTTGCGCCGGGCCGCGTCAACCTGATCGGCGAGCACACCGACTACAACGACGGCTTCGTGCTGCCGATGCCGCTTGCGCGTGGGACAGCAGTCGCCCTTCGGCCTCGTGCGGACGACCAAGTCCGGTTATACACAGAGCGGGGCGGGGCGCGCGTGGAGACGTCCCTCACTGGTCGGCTGGGCGCCAACCTCGAAAACGGGCTGACCGCGTGGTTCAGCTACGTGCTGGGCGTGGCCGTCATCCTGCGTGAGCTTCGGATGATCGACCGGGGCTTCGACGCCTCAGTGGTAGGCGATGTGCCGGTGGGCGCAGGGCTGAGCTCGTCGGCCTCGCTGGAGATGGCGGTGGGGATGGCACTGCAAGGCGCGTTCGGCTTCGCGCTGCCGGGCGAGGCCATGGCGCGGATGGGACAGCGCGTGGAGCATCGTTTCGCGGGCGTGCAGTGTGGCATCATGGACCAGTTCGCGTCGCGCCTGGGGCAGCGTGGCCACGCGCTCTTCCTCGACTGCCGCTCGCTGGCGTACGAGGCGGTACCGTTCGCATCGGATGACGCCATGCTGATGATCGTCTTCAGCAAAGCACCACGCGACCTCGCCGATTCGGCGTACAACCAGCGCCGCGCCGCGTGCGAAGCCGCCGTGGCGCACTTCCGGCAGCACGACGCCCGCATCCAAGCGCTCCGCGACGTGCCTTGGGGCTTGTTCGAGGCCGAGCAACATGCGCTCGATCCGACCACCCGCCAACGCGTGCGGCACGTGCTCACGGAGAACCAGCGCGTTCTCGACAGCGTCGCCGCCCTCCGCGCTGCCGACTTCGACCAGCTCGGCGCCTTGTTCAACGCCTCGCACGCCAGTATGCGCGACGACTATGCCATCAGCTCGCCGCACCTCGACCAGCTCGTCGCCTCTGCCCAAGCCGTGGACGGCTGCTACGGCGCCCGGCTCAGCGGCGCGGGCTTCGGCGGCTGCACCGTCAACCTGATCCATCCGGGCGCCGCAGGCGACTTCAAAGCGCGCGTTGCGGAGGACTACCAGCAGGCGTTTGACTTGGAGCCCGACTTCATCCCACTCGAATCGGCAGCCGAGGCACACGTCGTGTTTGTCTAGTTTGTAACCGCGTACAGGAATCGCTCTACCTGGGTGTGCATATTGTGGCTAAATTCAGGATCCAGTTATCATCTGCCCCTCGCCTCTATGGAGCTGCGCACTAAACAAGCCCTCTGCATCCTCGGCATCACGGTTGGGCTGTCGATGCTCTTCTTCATCGGCAACCCCTCCGTCTCTGAGAGCATCCGCACAGTGAGCACCTTCTCGCAAAGCGCCGTGTTTCTCGGGCTCTTCGGAGGATTTTGGCTCGCGTTCACCTACATCGGCCGCGACAATGCAAACGGGCTGCGCGACGCAAAGCCTGTCATCTTCGGCGTAGGTCTTGGCTACGGGCTGGTTGTGGCCATCGGCACCGCAGCTATGATGTACCAGCCCACACAATACCTCAATTGGCAGTTGGCCGGTTTTGGAGCACTCGGCGGGGCTGCTGTCGCCATTCTCATAGGATACATCACGCTCAACGTCTGGTCTCGGTGGCAGCGCACAGGCACCCAAAGCGCAGCTTAGATGCCCGTGGCGATCAGCAGTTCGATGTCGCGGTGCGGCATGCCGAAGAGCGTGGCGAGGCTCTTCTTGGTGAGGTGCCGGCGGTAGACATACGTGCCGTTGCGCAAGCCCACGTTGCGCCAGAGCGCCTCGTTGATGTTGCTGACCGAGGCGATCTGCATGAGGTACGGTACGAGCACGTTCGACAGCGCATAGCTGGCCGTGCGCGCCGCGTTCGACGGCATGTTCGGTACGCAGTAATGCACCACGTCGTGTACGCGGTAGACCGGGTCGGAGTGCGTCGTCGGTCGTGAGGTCCCGATGCAGCCGCCTTGGTCCGTGACCGCATCGACGATGACCGAACCGGGCCGCATATCGGCTACCATGTCCTCGGTGACGAGCAGCGGCGAGCGCTTGCCTTCGGTCATCATCGCGCCAATCACGACGTGTGCAGACCGCACGGCCTGCCGGATGTACTGCGGCGATGCCATCGCCGTGGTGGCGCGGCGGTCGAGGTAGTTTTCGAGCTTGCGGAGCGCGGTGAGGTCGCTGTCGAGGACGATGACATGCGCGCCAAAGGCCAGCGCCGTGCGCGCCGCCCACTCGCCGACGACGCCCGCGCCCAGGATCACCACCGTGGCGGGCGGGATGCCGCTGATGCCGCCGAGCATGATGCCCATGCCGCCCTCGTCGCTCTCTAGGTAGCGCGCTGCGATCTGCACCGCCAGCGAGCCCGTGATCTCGTGCATCATCCGCACGATCGGCAGCGTGCCGTCGGCGTCGCGCATGAACTCGAAGCCGATGCCCGTGATGGAGAGATCCATCAGCCGCTTAAAGAACTCCGGCGACGCATTGCCGAGGTGCAGCGCCGAGATGATGAGTTGCTTCTCCTGCAGGTAGTCCAGCTCACTCTCGGTCAACGGCCCGACCTTCACGATGAGGTCGGCAGCAGCGTACAGCGCTTCGGGCGTGGGGGCGATGGTAGCCCCGGCGTCGGCGTACTCGGCGTCGGTGAGATGCGCTTGAGCACCAGCGTCTTTCTCGACGTACACCTCGTGCCCATCAGCCACGAGCGCGATCACGCCGCTCGGCGCCAGCGCTACCCGCCGCTCCTCGTTCGACACCTCGCGCGGCACGCCGATGCGTAGCGACGAGGTGCGTTCGGCGACTGCGACTGCCTGCTCTTGAACAAGCAAGCTGGGATCGATCTCGAGGCCCCGAAGAGCAGGTACTTCCATGGTGTCTCCGCACGAACGCGCTTGTGGGTGCTGGGCGCAATATACAACATCGCCTCGCTGTGCGTCTGTAGGACGAAACGCGGCTCCTGCGGGGTGAAATCTCAAAAAAAGCTGCCTTCGGTGTCGTGGGCCTGCTTGCCTAGGCGTACCTTAGGCGTCGTACATATCAAACAAGCTTGAGCCTCAAGCATGGGCGTACCGCTGTATCTCGTGCCCGCCGTCGGGTTTCTGATCCTCAACTTCCTGCTCGTCTCCGCCTCGGTGCTGGTGTACGCCGAGCGGAAGGTGTCGGCGTATATCCAGAACCGACCGGGGCCAAACCGCGTGGGGCCGTTCGGCTTCCTGCAGCCCTTCGCCGACGTGCTCAAGCTGGTCTTCAAGGAAGACATCGCGCCCGAGGCGTCAAACCGCTTCATCCACAGCCTGGCCCCGACGGTAATGGTCATCATCGCCATGTCGGCGGGGGCGCTGATTCCCTGGGCGCGCGGCGTGGTCATCGCCGATATCGACATGGGCGTGCTGGCGCTGCTGGCCCTCACGTCGATCAGCGTCTACGGCATCACGCTGGCGGGCTGGAGCTCCAACAGCAAGTACTCGCTCCTGGGCGGCCTGCGCTCCTCGGCCCAGATGATCTCGTACGAGCTGTCGATGGGCCTGGCCGTCGCTTCGGTGGTCATCATCAGCGGCACGCTCAACTTCACGGCAATCATCGACGACCAGATGGGCTGGTTCGGCTGGAATATCTTCCGCAACCCCATCGGCTTCGTGCTCTTCGTCATCACCGCGTTCGCCGAGACCAACCGCGCACCGTTCGACCTCCCCGAGGCGGAGCAGGAGCTGGTGGGCGGCTACCACACCGAGTACAGCGGCATGAAGTTCGGCATGTTCTTCTTGGCCGAGTACATCAACTTTTTCGTGGCGTCGTTCTTCATTGTGATCCTGTTCCTGGGCGGCTACCTGCTGCCGTTTGAAGGGCTGCTCCTCTCCACCTTCCCGGGTTTGGAAGGCAGCATATTCCTCGGCGTGATGCAGGTCGGCTCGCTGATCCTGAAGGCCGCGTTCTTCGCATTCCTCTTCATCTGGGTCCGCTGGACGCTGCCGCGCTTCAAGTACAGCCAGCTCATGCGCATCGGCTGGATGTACCTGCTGCCCATCGCCCTGGCCAACCTGCTCGTCATGGCCCTCGGCGTCGCCATCGTGAAAGGCTGGCTGGGGATGTAGACCTCGCCCATCGGGTTATGCTGTAACGGGGTTGCACACCGATTCGGCGTATGTGTTTTTAATGTGTAAAGCGAGGAACGTCGGCGTTTCGGGCATCGTTCGGTTGGGTTGCTGATCCCCACCGTTTCCACACCCCCGACGCGGCCTCATGGACGAGACGATTACGATACGCGGCGCCCGCGAGAACAACCTCAAGAACGTCGATCTCGACATCCCGCGCGGCGAGCTGGTCGTCATCACGGGGCTGAGCGGGTCGGGCAAGAGCAGCCTCGCGTTCGACACGATCTACGCCGAGGGGCAGCGCCGATACATGGAGAGCCTGAGCGCGTACGCCCGACAGTTCTTGGGCATGATGGAGCGCCCCGATGTGGACTACATCGACGGCCTGAGTCCCGTCATTTCGATCGAGCAGAAGACGGTCAGCCGCAACCCGCGCTCTACGGTGGGCACGGTGACGGAGATTTACGACTTCCTGCGCCTGCTCTACGCCCGCGCTGCCACGGCGTATGCGTATACGACGGGCAACAAGATGCGCAAGCAGAGTGATGACGAGATCATCGACGGCATCTTGGGCTTGCCGAAGGGCGCGAAGGTGTTGCTGCTGGCGCCGGTGGTGAAGGGCCGCAAGGGCCACTACCGCGAGCTGTTCGAGCAGATCGCCAAGCAGGGCTTCGAGCGCGTCCGCACGGACGGTGAGCTGCGGGAGATCCGCAAGGGCATGAAGCTGGATCGCTACAAGACACACGACATCGAAGTGGTGGTGGACCGGCTGGTGGTAAAGGACGGCATCCGGCACCGCGTGGCGCAGTCGGTGGATGTGGCGCTGGGGATGGGCAGCGGCACGCTGATCGCCGCCGTGGTAGGCGGAGGTGCGGAGGAGCGCGACCACCTCTTCAGCCGCTACCTCGTCGATCCCGAGAGCGGGCTGTCGTACGACGAGCCGTCGCCGAACACGTTCTCGTTCAACTCGCCGTACGGAGCGTGCCCCGACTGCAACGGCCTCGGCACGCGCCAAGAGCTGGACCCCGCGCTCATCATTCCCAACCCCGACAAGACCATCGCGCAGGGCGGGCTGGCGCCGCTCGGCAAGCCCCGCGACGTGTGGATCTTCAGCCAGATGAAGGCGGTCGCCAAGGCGTACAAGTTCGACTTCGACACGCCCCTGCGCGACCTGACCGACGAGCAGATGGAGGTCATCATGGACGGCGCGGGCGACCGGCAGTTCGACATCGTCTACACGTACAAGAAGCGCGAGGTGAAGTACCAGCACCGCTTCGGCGGGCTGCACCAGCACATCTGGCATACGTACGAGAACACGTCGTCGTCGGGGCAGCGCAAGTGGGCCGAGGCGTTCATGCGGCAGATGCCGTGCAAGACGTGCGGCGGCGGGCGCCTCAAGCGCGAGAGCCTGTCGTACCGCATCGGCGACTACAACATCCACGATTTGGTGCAGATGGACCTCGTGACGCTGCGCCAGTTCTTTGCCGACGCGCCGAAGCACTTCACGAACCGCCAGGCGCTCATCGCGCAGCCCATCGTGAAGGAAATCACCGAGCGGCTCGACTTCATGATCAACGTAGGCGTGGGCTACCTGAGCCTGGACCGCACGGCGCGCACGCTCTCGGGCGGCGAGAGCCAGCGCATCCGCCTCGCCACGCAGATCGGCACCCAGCTCGTCGGCGTGCTCTACGTGCTGGATGAGCCGAGCATCGGCCTGCACGCGCGCGACAACGAGAAGCTGATCGGCTCGCTGCGGCAGCTGCGCGACCTGGGCAACTCGGTGCTCGTGGTGGAGCACGACCGCGAGATGATCGAAGCCGCAGACTTCGTGGTGGACATCGGCCCCGGCGCGGGCGAGCACGGCGGCGAAATCCTAGGCGCGTCGAAGCCCGAGGCGCTGCCCGTGGGCGTGAACGGCCACACGAGCCTGACCTCGGCGTACCTCCAGGGCGAGCGGCAGATCTTCCTGCCGATGCAGCGCCGCGCAGGCTCGGGCCACGAGGTCCTGCTCGAAGGCGCCACCGGCCACAACCTCAAAGGCGACACGCTGCGCCTCCCGCTGGGTACGCTGACGTGCGTGACGGGTGTCTCGGGCTCGGGCAAGTCGAGCCTCATCAACCAGACGCTCTACCCGATCCTCGCGCAGCACTTTCACCAGTCGAAGCGGGTGCCGCTGCCGTATCTCAACATCGAGGGGCTGGAGCACATCGACAAGGTCATCGACATTGACCAGAGCCCCATCGGGCGGACGCCGCGCTCGAACCCGGCCACGTACACCGGGCTCTTCAGTCATATCCGCACGCTGTTTGCGGAGCTGCCGGAGTCCAAGATTCGTGGTTACAAGCCGGGGCGGTTCTCGTTCAACGTGAAGGGCGGGCGGTGCGAGACGTGCAAGGGCGCGGGCATCGTGAAGCTGGAGATGAACTTCCTGCCGGATGTGTATGTGGAGTGCGAGACGTGCAAGGGGCAGCGCTACAACGCCGAGACGCTGGAGGTGCGCTACAAGGGCAAGAATATCGCCGAGGTGCTAGACATGACCGTCGAGGATGCGCTGGAGTTCTTCGAGCCCGTGCCGCGCATCGCCCGGAAGCTGCGCACGCTGCACTCCGTGGGCCTCGGCTATCTGCGCCTGGGGCAGCAAGCCACGACGCTCTCCGGCGGTGAGGCGCAGCGCGTCAAGCTCGCTAAAGAACTCTCGCGCCCGGGTACCGGCAGCACACTCTACATCCTCGACGAGCCCACCACCGGGCTACACTTCGAGGACATCCGTCACCTGCTCGTGGTGCTGCAGGCGCTCGTCAACAAGGGCAACACGGTCCTCGTCATCGAGCACAACCTCGACGTCGTCAAAGTCGCCGACCACGTCATCGACCTCGGCCCCGACGGCGGCGCAGCAGGCGGCCAGATCCTGTTCAGCGGTACCCCCGACGACCTCGCCCTGCAGGACACGCCGACGGGCCGCTTCCTCCGCCTCGAACTCGACCGCTCCGCCTACGCCGAGGACGCCGAAGCCGTCAACTTGGACGACATGGCCAGCGACGACGAGCCGGAGCCTGACGAAGTTGACGAGCCCGAGGAGGAAGAGACCGCCGTAGCCGAGGCTTGACTTTCTCGGCAGACGCGTTTGATTGGAGTTGCTACGAGTACGAGGACCCGCCATGACGATTGAAAAGCTCACGCCCATCCGCCTCACGTATGAGGACTATTGCGTGCTGCCGGAGGACGGCAAGCGCTACGAAATCATCGATGGAGACCTGTTTATGTCGCCCGCGCCCAGCTTCTGGCATCAGCGCTATCTGGTACGCATCCTGACCAGCATCAGTACATATCTGGAGTTGCATCCCATTGGAGAGGCGGTTGTGGCCCCACTGGATGTAATCTTGGATGATGAGAACATCGTCCAGCCGGACCTTGTGTTTATCTCACAGGCGAAGGCACACCTCATCGCTAAACGTGGCTTGGAGGGGGCGCCTGATCTCATCGTCGAAGTCCTCTCGCCCAGCAATCGCCGCCGCGACGAGGTGGTCAAGCGCGCCCTGTACGAGAAACACGGCGTTGAAGAGTACTGGATGGTCGATTCGGAGGCGGACACTGTGCGCATCTACCGCCTCACCGACGACGGCTACGTGGAGGCCGTCGTGCTCACTGCCGAAGCGGGCGATGTGCTCACCTCGCCGATGCTGCCCGGCTTCGCGCTACCACTTGAAAAGCTGTTTGCTTAGATCTCTTGAGGTTCGTGATGACGACAGAAAGGCTTACATCTGCGCGCCTCACCTACGAGGACTACTGCCAGCTCCCAAACGACGGGCGACAACGCGAAATCATTGCAGGCATCGAATACATGGCACCTGCGCCCAACACCTTCCACCAGCGCTTACTCGGGCGGCTTTACGTTGAGCTTTCCCTGTTCTTGCGCCAGCACCCGATAGGCGAGGCGTTCATCGCCCCTTACGACGTCATCCTGTCTGACCACGATGTGGTGCAACCCGACCTGCTTTACGTAGCACAGGAACACGCAGACCGCATCAAGCGGCACGGCCTCGTCGGCGCACCCGACCTCGTCGTCGAAGTGCTCTCGCCCAGCAACCGACGGCATGACGAAGTGCAGAAACGTGCGCTCTACGCGCAGC
>JBCDJT010000147.1:0-11952 GCA_038747545.1 Bacteroidota bacterium
ATGTCGGCGATGAGGTAGCCGATAAAGGTGGAGGTAGAGAGCACAGGGCCGGGCGTGAACTGCCCCACGGCGATGGCGTCGAGGAGCTGGCCTTGCGTGAGCCAGCCCAGGTCTTGCACGAGGCCGCCTTCGAGGAAGGCCACGAGCACGTAGCCGCTGCCGTACAAGATGGCGCCGACCTTGAAGAAGAAGAAGAACAGCTTCCACACTGACACGCTGGCCACTGCACCAGCGGCCGCCACACCCGCTCCGGCGGCTACCGCACCCGGCGCCGTGTCCTGAAACAGAATGGGCAGTAGCGCCGAGGCTGATCGCGAGCCGTCGTACCCCGAGAACTTCAGCCACAGCATGCCGATGACACCGCCGATGAGCAGTGCAGGCACCTCGCCCAGCCCTGCTAGCACACCGGCGGCCACTCCGAGCCCGAGCACGGCGAACCGCCAGCCTTTCACGGCCTTCTTGCCGAGCTTCCACAGCGCGCCCAAGATGATGGCAATGACGGCGGGCTTGATGCCGTAGAGGAACGGCTCCACGGCGGGGAGGCTGCCGTACGTCACGTACAGCCAGGCCAGCACGCCCGTGATGACCACCGCGGGGAAGATGAAGCAGCCGCCCGCCACGAACAGCCCCGGCCATCCGGCGCGCTCGTAGCCCACGTGCATCGTCATCTCGGTCGAGTTTGGGCCCGGGATGAGGTTGGTGGCGCCGATGAGGTCGAGGAAGTGCTGCCGCGAGATCCACTTGCGGCGCGTCACAAACTCGTCCTCCATCATCGCGATGTGCGCCGCTGGGCCTCCGAACGCAATCAGCCCCAGCTTGAAGAACAGCCGTGCGACCTCGCCGAGCGGGCCACGCTGTGAAGGCTCCGCTGCTGTCGTCGTTGGTTCCATGGGGCCGTCAGCGTGCGAGCTTAGGCTTCGTGAACATCGCATCCACGCTGTAGCGACCAGGCCCCGTCAGGAAGAGCCCGGCGAAGACGATGGCCAGCTCCAACGCATGCGAGAAGTTGTTGCCCCGCTGGATGTTGCCGTAGATGGCGACCATCATGGTGCAGAAGGCGAGGAAGAGCGCAGGACGGAAGAGCCAGCCCGCTGCAATAAACAGCCCCCCGAAGAACTCGCTGAAGGCGCCCATGAAGCCGAAGAAGACTTGCGCGAACGGGATGCCACCGGCCTCGGCAAGGCCTTCCCAGCCTTCGGGGCCCGAAAACATCTTGGAGAACCCGTGGAGGAAGGCGAAGCAGAGGCCGATGCCGATGCGGAGGACCGCCAAGCCGATCTCGCGGTAGCGGTCGAGAAACGTGAGAATCATAACACACGCTGTACGAAGAGAAGGACACCGTGAAGATAGCGGCCTCCCTCGCCTCCCTGCGTAAAGATGCTGTTGCGCGTGTCTATCAAAATGCTACAACGGTGTAACCCGCCGACTCGCAGCAGCTATTTCCTCTTCCGCTTGACGCTGGACGGCGAGAGGTCGGCGATGATGGCAATGACGAGCCCGACGATCTGGAGCGTACCCCAGGCGCCGCCGTACCAGTTGACCACGGCCGAGTACCAGAGCATGGTGAAGGGCATGAAGAAAAAGCCGAGCAGCGGCCAGACGAAGACGTCGAAGACGCCCTGAAACCACTCGGTGACGAGCCACAGGGCAAGGATAACGACGCGGGGCGCCAGTAGCGCGATCAGGGCGACGAGGCAGGGCATGGCAAGGGGAGAGAGCTGCGCGATAGGAGTAGGCCTCTCGTAACGTGAGCACGTACGTGTGAGTTACGGTATGCGCTGCAATCCGCTTAATGCAGGCGTTTAGCTGGCCGATACTGAGGCTGTATGGTCGTACACGATCCCCAGCCCCGCACCCACTGCCTGCCATGAGCGACGACGCCAACCGATTCTCGATGCCTTTCGACGAAGACCCGCTGTATGGCGGCTCGTCTGTACAGACGCGTCCACCAGCCGACGGCGCCACACCGCCGCCGCCTCACCTGTCGCTGGTACCGCCGTCGATACCGGAGGTGCGGACACCGTCGGAGCCGTTGCCGCCGCTGGAGACGCTACCGCCGTTACCGTCCTTCGAGGCCCCGCCGTTGCCGGAGGCTGCGCCACCCAAGGCCGCCTTCGCGCCCGCGCCAGAGCCTGAGGACGGTGGGTTCTCGGCGATCGACTTGCGCGACCGCGTGGCCATTATGCTGCTCTTCAACCAGCTGGTGGAGGTGGAGCAGATCGAGTCGGCGTGGCACGTGTGGAAACAGCAGGAGGCCGAGGGCAAGAGCGAAGCGCTGTGGCGCGTGATCGCCCGCGAGCCCGGCGTGAACGCGGAGGTGGTGTACCGCGAAGCCGCGACCATCTACGCCTTCAAAGAGGCAAACTTCATCGAAGACGAAGCCGTCGAGTTTGTCACGCGCATCGAGGAGTGGTACACGAAGGAGCAGTGGCACCGCATGCAGGACCTGACGGTCATGCCCATCGAACTGCTCGGCAAAGGCGCCGACGCCACGATGGTGTTTGCCACGTACGACCCGACCTCGCCCGACGTACCCGGGCTGGTGAAGACCATTGGCAACGGGCGCTACGAACTGCAGTACGCCAACCGAGCCGCCATTGAGGAGGCCCTGGCCAAGGCGTTCCCGCAACGCAACGAGTTTCTGGAGCGCATCGAAGACGGAAGTGACATGGCCTTCGACCTGGGCACGAGCTTCCAGGAAGAAGAGGAGAAGCTGCTCGATGAGGACGCGCTGGAGGCGGAAATCAGCCGCTCCTCGCTGCTCAACCTCTTCGAGGCGACGCTCGTCGAGGGCGTGCGGCGCGGCACCTCAGACATTCACATCATTCCGAACCCCAACAAGCAGATCGAAATCCACTTCCGCGTGGACGGCGAGCTGCAGCTCTGGCACCGCGAAGAGCGCATCCATCCCGAGTCGTTCATCGCTGTGGTGAAAGACAACTCGCTGAACGTAGACCGCTTCGAGCGCGACATGGCGCGGGACGGCTTCATCCAGCGCAAGATTGACGGCACGCTCATCCGCTTCCGCGTGTCGATCATCCCGGTGGCGAGCGCTGCGCAAGACATCAAGGCGGAGAGCATCGTCCTCCGTATCCTGGACGACCGCAAGGTGGTCACCGACCTCCGCAAGCTGGGCCTGCTCGATGTGGCCTTGGAGCGCTTTGAGGACGCCATCCGTCAGCCGCACGGCATGGTCATCCTGACGGGCCCGACGGGCTCGGGCAAGAGCACAACCCTGTTCGCCTCGCTCTATCAGGTGATCTCGCCCAAGAAGAACGTACTCACCGTGGAGGACCCGGTCGAATACCTGATTCCCGGCGTGCGGCAGATCAAGCTGAGCCACAAGCTGAGCCTGGAGCAAGCCATCCGGGCCATCCTGCGCCACGACCCCGACATCGTCATGGTGGGGGAGATGCGCGACCGGCCGACTGCAGAGCTCGCCATCAAGCTCGCCAACACGGGCCACCTGACCTTCTCGACCCTCCACACCAACGACGCGCCGAGCGCCGTCAGCCGTCTGTACAAGATGGGCGTGGAGCCCTTCCTGATCGCCTACGCGATCAACCTCGTCGTGGCCCAGCGTCTCATCCGCAAGCTTTGCACCGAGTGCAAGGTGGTCGACGATGACCCCGACCGCGTGCTGCTCAAGAAGATGGGTTTCACCGAGGAGGAAGCTGAGACGACGACGTTCTACAAGGCGGGGCATCGCCCCAGTTGCCCCAAGTGTAAGGGGATCGGCTACAAGGGCCGCCGCGCCATCACCGAGACGATGCGCTTCTCACGCGAGATCCGCCACCTGATTGTGGAGAGCGAGACGAAGATCGACGAAGACGCCATCCGCGACGCCGCCCTGCGCGACGGCATGCTGACGCTCAACGACTCGGCCAAGGAGATCGTCAAGCTGGGCGACACATCCGTCGAGGAGATGCTGCGTGTGACGGCGGGCGGGCACTGAGGCGCGGTATGGGGTTCGGCTCCAGGACGCGTGCGGCGCTGTTCGGAGCACCACGTCAGACGCACATCGCTCGGTCTGTAGCGTCGTCATGCGGATGACCCAGATGCGTCATTTTCATGCGGGAGATGATGGTAGCGCACAGGGCGGCTCATTTTTACGGTTGGCGGTGTGGTCATCGCAGTAGACTCGTGAACTCTTAGAGGCGACGATTCGCGCCGTGCGGGCTTTGATGGCTGCAGCATGGGCACCGCGAACGTTGGCTGTTTGAATCCTCACGTTGACCCTACTCCTCGATGAACCACCCTTACCACGTCACCCGTCACTTTGGGCGCCCCGCTCGCTTCCTCTCCACACTCGCCCTGGTCCTAGTCGCTTGGGCAAGCGCTCTCCTGCCGCAGCATGCCCAGGCTCAGGACATACGCCTCGTGAGCGTCAACCCCGAGAACGAGTGGGTGACGATCAAGAACTTCGGCTCCGACACCGTCGATATCTCCGACTTCTGGCTCTGCCAGCGCCCCCAGTACGACCGCATCGGCGAAGCGGCCTCCGTCGCCATCGTCTCCGGCGATCTCGTGCTTGAGCCCATGGAGGAAGTCGTCCTCAACATCAGCCCGGACGGGCAGTCCGGCGCCTTCAACCCCATCACCGACCTGACGGCGAACGACGAGCTGGCCTTGCTCGCCAGCGCCTCCTTCGGCACCACCGACCCCACCGTCATGCTCGACTTCGTCACCTGGGGCGGCGTCACCGCGTCCACCCGCGTCGGGCAGGCCGTCACCGCCGGACGCTGGGACGATGCCGACAGCTTCGCCACTGGCGCCCCGCCGTTCACCTTCCTCGGCACCGCCGCCGATGCGGGCACGGCGTTCTGGCTGGGCGACACCGAGATCCGCATGACGCACATTGTGCCCGCCAACGACATCGTCGTGATCGAGAACGCCGACGATGTCGCGCTCGACATCTCGGGCTTCTTCTTCTGCACGCTCCCGGGCGTCTACCCGCACCTGGGCAACCCCGAGGAGGTCGAGGTTGTGGAAGGTGATCTGATGCTGGAGCCCGGCGAGCGCGTGGCCGTGCGCGTACTCGCCGAGGGCGGCGTCCTCGACGGTCAGGGCGGACTCATGCTCTTCTCGACCAACCTGCTCGGCTTCAACAACGGCAACCCCGCCTCGCTGCGCGACTACGCCCAGTGGGGTGCCGACGGCCTGCGCGTGGACAAGGCGTTGATGGCGGGCCGCTGGGACGATGCCAACACGTTTATCACTGGCAGCGCGCCGTACTACGTGGGCGACCTGACGCCAGGTGCTTTCGGCAGCCCCGTGTGGCAGGCGCGCACGGCTACGGTGCGTATGATCGCCATCAACCCGTCGAACAACCGCATTCGCGTCAAGAACGTCGGCACCGAAGAGGTGGACATCAGCGGGTACTGGTTTTGCTTGAACGTGGGTCAGTACGAGCAGGTGACCGGGGCGGATTTGGTTTTGGCACCTGAGGAGGAAGCCGTGCTGGATGTGGCAACAGGACTGGCTGAGGCGGGTGCGGACAACATCGGGCTCTTCTCAACGAATACCTTCCGCTCCACGAGCCCCGATGTGTACGTGGACTTCGCGCAGTGGGGCGGGCGCGATGACAGCGGCCGGCCGGGACAGGCAGTGCTGGCGGGTGTGTGGAACGATGCGGATGCGTTCATCGAAGGCACCGCCCCCTATCGCTTCACGGGCGGCATCGGTTCGTTTGGCGTCACCGCGTGGAACGCCTCCAACGTAGCCAACGAAGCCGAGGAGACGCTACCGGGTGGGTTCGCGCTGCACGGCGCCTATCCCAACCCGTTCAACCCACAGACGACCATCAGCTACGACCTGGGCCAAGCCGTGCCCGTCCGCCTCGCTGTGTACGACATGCTGGGCCGCGAGGTGCGCGTGCTGCTCGACGGCGTGCGTCAGGCTACGGGCCGCCATACTGTCGCCTTCGAAGCCGCTGCGCTGCCCAGCGGCACGTACCTCTACCGCATCGAGGCAGGCGCGTTCTCGGCTACGGGTTCGCTAGTGCTGCTGAAATGAACGTGTCTTGCGCAGCTACATGAGGTTAAGGCGTCGATCGGGTGCCACGACTCATGAACATCACTTGTGGGATGAACAGCTGAAAGAGCAAAAAAGAAAGGATTAAGTGGGGCGGTGAGCAACTTTACCTATCAACAGACATCTACCTTCTTTTAAACGATCTTGGTAGTATGTGATGTCTAGTAGAGAACTGAAGCAAGTTGCAATTATAGCACTCGTCCTGTTGTGTGCTACAAGCATAGGAGGGCAAGCGCAAGACCGTGTCGCAGTATCGTTCGATCAAGTCGACGCTCATCAAATTGACATTTCGCTCCTCGACTCATTGCATGTTCCTGCTGCCGCTGCTGACCCCGATGAGTCGGCGTTTCCGACACAGCAAGCGGAGGTGTTCAAGGCGTGGCGGGGTTTGTTGGGCGATCTTGCGGCTCATCTAGCGGATGGTGGTCTCGAGTGGACAGAGCCGATGCGAGGCTTCTTTCGTTTCTACTTCCGAGAAGATGGTACGATTAAGCAGCTGGTGTACAACATGCGTAACCTCGATCCAGCGCATACAACGCAGTTCGCTACCCTCGTGGATGAGTTCTCGCAGGGGTACCGGTTTGCTCTTTCAGCAGATCAGCCGTTCGCGCAGTGCAGCCCGGCAGCACTCGCGCCTCCCAAGCGAGAATAGTTTAGCCTGTAGGCCGTGCGAAGGTGAGAGGGTAGCCAGGCCTTGCTCACCGATTCGCCTCGAACAGGTCGAGCAAGGCGTTCGCCAGGCCAAGGTCCGCGCCTTGCTGATTGATGAGTAGGGCTACGGTGACGCGGGTCTCGGGGTTGAAGACGAGGCGCGTGGTGCCGCCTACCGCACCGCCGTTGTGGGCGATCAATGAGCGTCCGTCGTCCAGCGTGGCTAGCTGCCATCCAAAGCCATAGTTCACGCCCTCGCCCGCGGTCGTCTGTTGCTCGGTGAACAGCAGGTCGAGTATTTCCTGGTCGAAGAATCCAGGCTCATAGTGCGCTTGGGCGAAGCGGATGAGGTCTTCGGTGGTCGAGAGGAAGCCGCCGCCCGCCCACTTGTAGCTGTTGTTGACGGCCGGTGCGTTCATCCAATGCCCGTCGGCACTCTTCGCGTATTGACGGGCGCGCTGCACGATGAGGCTGTCCACATGGTCGGCCACGGTGTGGTGCATGCCGAGCGGCGCAAACACCTCGGCGCGCATGTAGGACAGGAAGTCTTGCCCCGATGCGCCCTCGACCACGGCGCTGATCAAGTTCCACCCATAGCTGCTGTAGGCATAAGCTGAGCCCGGCGGATGGGTAAGCGCGTCGTCTTTGAAGATGTCGATGCCGTCCTGCACGCTCACGAACCGCTCGTTGAGCAGTACCTCTTGACCGCGATAGTGCCGGATGCCGCCCAGGTGTCCGCCGAGTTGGCGCGTGGTCACCACGTGGGCCTTCTCGGGGAAATAGGGGACATAGGTTTGTACCGGGGCGTCTACATCTAGCCGTCCTTCTTCTACGAGCCGCGCCACGGCCGCCGCCGCGAGCGGCTTCGAGATGCTGGCGATGCGGAACTTAGTCGTCGGCCAGACGGGCACGCGATGCTCCAAATCAGCATAGCCAAACCCCTCCGACCACACCAAGTCCTCTCCGACAGCCACGGCGATGGCCAGGCCAGGCAGACCGTGCGTGTCGAGGTGTGCTTGGGCAAGGGCGCGCGCCGAATCGATCGTGGCGGCGTGAGATGCGACGGGCGCATAGACAGCCTGGGCATATGCTGCAGGCGCGAGGAGCAACGCGCCGCACAGGACGAAGACGCGAATCAGGGCAAGACGAAGAGGCATAGGCGAGCCTGTCAGGGAAGGCGAACGAGTGAGCGGGTAGCGGTGTGCAATCCGGTCTGGATGCGGTACAGGTAGACGCCTGGAGGCAGGGTATGCCCAGCATCGTCAGTACCATCCCATGCGGTGCGATGCACGCCCGCCGCGGTATCGGCATCGACGAGCGTACGGACGCGGCGGCCCAGCACATCGAATACCTCCAAGGTCACTGGTGAAGGGGTGTCCAGCGCAAAGGTGAGCGTCGTGCGGGTGTCGAACGGGTTCGGGTAGGCGGCCTCCAGTCGGAACGACGGCGCAGGCGCCTCCTCGACGCTGCCGACGCCCGTAGGCGGCCCCGGCTGGTCGCTCGTGAGGTAGCCGTACGCTGCCGCCGCCTTGCCGATGGTTTGGTTGACGGTGTACTCGTTGACGGGCGGATTGTAGCGGTTCTCGAACCATAACTCATGCACCGGCCACGTGTCGGCGGCGGGGTAGACATGGTTGCGCAAGACCCACTGGTCGTGCCACGGCCCGTTGCCTTCGCCGCGCGACGGCTCCCAGCGGTGCGGTCCGTACGGCACGATACCGGGAATTGGCCCGCGCCCCTCCGGGTAGTGGTAGTACCACGAGTCCACGTGCAGGATTTCCTGCGGCGAGCGGTGCCCCAGGCCCGTCACCCACGTCATGTTGAGGCCGTTGCCGCCCAGGAAGTAGTCGGCGGTCGTGTACTGCCAGTCGAGGTACTGCTGCTCGCCCGTGAGGTAATGGGCGGCGATGAGCGGCAGCGACTTGGGCGTGGAGGCGCCGCCAAACCACGACGGCTCCCACCACTGCGCGCCCGTCCGCCCGCTGCGCCGCCGAGCCGTGTCGATGTTATTCGTGCGCGCCCAGTTGATCGCCGCGCTGCGGATGCGGTTCTTGAGCGCCGCGTCGATGGTCGGCTGGTCGGTGGTGGCGTAGAGCCACGCGGCGTACTGCTGGTCGTGGCTCTGAAACTCCCACAGGCCGCGTGTGGACGTCGTGATCATGTTATCGGCCTTGAACTGCGTCTGGTAGCGCTCCTCGCCCGTGAGTTTGAAGAGCGATGCGGCCGCGTAGTGCCGGTCGTCGCGGAGGCGCGTCTGCTCGTTCTGGGCTGTGTTTGCCAGCGCCCAGCCGTAGGCCGCTGCCGCCGTCGTGGCGTACGTGCTCGCGAGGTCGTGCTGGTCGATCATCCGCAAGACGAACGCGAGGTGCCCCGCCACCGCCGCGTAGCGCAGCGACGCCTCGGGATCGACAGCGTAGGAGTACCACGTGTCCGTGTCGGTGACGGAGGAGACGCCGTTGTCGGGGTGGCGGATGGTTTCGAGGCCGCCATGCACGGCGCCGTCGGCGCGCTGCATCCGCCGCATGAAGTCCACGCCCCACATCACCTCGTCGAGCACGTCAGGAATGCCGTTGCCGCTCTCAGGGATGTTGAATTCGCCGTCAGTGAAGTGGTCAGGCGCAAACTCGAACATCGTCAGCAGGTCAGAGCCGACTTCGAGGTGGCCGCGGTGCCGGTCCCAGTCGCCTGCGTCGTGCCATCCGCCCCAGAATGCGCGCTCCTCGCCCGTGGCAAACTGCGGCAGCTCGCTGAACGCGTTGCCGCCGTCCATGTAGCGCCAGGTAGAGAGCACGGCGCGGTCGCCGTCGTCCGGGTGGAAGTCGCGCTCGCGCACGAAGTCGGTGTGCGGCGGTCCGTAGGCGATGCCGCTGCGCTGGTGGAAGAGCCCACGCATGGTCGTGTAGAACGCAATCCGGTAGACATCGGCATCGATCCGAAACGGAAACGACGCGCCGATGCGCTCCACGTAAATGCGGTACGTGCCGGATGTCTGGAAGGCCGAGAAGTCGCACTCCCACACGTCGGCGCCGAAGTAGTTGGCGTACGGCCCCTCGTTGTTCTGCCCCGTGTCGGGCCCGCCCGTCTCCAGGTCCTTGCGCAGTTGCAGCGTGGACGAGAACGCTGCCTCGCCCGTCGCGTCGTCGAGCACGTGGCACGGCGTGTTGGCATAGCTGTTCAGGTCCAGCGGGCCCGCGTCGCCCATCCAGTGCGAGACGTAGGCGTATTTCATGCCTGCCGTGGGCACGTAGCCCACTTGGTTGACGTGCACCGCCTCGGTACGCGTCTGGCTGGGCTGGTAGACGAACGTGGTGTCGCCGTTTTGCGCGGAGCGCCGCGCGCCGGAGAAGCGGTAGTCAAGCGTGTACGTTTTGCCGGGCACGAGCGGCTCGGGCAGGTCGAGGTAGAGCCAGTGGTCCATGACGACGGGCAGATCAGGCCACACCCGTGTAAAGCCCGACGCCTTGCTCTTGCGCCCCACGCTCAGCGGCTCGATCTCGGCAGCGTAGTTGGCGTCATCGGGGCTCGTGATTGTGTATTGCCCTGGCTGGACGATGCGGTTGGTGCCGATGGGGCTCTTGTGCAACACGTCGTCGTTGTCGCCTTGGCCCAAGCCGAAGTGATCCACATAGCCTTCGCTGAGGTGCAGCAGGATGACCTGATCGGTGAGTGGCTGCAGGTCCTTCAGCACCGGGCGGTCCTGCGCCTGCACCACAGGACAGACGAGTGCTGCGAGTATCAGTGTGCCTATGCTCCAAACGATACGCATCCGCTTGCCTCCTCAGACGAATAAACCCGCCAGGAAGGGTACGGCGACCGCCAATGAGGAGCAAGAGGGCGGCTAACTCCGGGTGCCCGCGTCCCAGGCGGCGATGACCTCAGCCGGACCAGCATGCCGAGTGGCCTCATCGCGCAGTGAGGTCAGATAGCGCTCCAGGATACGGGGTGCCTCTGCATGCCCCTCGCTGGCGCGTTGCTCCAAGTAGGTGAGCGCAGCCAGCGGGTTCTTGCTCATGAGGATGGTCGTGTACATCGCAAAGCTGTGCGCGTGGTCCTGCGCTTCGGCGCGTGCCAAGTACGCCTCGCGCTCGTCCTGCGCCAGGTCGAGTTCACCCGGAGAGGCCCACAGAATGAACGATGCTTCGGCGTGGCCCTGTGCCGAGGCGGCTTCGAGCAAGCGCCGCGCCTCCGCTACATCGTGCGGAGCCGTCATGCCGTACCAAGTCATGTCGCGATCGTACAGCTTAGCGAGCGCCAACTCCGTCATCGCCGTAAGGTCGCCAGCTTCGGCCAGCCCTTCTACACGGGCACTACCCTGGGCTTGGTAGCGTTTGGCGCGCTCCTCATCCTGCGCCCATCCGCCCCAGAAGGTGTTGAACGCGATAATCGGGTCTGCGGGTACCGCGCCGCTGGCCCCGGCCAACTCACCGTAGCCATAGAAGCGGGCAAGGTGAAAGTCAGCGTTAAACGAGCCTGCGTCTGATGCGGCATGCAACAAGCGATACGCCCGCACAGGCTGCTCCGCCTCGTATGCCGCCACCGCGTCGTCGTACAGCGCTTCGGGCGTGGCGGTAGGGTCGATGGAGGTACATGCACTGATCACAAGTAGACCAGCGACGAGAAGGAGATAGCGCATGCGATGCTCACTGCTGAGTTCAGAGAACGAAGCCGTTTGATACGGCTGCTTGCATGCGGTATCGGATGGGAGGCGTGGAAGTTTAGGCGTTCGTACAGACGGGCGTGCTATCAGCGCTCGTCCTTGCCACGGCGGGCGTCGACAAACGAGCGAAGCACCGCGTTGATGCGCGTCTGGTACCCCGGTCCGCCACCTCGGAAGTAGTCGATCACGTCACGATCCACTCGGATGGTGATACGCGTCGTCTCCGTCGGCACAACAACCTTAGCGTTAGCCCACAACGCCTCGCCGAGTTCAGGGATATCGGAGTAGTCAATCTCGCTGTCGGGCAAAGCGGCCAGCTCCTCAGCGGTCAGCTCTTTGTTGTAGCGCTTCATAGTAGCGTTTGCGTTCTCTGCGGTTGGCGAGACGTGTGCCAACTCCGAGGTTTAGCACACGGTCTCCTCTTGTCATCCCGAGCGGCGGCCACAGGCCAAAGCCGAGGGATCTCCCACTCTGAGGTGGCTCTGTTGCACGGAGGCAAGAGGTAGGCACATTGCCCCCTCACCCCATTCTGCTCACCCTGCCGAGAGTGCATAGCTCTCCGGGCGGCCCAACGCCAGCATACCGTTGAGCACCTTGCTGCCGATTCGCGC
>JBCDJT010000148.1:0-11904 GCA_038747545.1 Bacteroidota bacterium
GACCGCGTGACGGTGACGGGCACGCTCTCCAGCTTCCGCGAGCTCAAGCAGATCAACGAAGACGACCTCGTGAGCTTCGACGTGACCAGCTCGGGCGATCTACCGGCTCCCATCGAGATCACCCTGGCTGAGCTGGCCGCTAACGGCGAGCGCTACGAGAGCGTCCTAGTCGCCATCCCGGGCGTCGAGATTGTGGGGGCAACGGGTACGTTTGAAGCCCGCACCACGTACGGCCTCCGCGACGACACGCTGCCGGATGGCACGGTCACCTTCCGCACGCCCAACGCCGACGACACCGACATCGACGGCGAGGCCATCCCGAACGGCAAGTTCACGTATGTGGGCGTCATCGGGCAGTTCAGCACGGGCGGCCCCGACGAAGGGTACCAGCTCCTCCCCGTGGAAGCGACGGACGTGCTGCCGTTCCGCGTCTCCAACGAGGTAGAGAGCGAGCTGCCTTCCAGCTTGGTGCTCCACGGCAACTTCCCGAACCCGTTCAACCCGAGCACACGCGTCGTCTTCGACGTGCCCGAGGCCAGCCAGCTGACGCTGCGCTTGTACAACGTCACGGGCCGCGAGGTGCGCGTCATTGAACAGAGCGTGGGCCAAGGCCGCGAGCAGTCTGTCCTCGTAGAGATGGGTACGTTGCCCTCGGGCGTCTACCTCTATCGCATTGAGGCGCAGGGCCAGACGCAGACGTGGAACGTGAGTGGCCGCATGATGCTGCTGAAGTAAGTGGCGCTTAGCGTGTTCAAGCGTAGATTCAGGCCGGATGTAGAGCACATGCCTCTGCATCCGGCTTTTTTTGATCGAAGGTCATGTGCCGAAGACTACATCGCCTCAGAGAAAGTGATCATCCTCCGGGTTTGTCATCCTGAACGCGATGCAGGATCTTTCGAACGGCGATTCCTTCCCAGAGGGGACGCACCAAGTTTGGAATGAAGCAGGACCACACCAAAGCACAATGCATTTCCAACACCACTCTCACACGGCCGACGTACTTGTACGAGGCCCTGATATGGGCCGCGGACGGCGCCACCGAGTCGGTGGTCTGATTTGACCTGCAGACCTTCGACCTTAGACTATATCCCAAACCTTACCTCACGCAACGTCGATTAGCCATGCTGCCACCCATTAAACCGTCATTATGATGTCTATGCTGCGCCTGTTTGCGTTCGGAATGCTCGCCGCGCTGGCGGTTGGGTGTGCTACCACCACGCCGTACGTCGCTACCAGCGTCGAGCACAGCTGCGCGCGTCCGCTGCCCACCGACCAGCCGAAGGCCTACCAGGTCTTCCTGCTCGGCAACACGGGCCTCGCCAGTGCCGACGCGCTGCGTCCGACGCTGGACGTTGTGAGGCGGCAAGCGGAAGCTGCAGGGGACGAGAGCGCCGTGGTGCTGATGGGCAACAGCATCCGCGCACGCGACTACATTCCCGAGATCGAGACCAACGAGGAAAGCAGCTCGGCTTCGCTGGAGCTCCTGCTGGGTTACGCCGAGGAGATGGACAGCCGTTTCGTCTTCGTGCCGGGCTACCAGGAGTGGGCGCGTGGCCGCCGCAACGGGGCAAGGGCGGTGCAGCGGTTCGAGCGCTACCTGGAAGCCCGCCTCGACAGCACCGACGTAGTGCAGCCAAGCGATGGCTTTCCCGGACCCACCGAGGTGAAGCTCAACGACTGGATCCGCCTGATCGCGCTCGACACGCAGTGGTGGCTCCAGAAAGATGGCCAGCCCTATGGCGACACAGGCGAGTACGACCTGGAAACCGATGGCGACTTCCTCCAAGAACTCGACGACCTGATCAAGAAGCGCGACGACGAGCGGCTGCTGGTGATAGGGGCTCACCCGATGTTCTCCAATGGCAAGCACGCGGGGCGCGTCACGTGGGGTGAGCACCTGTTCCCGCTCCGCACCCTGCACCCCGCGCTTGTGGTGCCATTGCCCGTCGTCGGCTCGCTGGGACCGCTCTACAACCAGAGCTTCGGCTACAGCCGCCAGCACCTGGGCCACGTGCGCTACGAGCGCCTGCGGATGGCGCTCACGGAATTGCTTGGGCAGCATCCCGACTTGGTGTACGCAGCAGGGCAGGAGTCCAACTTGCAGTACCACCTGAACCAGCACGACGGCGAGGAGCAACACTACCTCGTCAGCGGCAGCGCGGGCAAGGTGGAGGCGGCGCTGCGCGGCTACGGCGCGCAGTTCTCGGCCACCCACCAGGGCTTCATGACACTGCACTACTTCGAGGACGGCAGCACATGGCTGGAGGCCTGGAGCACCGCAGACGCCGCCGCGAGCCGCGCCACCTATGGCACGTGCTTGCTCCGCACCGAGCTGGCTACGGCCTTGCGCGAGCGCGTGGACGCCGAGATCCCCGACGAAGATGCCGTTGACCCGCCCAGCTACCGCGATAGCACGGTGGTGCGCGCCATCAACGCCACCTACGACCGCGGCCCCGTCGGTCGTTTTCTCCAAGGCGATGACTACCGCGACGCGTGGATCGCCGAGGTGGAGATGCCTATCCTCGACCTGGAGAACGCATACGGTGGCCTCACGCCCCTCAAGAAGGGCGGCGGGCAGCAGACGCTCTCGCTCCGCCTCGCCAACCCCGACGGGCGCGAGTTTGTGGTGCGCTCCATCGACAAGAAGCCGTTTGTGCCCAGCGAGATACGCGGCACGTTCGTCCACGACTTCATCCAGGACCTCACCATCGCCATGCAGCCGTTCGGGGCGTACAGCATCCCGATTCTAGCCAACGCGGCGGGCGTCTACCACACGAATCCGCAGCTGGTCGTCATGCCGGACGACCCGCGCCTGGGCATCTACCGCGAGCAGTACGCCAATCAGGTCATGCTCTTTGAGGAGCGTCCCGCTGGCGACCTCAGCGATATGCCCAGCTTCGGCAATACCGACGACGCGGAGAGTTCGCCGAAGGTGTTCCGCGAACTGGAGGACGACAACGACAACTACGTGGATCAGGAGGCGTGGGTGCGGTCGCGCCTGTTCGACATGTGGCTGGGCGACTGGGACCGCCACGCCGACCAGTGGCGCTGGGCCGAGTTCGACACCGAAGACGACAACGGCCACTTCTATCGCCCCATCCCCCGGGACCGCGATTGGGCATTCTTCCGGTACGACGGCTTCTTCCCAAGCTTTATCCGCTTCGTGATGCCGCAGTTCAACAGCTATGGCCCTACGTATGGCAATCTGAAGGGCCTCACGCAGAGCGGCCTCTCGCTCGACCGCCGCTTCGCCAGCGAGCTGACGCGTGCTGACTGGGTCCGCCTCGCCGAAGAGTTGCAGGCCAACCTCACGAACGACGTTTTCCGCAGGGCCGTAGCTGTCTGGCCGCCCGAGATCCAGGCGCTCTATGCCGATGAGTTCATTGACATCATGCAAGCGCGCCGCGCCAAGCTGGTGCGCGTGGCCAAGGCCGTCTACGACATGCAAGCACGCATCGTAGACGTGGTGGGCAGCGACAAGCACGAGCGCTTCCTTGTCACGCACTACGCCGATTCCATGCAGGTGCAGGTGTGGAAGACGACCAAGGAAGGCGTAGACCGCGAGGTCATCTACGCGCGCATGTTCTATCCCGATGAGACCGACGAGGTGCGTCTCTACGGCCTGCGCGGGCACGACCGCTTTCAGGTCAGCGGCACGGCACGCCCCATCCGCGTCCGCGCCATCGGTGGTGCCGGCCCCGACGCCTTCGTCGACACCGACGCGGCCACCGCGCCCAGGCGCCGCCGCTCGTTCTTCTACGACACCCCTGACCAAGACAACACCTGGGACGTCCCGTCCGCAGGCGAGGTCACGCGCTCCGACATCCCGTGGGTAAACGCGTACGACCCTAATGACTTCAAGTACAACCGCCTCCACCCGGTCATCTTCATCCAAGCCAACGACGAGGACGGGCTGTTTCTCGGCGGCGGCGTGCGCGCCGTGAAGCACAGCTTCCGCAAGCAGCCGTTTGCGCGGCAGCACACCTTCAAGGCCAACGTCGCCTCACGCACATTCGGCTACAACATCGTCTATCAAGGCCTGTACGTGGACCTCATCCGCGACTGGGACGGGCACGTAGACCTTGCTTGGCGCTCGCCTGATCTGGTTCGCAACTTCTTTGGCCTGGGCAACGAGACGGCACGCACCGCCGCCCGCGACTTCTACAACGCCAGCTTCACGCAGGCCGACGTGGCGATTGGCATAGCGCGTCAGGTCTCTGAGACCGTGACGTTCGGCATACGCCCGGCACTGCAGTACGTCGATGTCGAGGAAACGGGTGTGCTCGCTGTGCCGCAGCCGGGCATCACAGCGAGCACCTTCGATGAGCAGCTCTATGCGCAACTCGGCGTGTTCGTCACCATGGAAAACACCGACGATCCGATCAACCCACGCCAGGGCGTACGGTGGGCACTGCGCGCCGACGTCAACAGCGACCTGCTCCAGAGCGGCGAGTCGTTCGGCACCGTCGCCAGCGACGTCTCGCTCTACCTCTCGCCCTCGCTTTCGCCCCAGCTGACGCTCGCGTTGCGGGCCGGTGGCCGCCACATCGCGGGCGACTTCCCGTTCTACATGGCCAGCACGCTCGGCAGTGCCCAGAACCTGCGGGGCTTCCGCACCACCCGCTTCGCCGGGCGCAGCAGCCTCTACCAGAACGCCGAGCTGCGCATGAAGCTCTTCAACGCCAACGTCTACATCCTGCGCGGCGAGGTGGGGCTGCTCGCCTTCGCCGACCAAGGCCGCGTCTGGACCGATGGCGAGTCGTCGAGCGTGTGGCACCGCGGCTACGGCGGCGGCGCGTGGTTCAGCGCCTTCGGCTACTTCGTCGTCAGCACCAGCGTCGGGTTCTCTGAGGACGAGACGTCGGCGCGCTTCCAGATCGGCTTCTTATACTGAGGGGGCGTACTGAGCGCTACGGCGCAAACTTGATGACCACAGGCTGTGCGATATCGTCCATAGTCCGCAAGAGCGTCAACTCCCCGGTGTTGGGGTCAATGCGGTAGCTGGTCACCGTGTCGGCACGGCGGTTGGCCACGAGCATGATCTGCCCGGTCGGGTCAATGGCGAAGTTGCGCGGCCACACAATGCCCTCCGTGGTGTGGTGCAGCGGGATGAGCGTGCCGTCACTGGCGATGCGGTACGCCGCAATGCTGTCAAAGTCGCCCCGGTTAGAGGCGTACAGGAAGCGGCCAGATGGATGTACGTGAATGTCGGCGCTCTTGTTGAAGCCGCCGGTATCCTCGGGCACGATGGGAAGGGTTTGGAAGGGCGTCATGGTGCCGTTGGCCGCGAAGCGGTAGGCGGTGATGGTGGCCGTCAGCTCGTTGAGGACGTAGGCCACAGAGCCGCGGTGGTTGAACGCCAGGTGGCGTGGGCCGCTGCCAGGGACAGCTTGCGCGGTGTGTACGCTGTTGAGGGTGCCGGCTTGCTTATCGAGTGCATAAACCCAGACTTCGTCGGTGCCCAGGTTATTGACCAGCGCAAAGCGGTTCGACGGGTCCATGTCGATGTAGTGCGCGTGCGGTCCGTTCTGCCGCTCCGTATCGATACTGGAGCCACTGTGCTGCTGCACATCGCTGGCGGGCTCCAGCGCGCCTGTCGCGGTGACAGGATATACGGCCACGTTGCCGCTGCTGTAGTTGGCTACCATCACCCACTGCCCGCTGGCATCCACAGAAACATAGCACGGCCCGTTCCCCATCGTAGGCTGCTGGTTGAGCAGCGTCAGCGCCTGGGTTTCGGGGTCGCGTGCAAAGGCGCTGACGAGGCCCTGCCCGCCATCGGGATTGCTAGAGACGCTGTACAGCCGCTGCCCATCGGGCGAGACCGCCACATAGTTTGGGCCGATCAACCCGGGCGTTGCGCTCTGCAGGGTCAGGGTACCCGTGCTGAGGTTCAGCTGGTAGGCTCGCAAAGGCTCATCGGCAGTGCCCGCCCCGTTGCCGATGTAGACGATAGGTTGAATCACCGGAGTCACCTGTATGGTGGAGACGCAAGCCGTACAGAGGAGCAGTGCGGCAAGTGTGAGCAACGAGGGACGTATCATGAACAGAGTCAATCAGTCGTGGGAATAGTTGGTTGGGCGTGTATCGCCCGTGTCCCGGCATCGAGTAAGGCCACGATGCGGTCCACGTCGTAGACGCAGCCGCCCCAGGTGCCGCCGCTGGCCGCCTGCAGGGCTGCCCAGAGGCGGGTATCATCGGGGAGGTCTGGGCGAGGCGCAAGGTCGGGACGGGCGCTACGTTCTGCAAGGAGCGCGTCACCGCGCGCGCGACTCCACACCGACGTTTCATCCGCCGCGCTGCCGATGAGGTGGATGTGCCCGCTGAGGGTGTTGCGGTCCACCTCGATCTCGATGATGTCGCCGTCCTGCACGTAGCCGATGGGGCCGCCTGCCAACGCTTCGGGGCCGATGTGCCCCACGCAGGCGCCTGTGCTCACGCCGCTGAACCGGGCGTCGGTGAGGAGCGCTACGTGCTTGCCCCATGAGACGTGCTTGAGCGCCGAGGTGACCTGGTACGTCTCCTCCATGCCGCTGCCCTTCGGTCCGGCGCAGATCAGCAGCATGACATCGCCGGGCTGGACGACGCTGTCTTTCACGGCGCGGATGGCGGCGCGCTCGCTGGTGAACACGCGGGCTGGTCCGCGCTTCCGATAGACGCCGTCGGCATCCACCACGCTCGGGTCGATGGCGGTGCTCTTGATGACGGCGCCGTCGGGGGCGAGGTTGCCGGTGGGGAAGGCGGTGGTGGGCGTGAGGCCGCGCTGCTGGGCGCGCTCGGGTGAGAAGATGACGTCGTCCGGGTCGATGCCGTCGGTCAGCATGAGGCGGGCGCGCACATGGTCGCGGCGCGGCGACGTGGCCCAGGCGTCCAGCGTCTCGCCCAGCGTGAGGCCATTGACCGTAGGCACGTCCAGATGCAGCAGGTCGAGGCCGCGCAGGTGCAGCATCACCTCGGGGGCGCCGCCCGCCAGAAAGACGCGCACCGTGGGGTGGCCCACGGGGCCGTTGGGCAGCGCATCCACTAGACGCGGCGTGGAGCGGTTGACGTGCAGCCAGTCCGCCACGGTGGGGCGCCGCAGCCCGGCGTGGTAAGCGATGGCCGTCAGGTGCAGCAGTGCGTTCGTGGAGCCGCCGAAGGCCGCATGCACCACCATCGCGTTGTGCAGCGCCTTGTCGGTCAGCAGGTCGCCCATCGTGAGGCCGTCGCGCTCCATCTGCAGTAGCGCCTCGGCTGAGACACGCGCTAGGTCTTGCCAGATGGTCTGGCCGGAGGGCGCGAGTGCCGCATGCGTCACCGTCAGCCCTAGCGCCTCGGCGATGACCTGCATGGTGGCCGCTGTGCCCAAGAACTGGCAGCCGCCGCCCGCCGAGGCGCACGTCTTGCACGCCATCTCCTGCGCGTACTCCAACGTCACCTCGCCCTGCGCAAACCGCGCCGACAGGCTCTGCACCTTGCCCGCGTCCTCGCCGTCTGTGGGCGGCAGCGTCACACCGCCAGGGACCAGGATGCCGGGAAGGCTAGGGGCGCCCGCCAGCGCCATGAGCACGGCGGGCAGTCCCTTGTCACAGGTAGCGACGCCCATGACGCCGCGCGCGGTGGGCAGCGTGCGGATGAGGCGGCGGAAGACGATGGCAGCATCGTTGCGGTAGGGCAGGCTATCCATCATGCCGCGTGTGCCCTGGATGCGGCCGTCGCACGGGTCCGAGCAGAAGGCGGCGAACGGCAGCGCCCCGGTCTTACGGATCGTTTCGGCAGCCTCCCGCACTAGCAGCCCGATCTCCCAGTGCCCCGTGTGGTAGCCCAGGGCAATCGGCTTGCCGTCCAGGCCGCGGATGCCGCCGACGGTGCTCATAATCAGGAACGGCTTGCGCAGCGCCTGTAGCGGCGCCCAGCCCATGCCCACGTTCTGCGACAGCCCGAACAGGTCGCCGCTCGACGCGTCGCGCAGCATCTCCTCGGAGATCGGCAGCGCCCCGTCCGGCCCGGGCGCATGCGTCGCCACGTCGAACAGGTCCGCCGACGGATTCAGGTGAGCATCGAGCAAGGCAGGCATTGGGCAGCAGCGCAAGGAATGGGGCCACGAAGATACATGCCGCCAACCACATATGTGGCCGCCTGTCTTCGGCTACGCGTTCCGGTCCTCCCTTTCGCTGGGCCTTCTCACGCCCTACTATCCATCGTTCAGCCGCCATCTCTCCAATCCGCATGATTCGCACGCATGAACGTTAGCATCTGGGAGCAACAGTCCCTGCTCGAAAGCGACTACCTGATCGTGGGCGCAGGTATCACCGGGTTGTCCACGGTGGCGGCGCTGCTGGAGGCGCGTCCACAGGCGCGGGTCCGCATCTTGGAGCGTGGGCTGTTGCCGAGTGGAGCGAGCACCAAGAACGCCGGGTTTGCCTGCCTCGGCAGCCTGTCTGAGGTGGTGGCTGACATCCGGCACCACGGCGAGGACGCAACCGCGCATGCGCTACAGCTCAAGCAGCGCGGGCTGCGGCTCCTCCGCACGCGGCTGGGCGACGACCGCATCGGCTACCGGCCCGAAGGCGGCTATGAACTCGTACTCCCCAAGCACGCCGCCGCGCTGGAGCAGATGGATACGCTCAACGCCTGGACCACCGACGTGCTCGGCGCGCCGCTGTTTGCGCGAGGTAAGAAGGAGGCGTGGGACTTCCCGCAAGACCGGATCGCTGCGCTCGTGCGTCTGCCGCTGGAAGGGTTGATCGACACGGGGCGGATGATGCGCGCCCTGCTGCGCTACGTGCAGGAGCGCGGAGCCGAGGTGTACACCGGCTGCCTCGTGACGGGCTACGAACCCTCGGCGAACCGCGTGACGGTCCACGTCGCCAATCCGCTCGCCGAGACGCCCCTAGCCTTCTCCGCACCCCAAGTGGCGTTCTGCACCAACGGCTTCGTGCATCGGCTTTTCCCGGAGGTGCCCGTGGCGCCGGGGCGGGGGCAAGTGCTGCTGACCAAGCCGCTGCCGCGCCTGCCGTTTCGCGGTGCGTTCCACTTCGACGAGGGCTACTTCTACTTCCGCGACGTAGGCGACCGCGTGCTCTTCGGCGGCGGCCGCAACCTCTTCCGCGACGCCGAAGCCACCGACCAGTTTGGCGCAACCGACGCCGTGCAGCAGGTGCTCGAAACGTATCTGCGTGACCTCGTCTTACCCGGACAGCCCGTGGGGATCGAACACCGATGGTCAGGCGTGATGGGGTTTCAGCAGGATCGCTTGCTGCCGCTGGTCGAGCAGCGCGGCCCGCGTGTAGTGCTCGGGGGGGGGATGAACGGCATGGGCATCGCCGCAGGCAGCGAGGTCGGCCGTCAGGTTGCACAAGTATTGTTGGGCGAAAACGCTGCTGGGTAGATACGGGCCTTTGCTATCACGCAAGCCTGGACCATCCCTCCTGGAAAGCCACTAGCGCTTCCGCAACTCACAACACGTCTCAGGTTGCCGTATCTGTGCGTTCGAACAGGCCGATTCTGCGTGTTTGCGGCTCAAGTCGTACTGATCCGCGCTGACCACACGATTATCGTCTTTGCTGGTGCATAAGCAGGTCCACTTCGTCGACGAGCACGAGGCGCCCAAAAAAGTCAGGCAGAACGCGATCAGAAGCGTGTATCTGGCAGAGGGACGTTTCACAGAAGAGCACCCGGTGTGTCGGTGGCAGCACGATAATTCGCCATGATACACAGAAGCCCTGGCGCGGCATTGTACAAATGCGACATTATTCGGCTGCTGTCCACACGGTGTGGCGGTTGCGCTGGTCGCGCATGCTTTGGAAGAACCGGCCCGGTGCCACGCCCACCATCGCCCGCATGTGCTTGATGAACGCCGACTGGTCGCAGAAGCCGCTGGCGTAGGCTAGTTCGGTGAGCGAGAGCGGATCGGCGGCCTGCGTGTAGCGGTCTACGATGGCGCGAAACCGCACTACGGACGCAAACTGCTGCGGGCTGCAGCCCACGTGCTGCCGGAAGAGGCGCAGCAGCGTGCGCTGGTGGACGCCGTACATCGCGGCCGCGGCGTGGATGGAAAGCTGCCCGTCGGCGTGGCCGATGGCTCCCATGATGTCGTCTAGCACGGCGGGGTAGGTGGGCCCGCGGTCGTGCGCCACGAAGAAGCGGTCCAGCAGCGCCACCTTCTCCTTGAGGTCGGGCGTGGCGGCTACGCGATCCAGCACGTGGCCAAACGCGCGGCCTAGGTGCGGGAACGCCACGATGGTATCCGGCGCCGCATGGCCGAGCGGCACATCGACGAAGCGGTTGAGGCCCAGCGGCTCGAAGACGATGCCCAGCTTATTGACCCGCCCCACCATGTGTACCTGGCGCCGGGCGCGTCGGGGCGAGGTCAGGATGATGGTGCGCTTGGCTACCCGGCTCGGCAGCGTGTAGCGGCTCGCCCCATCCCACACCACATCGGAGTGCTCAAAGACGTTCAGCGCCCGCCCGTGGTGCGGGTAGTAGTAGAACGAGCGGGCAAACGCATCCGAGAAGGTGCGATGCACATAGTAGTACGCGATGATGCCCTGCAGCGCCGGGTCTTGGGGGAGGGCCGTGGTGAAATGTTCGGTTGAGCGGTTCATGGGACGAAAACGGATCGATAGCGGCACAAGCCCGCGCTCACAGGCGCCATCATACCAAGACGAGCCCGCAATACCAAAAGTTGAGGCGCGGAACAGCCCATTTTACCCTTGGTTGAGTGCGCTCCTGTTCAAAAACGAAGCCCCTCGCCGCCGTCATGGCCGATACCACCAAACGCTACGACCCCTCCGACATCGAAGACCGATGGTACGCGTACTGGGAGGACCTGGGCGCCTTCCGCGCCGAGCGCTCCGGCAAGCCGCCGCACGTCATCATGATGCCGCCGCCCAACGTGACGGGCCGCCTGCACATGGGCCACGCCTTGCAGGACACCGTGCAGGATGCCCTCACGCGGATGCGCCGCATGCAAGGCTACGAGGCGCTGTGGATGCCAGGCAAAGACCACGCGGGCATCGCCACGCAAAACGTGGTGGAGCGCAAGATCAAGGCCGAAGAGGGCAAGACGCGCCACGACTACGGCCGCGACGCCTTCGTCGACAAAGTCTGGGAGTGGGTGGACGAGTACGGCGACATCATCTTCCAGCAGAAGCGCAAGCTAGGCGACAGCTGCGACTGGAGCCGCGAGCGCTTCACCTTCGACGACGCCTACGTGCGGGCCGTCCAAGACGTGTTCGTCAAGCTCTACAACGATGGGCTGATCTACCGCGGCCACTACCTCGTCAACTGGTGCCCCGTCGATATGACGGCCCTCTCCGATGAGGAGGTCAACAACGTCGAGAAGGAGGGGCACCTCTGGTACATCCGCTACCCGCTGGCCGAGGGCGAGGGCCACATCGAGATCGCCACAACGCGGCCCGAGACGATGCTGGGCGACACCGCGCTGGCCGTTCATCCCGAGGATGAGCGCTACCAGCACCTCGTCGGCAAGCACGTGCAGCTGCCGCTGACCGACCGCACCATCCCCATCATCGCTGACGACTACGTGAAGATGGACTTTGGCGCGGGCGCGCTCAAGATCACGCCGGGGCACGACAAGAACGACGCCGAGATCGGCAAGCGGCACGACCTGGAGGTCATCGGCATCATGAACCCGGATGCCACGCTCAACGAGCACGGCGGCGCGTATGCCGGGATGGACCGCTTCGACGCCCGCGACCGCATCGTGGCCGACCTGGAGGCCCAAGGCTACCTCCTCAAGGTGGAGCCGTACACTAACACGGTGCCCATCTCCAGCCGCTCCAAGGCCGTCATCGAGCCGCTGATCTCGCGGCAGTGGTTCGTCAAGATGGAGCCGCTGGCCAAGCCCGCGCTGGAGGCCGTCCGCAGCGGCGAGATCACGTTCTACCCCCGGGGTAGAAC
>JBCDJT010000149.1:0-11795 GCA_038747545.1 Bacteroidota bacterium
GAAGGTCGAAGGTCGAAGGTCGAAGGTCGAAGGTCGAAGGTCGAAGGTCGAAGGTCGAAGGTCGAAGGTCGAAGGTCGAAGGTCGAAGGTCGAAGGTCGAAGGTCGAAGGTCGAAGGTCGAAGGTCGAAGAAGATGCGGCGTCACAGCTTTGGGTCAAGTGAATTCAGCCTGTCGGTGCAGCTTTCTTCGGCGATGTTGCCTCAGCCTGCCGCCCCCAAGACCCACAGCGAGCGAATGCGAGCGTCCCAAAACCGAAAACCGAAAACCGCCGTTTCCCGAAGCCATCACCATTCATGCCACCGGCATTGCCAAAGAACAGCACTGCCAAGACCAAAAACCGAACCCCGAATTCCTACCTCCGGCGAGCGGCGGGGACGGGGATCTGCTTGAACTCGCGCGTGAGGTCGATCAGCGATTGCTCCACGCCCATGCGCTCCAGGCTGGAGGCCCCGACGAAGCCGACGCAGTCGGTGTGCTCGTTGATGTAGGCGGCATCGGCGGGGGCGCTGATGGGGCCGCCGTGGCTGAGGAAGAGCAGGTCACTGCGCACGCTCTTGGCCGCATCGATGATAGCTTGAGTGCGCGAGGCAGCCTCTTCGATGGAGCACGTGGCATCGGTGACGCCAATCGAACCGCCGACGGTGGTGCCGACGTGTGCGATGATGACATCGGCGCCTGCCTCGGCCATCTGGCGCGACTCCTCGGGCGAGGCCGCGTAGACGACCGAGAACAGCTCGATGCCCTCCTTCTGCGCCAGCGCCACCATGTCGTACTCGTGCTGCACACTCATGCCCGTCTCTTCCAGCACCTGCCGGAAGTGGCCATCCACGATGGTATGGGTGGGAAAGTTGTTGATGCCGCTGAAGCCCATCGCCTTGACCTGGAGCAGCCAGTGCCACATGCGCCTGCGGGGGTCGGAGGCGTGGACGCCGCAGATGACGGGCACCTCCTTCACGATGGGCAACACCTCGAACTCGCCGATCTCCATCGCCACGGCGTTGGCATCACCATAGGCCATCATGCCGGCCGTGGAGCCGTGCCCCGCCATGCGGAAGCGCCCAGAGTTGTAGATGATGATGAGGTCGGCGCCGCCCTGCTCGATGAACTTGGCGCTGATGCCCGTCCCGGCGCCCGCCGCGATGATGGGCTCGCCGCGATCCAGCGTGGCATGCAGCCGGTCGAGCACTTCTTGGCGGGTGTACGGGTTGCCTACGCCGGTCCAGGGGTTGGGCATGGTGTTGGGGCTTGGTTGGAAGAGTCTGGATGCAGAAGGTCTGCCTCCTGCACGACAGGTGCAAGGGCGGCTGCCAGATCATCTGCCCACCGCTTCACTTCGGCCAAGCACGTACGGTGTTCGTCAGCGTCCCGATGCCGTCGATGGCGATGTGGATGCGGTCGCCGGGCGCCAGCGCAAAGTGGTCGGGCGGGACGATGCCCGTGCCCGTCAGCAGCACGACGCCGTGCGGGAAAGAACACGCGGCGAAGAGGTAGTCGCGGAGTTCGCCGAGGCTACGTTTCAGCTGGACGAGTGTCGTCGCATCCTCAAACACAGCCGCACCATCGCGCTCAATCGCCATCCGAATCGGGGTCGAGGCTGAAGGCGCCGTATCGCTCACGAGGAGGCACGGCCCTAGGCTGGCACAGCCGTCGAAGGTCTTGGCCTGCGGCAGGTAGAGCGGGTTCTCGCCTTCCAGGTCACGGCAGCTCAGGTCGTTGCCCACCGTGTAGCCCGTGATGGTGCCGCTGGGCGTGATGAGCAACCCGAGTTCGGGCTCAGGCACCATCCACTGGCTGTCCGGGCGGAGGTTGAGCGGCGCGCCCGGGTTGGCGACGCGCTGTGGCGTGGCTTTGAAGAACAGCTCAGGGCGCGGCGCGGCATAGACGCGGTCGTAGAAACTGCCCCCGCCCGCCTCCGCCGACTCCTCCATGCGCGCGGTGCGGCTGCGGTAATACGTCACGCCCGCTGCCCATACCTCCTGCTGCGCTCCGAGCGGCGCCAGCCATTCCGACGGATCGGGGAGCGAGGCGTGCTCACCATCGGCCAGGTGGGCGTCGAGATAAAGGTGTAGGTCGTCGCGGATCACCAGCGCAGGCCATGCCTCGGGGATGCGCACAGCATGGGTACCGCGCACGGCGATGGCGCCTTGGGTGGTGTGGTACAGGTAACGCTGCATCGGAGATCAGGCAAGTTGAGGATCGGCAGCGGCAGAGTACACGTCGGCGACCGCATCTGCAAGCCGCTAGCCTGTGCTCGCGACGGCAGCCATGAACGCGCTCAGCTTCTCCGCATCCAGCCGCCCCTCGGTGCGCACACCCGTACACAGGTCAACGCCGTACGGCCGCACCGTGGCGATGGCCTCGGCCACGTTGTGCGCGCGCAGACCACCGGCCAGCCATACAGGACGATCCACCGCCTCTACGATGCTGCGGCTGATGCGCCAGTCGTGCGCATGCCCTGTGCCCCCGAGCGACTTCACCGCGAGGTTGGGGTTGCCCGAGTCGAGCAAGAGGGCATCCACGTGTGGGGCGACGGCCTCGGCCTCGTGCAGCGCGGTCGCATCGACGACGTGAATCACCTGCACGATTCGCACCTCAGGCAAGGCTATCCGTAGCGCCGCATACGCGTCCACCGGCACCGCATCGACCAGTTGGATCGTGGAGGCCGGGCAGCGTATGTGCTGGCGGATGACAACCTCGGCGGTAGTCGCGCTTGTCAGCAGAAACGTGTCGGTGTCGGGTGGGACGGCGACGATGATCTCAGCGATCTTCGACTCGGCGATGACGCCCGGCCCGCTGGGCATGGCGCTCACGAGTCCCAGCGCATCGGCACCAGCCCGAAGCGCCAGCTCGGCCTCTTCAGTGCTGCCGATGCAGCAAATCTTGACCTTCGGGCGGCTCATGAGGCAGATGCTTTGCGGTCGTACGTGACGAAGCGAAAACCGTCGTGCCGTTCCTCGAACGTTTGCTTGAAATCGGGCCCGATCAGGGGCTCGTATTCGGGAAAATGTACATCACCTTCCGGCGCGCCCTCGACCAGCGTCAGTTCGAGTCGTGCAGCGTGCGGCAAGAACTGCTCGTACACCATCCCCCCACCGCCAATGAACACCGTGGGTTCATCGCGTAGCGCCTCCATGACCGCGTCCACACTGCCGTACACCTCAACCTCGGGATGCGCCGCTATCGGGCCGCGCCGCGACAACACCACGTTGCGGCGTTTGGGCAGGGGTCGCCCGAGTTGCCGCAGAATCGAATCGAACGTCGTCCGCCCCATTACGATGGGATGCCCGACGGTGAGCCGCTTGAAGCGCTTGAGGTCTTCAGGCAAGTGCCACGGCAGATCGCCGCCGCGCCCGATGACACGGTTTTGGGCGCCGAGAGCAGCGATGAGGATAAGGTCAGGCATGGGCAGCACTGGTGCAGGTGTCAAGGCAAGCTCGCGCCCCATGCGCGCGCGGGCAACAGCATCGCCAGCTTTTTACGTTGGGGTAGCTGATTCTGGACTACCCTGAGAACCGAGTGATACGCAAAACGTATCGCGTACAGTCTGGCCAGCGAGTACATGATCCGATCTTTCAAAGACCGCGCAATAGAGCAGGTCTTCTATGGCCGGATGGCCCGTCGCCTCCCGAGCGACATTCAGCGGCGGGCACATCGGAAGCTCTTGTTGCTTGATGCTGCAACTACCTTGACTGACCTGCGCAGTCCACCCAGCAACCGTCTGGAAAAGCTGAAGGGTGACCGAGACGGGCAGTATAGCCTCCGCATCAACCAGCAGTGGCGCCTTTGCTTTGTATGGACGGGAGAACATGCCCACGATGTTGAGATTGTTGATTATCACTAACCTTGCGTCGAGACTATCATGCCTACGGCCTCCATCATTCGCGATGACACGCGCTTTGCCAGCACGCCGAGAGATATGCCGCCCGTTCATCCTGGCGAGGTGCTTGGTGAAGAGTTTCTGCAACCCCTCGGCTTGACCGCACGCGCCTTGGCGCTCGCCATCCGGGTGCCTGCCAACCGTATCACAGAGATCGTTCGCGGACGCCGCGGCATCAGCGCCGACACGGCCCTTCGGCTTGCGCGCTACTTCGGCACCAGCACGGCGTTCTGGTTGAACCTGCAAAGCGGCTACGACCTTCAGGTAGCGCTTAGCGAGATGGACCATGATGTCTTGGACCAAATCGCTCCACATCACGAAGCGGCATAAGGCATTAACGCCTACGGTCGCACCTGCACGCCGCCGCCGATGAACTTCATCCAGTCGATTTCTACGACGTTGCCGCGGCCTTCGGCGGTGACGACTACGTAGAGTGTCTGGGTGCCACCGGGGTCGGCGAAGGTGAAGGTGAGGTCGCGCCAGCCGTCGTAGTTCTCCTCCGAGGGCACGGCGTCCTTGTCATAGAGCGCTTCCACGTTCTTCAGCTTCTCGGGTAGCTCCAGCAGCGTAGGTACGGCCTCGCCCTCCTCTGGGCCGAAGGCATGCTCAGCCAACACGGGGCCGTCGGGCGCACCGAGGCGCAGCGAGATGGTGCCCGACGCCTCCTTCACGGGCTTGACGCGCATCGTCAGGCCCTCCACGCCCACGAGGTTGATCGGCGCGTAGACGAGGTAGCCGTCGGGCTTCACCTGCATCACAGGCAAGGCGGTTAGGCCGTAGTCGGGGTGGGCCGGGTGGACGCCGTATACATGCCGCCCAGCGCGGTCCATGCCGCTGATGTGCTCGGCTTGCTTGAGGCGCGGCTGGAGCTTGATGGTGGCTGAGGGCGTCAGCGTGACATCGCCTGTCTTGTTGACATCGGTGTACTGGACGGTGAGGGCGGTGTAGCGGTCCACCAGCGGCAGGTCAGGGATGTGTACGAATGGCCCTGGCATGGCAAAATCGCCCTGGCGCTCTGCCGTCGTGTGGATCGTGCGCTCGTGCTTGTCGAAGCCTTCCGTCAACGTCACCGTCACACGCTCTTCGGCGAGGTAGTTGTCGAGGTCGTGGACCGTGGCGTGGTATGGGATCGTGACATCGTAGTCGTAGATGGCGCCCTCAGGAGGCCAGGCAAAGCCGACTTCAGCAGGCGAATTTCCGGCCACGATGCGCTGGTCCACAGTGCGCGATGCGCCGTTCGCGCCTGTAACGGTGAGGGTGACGTCGTAGATGCCCTCTCTGTCGTACCTGAACGCCACGGGCGTACCCGTACGATCGGTAGACCCGTTGCCGTCGAGGTCCCACGCGTAGGTGGTGCCCGGCGTGTCGGAATATGCATCGAACGTGACGCGCAGGGGTACGCCGCCAGTAGCAGTGTTGACTTCAATCTCGGCTTCGGGAGCACGCTGGTCGGTGCCGTGGTAGTCGATACGCACGATGCGGGCGTTGCCGTTGCTGCCCCAGAAGGCATCGCCCCACTCGGCAATGTAGAGCCGCCCGTCGGGGCCGAACTCGATGTCCATCGGGCGCGAGAACATCATCTCCTCCAGGAACGGCGCGATCTTGACGAGGTCGCCGTTGTCGTCCAGGTGCGCGCCCATGACCCAGTTGCGCATCCACTCGTAGATAATAAACGTGCCGTCATAGTAGGCCGGGAAGCCGTGCTCGCCCACGGTCTCGGCGTTGTAGCGGTACACGGGCCCGCCCATCGCCGACATGCCACCCGCGCCCAGCTCGGGGAATTCCTCGGACATGCCGTAGGTGTACCAGATGAACGCTGATTGTGCGGGCGGAAGCTCGCGCGCGCCCGTGTTGTTAGGCGAGTCGTTGATGGGCGCGTCGGGGTCGAAGTACGGCCCGGCGGTCTCGGTGGTGTAGTCGTAGCTGCGATACGGCTCGTTAGGTCCCGCGAACATCGGCCAGCCGAAGTAGCCGGCCTCGCGCGCTTGGTTGAACTCCTCCCAGCCCCACGGCCCGCGCTCGGGGTCGGGCGGGGTGCCGTAGCCCACGTCGCCCCAGTAGAGGTAGCCCGTCTCCTGATCCACGCTGATGCGGTACGGGTTGCGCATGCCCATCGCGTAGACCTCGGGGCGCCCGTCTTGCCCATCGGGGAAGAGGTTGTCTTCCGGGATGGTGTACGTGCCGTCGGGCTGCGGGATGATACGCAGCACCTTGCCGCGCAGATCGGCGGTGTTGCTCGATGAGCGGCGGGCGTCGTTGAAGGCGTACTCGGGGCGGTTGTCCATCGGCGCGCCCGCGTAGGGCTTGAACATCACCGTGTTGTCGCCGGTGGAGAGGAAGAGGCTACCGTCCGGGCCGAAGGCCAGCGAGCCGCCCGTGTGGCAGCAGCCCTCGCGCTGCACGGGCACTTCCAGCATGATGACTTCGCTGCCCAGATCGAGCATGCCATCGGTGTAGGTGAAGCGACTGAGGCGCTGGTCGCCCATATCGGCAGGGGCGTAGTAGAGGTAGACCCACTGGTTATCGTCGAAGTTGGGGTCGAGGGTCAGGCCCATCATGCCGTCTTCGATGGTCATGTTGACCGGGATGTAGCCGATCTGCCGCGCTTCGTTCGTCTCCGGCTCCCACACCTTGACGGCGCCGTAGCGCTCGTTGTAGAACACGCGCCCGTCATTGGTGATGGCGATCTCGATGGGATCGACGACGTTGTCGGTCAGCTCAACCAGCTCGAAGTGGTCGCTGCGCGTGGCACCGGCGTCGGCCTCGATGGCACCCGCCGCCCACTGGATGCCCTTGAGCACGTGCGTCTCGAACAGCGGATCGGCATAGCTCTCGCTGGTATGACCGAGGCCCGTGTACCACGCTCGGCCGCCGTCGTACTCGTGCGTCCACGCGATAGGGTGATCCGTGCCCATCGTGCTGCCCTCGTAGCTCTGCGTGTCGAGCACCATCAGCACGTGCACCTTGCCGCGCGGATTCCAGCGGTAGTTGAACCACTCGTCGTAGCGGGTCCAGCGGTGCGGCAGGTGCGCCGTGGACGGGTGGTGCTGGTCAAGCACGAGCACCGTAGCCTCTTGCTGCTCGGGGTGATCCTTGAACTGGGCGCCCACGAGTTCGCCGTACCACGCCCAGTCGTACTCCGATGCTGCCGCCGCATGGATGCCTGCATAGCCACCGCCGTTCTGGATGTACTGCTCGAACGCGGCCTGCTCGGCATCGCCCAGCATGTCGCCCGTGGTTTGCAAGAAGACCACCGCCTCGTATTCTGCTAGGGTTTCTGGCGTAAACATCGTGGAGTCATCGGTGGTCGTCACCGTGAAGCCGTGCGTCTCGCCCAGCGCCTCGATCATCGCCACCCCTGGCGCGATGCTCTCGTGGACGTAGCCGTTGGCGTTGGTGTACAGCAGTACATCGAAGGGCGGCGAAGCGGATTCGCACGGACCGCCGCCGCACAACGCCACCGCCGTGGTCTCGCCGGCCTCCATGGGGGTTTGGACTTCGGCAGAGCCCGAGCAGGCCGCAAGGGTTAGCGACAGACTTACAACAAGGAAAGCGTACAGAACGCGCATGGGTCGAAGGTCTAAAGTCAGAAGGTCTCAGGTGATGCTACTTCATTCCACATCGACAGACCTGAGACCTGGGACCTGCCGACTTGGGACTCACGAATACTCATCCGCCAGTTCATCGCGGACGCGTTCGAGCAGCGCTTTGGTAGCCAGAATGCCGTCGGCCTCGCTGAGATTCTGCCCTTCGTACTCGATGCCTACGTAGCCGCGGTAGCCTGCATCTAAGACGATGCGCATCATGCGGTCGTAGTCGGTCTCGATGCAGTTGCCGTCGTCGTCGAAGTCGTTGCTCTTGGCGCTGACGGCCTTGGCGTACGGCATCAGCTCTTCGACGCCCGTGTAGCGGTCGTACCACTCATCGCCTTGTATGCGGAAGTTGCCGAAGTCGGGCAAGGTGCCCACGCGGGGGTGGTCGACCATGGCCATGACGCCCGCCAGCCACGCGCCGTTGCTGGAGAGGCCGCCGTGGTTTTCTACGATGACCTCGATGTTGTGCTGGTCGCCAAACTCACAGAGGCGGCGCAGGCCGTCGGCGGCGAGGCGCTGCTGCTCCTCGAAGCTGAGGCTGCTATCGGACCCCGCGTTGACGCGGATCGAGTGGCACCCCAAGAACTTGGCGGCCTCCACCCACTTGTAGTGGTTCTCCACGGCCTGGGTACGTCTGGCGTCGTCGGGATCGCCGAGTTGACCTTCCCGGTCGCACATGATGAGCAGGCTCGTCACGCCCTCGTTGTCGCAGATGTTCTTCAGCTCCTGCAGGTAGGGCATGTCGTTGCCCTTGTCGAAGAAGCAGCCGTTGACGTACTCGACGGCGTCGATGCCGAACTGCTCGCGCGCCACGCGCGGGAAGTCGAGGTTAGTGAACGGCCCATCCGAGCCGACGCACCCGCGCACGCTCTTGTGCAACGACCACTCGGCCAAGGAAATCTGAAAGAGCGGTGCCGCTGCTGTGCTGGCGCTTGCTTGAGGCGCGGCGGTAGCTTGGCTGTCGCTGCTGTCGGCACAGCCTGCGGTCCAGAGAGCAGCGCCTGCCGTCCATAGGCCCGCGTGTTTGATGAATGTGCGTCGTTCCATGGTGGTCTCAGGTCAGAAAGTCGAAGGTCTTAGGTTGTTTTTCGTGAGCGCGGGGGCGCGTGCGAACGTGAGTGCGACTGGCCCTGTGGGCTAGCCATCGGTGTATTCGGCGCGGAGGCGGTCGCGGCATTCCAGAAGGGCGGTGCGTACCTCGGCGACGCCTTCGAGTTCGCGGCCGCGGGCGGTGTGTTCGATGCCGCAATAGCCGCGGTAGCCCGCGTCCAGCACGATGCGCATCATGCGGTCGTAGTCGAGCGCGGAGGTGTTGGCGTCATCGTCCCACACGGTCGTCTTGACGCTGACGCCCGTGGCGTACGGCATCATCTCGGCCACGCCACGGTAGCTGTCGTACGACTCGCCCTCGCGCATGCGGAAGTTGCCGAAGTCGGGCAGCGTGCCCACGCGGGGGTGGTCAACAGCCTGCATCAGTTCGACTACCCACGCGCCGCTGCTGGAGTAGCCGCCGTGGTTCTCGATGATGACGTCGATGTCGTACGGATCGGCGAACTCGCAGAGGCGGCGGAAGCCGTCAGCTACCAGGTTGAGTTGCTCGGCGTAGCTGCCTTTGCTGTAGCCATTCACACGAATCGAGTGGCAGCCCAAGAACTTGGCCGCCTCCACCCACTTGTAGTGATTCTCCACGGCCTGGGTGCGCTTGGCAGCGTCGGGATCGCCCAGCTGGCCTTCGCGGTCGCACATGATGAGCACGCTGCGCACGCCCTCACCGTCGGCACGCAGCTTCATCTCGCGCAGGTAGGCCTGGTCTTCGGCCTTGTCCATAAAGAACTGGTTGACGTACTCGATGGCGTCGATGCCGAGCTCACGGGCCGTCTTGGCGTAGTCGAGGTTATCGAGGCCACCGTTGAAGAACAGCGGGTTGAGCGACCACTGGGCGATGGAGATCTCGAAGATCGGGTCGCTGCTGGCGAGGAGTGCGCGCGGCACGGCCAAGGCACCTGCAGCAGCAGTCGTCGTGGCTAGAAAGTCGCGGCGTGAGAGGGTATGCGGCATCGTACTTCAGGGGATAGGTTTAGAGGAGGCGTAGGCCGAGCGGGTCCCAGCGGACGGGCTGGCCGGAGCGGTAGCTCATGTTGGCCATGAGCGAAGGCGCGGCGGCGCGCAGGCCGTATGTGGCGTCTTCTTGGATGGTCGTTTCGCCGCGCATGGCGAGGAAGAACTTCTCGATATGGAGGTAGCCCAGGTCGTAATCCTCAGCGTTGAACGCGATCGGATCGGTATCTGGCGCCTTTACGACCTCGGGACGGTACTGGCGCCACGCGTCGGCGAAGGCGGCTTGTTCGGCAGCATCGAAGGTACGCACAGAGTTATAGCCACGCAGGACGCCGTTCTCGCTGGGCAGCCCTGGCGCCGTGCGCTCCACCGTCACGTTGTCGCCGTTGACCGTCATCACGCCGTGGCTGCCGATCAGCCTAAACTCGTCGCCTGCGCCACCGCTGCCATCGGCTAGGTTGGCGTTCATCATAAGCGTGAAGGCCGGGTGCGCAGTCGTCTCGGGGTAGGTGTACATCGCGGTCTGGATGTCCGGCACTTCCCTACCATCGTTCCACTGGCTGATCTGCCCCGTGGAGAACGTCGAGACCGGGCCGAGCGAGGCCGTGATGCGGTGGAACTTGGTGAACCGATGCACAAACATGTCGCCCGCGATGCCCGTGCCGTAGTCCCAATACTTGCGCCACCGGAAGAAGCGGTCGGCGTCGAAGAGGCGATCGGGGGCTGGCCCGGTGAAGCGCTTCCAGTCGATAGTCTGCGGCGACGCGTCGGTGGGAATGGAGTACTGCCATGCGCCGATGGCGCTGTTGCGGCTCACCCACGACTCGGCCATGTTCAGCTCGCCGATGACACCTTGCTGGAGCAGGTCGGCAGCGGCCGCCGCGCCCTTGGCGTTGATGCCGCTGCTGCCCACGTGCAGGATCTTGCCCGAGGCCCGTTCGGCGTCGATGATGCGCTGGCCGTCGGCGATGTGCTGCACCATGGGCTTCTCGCACCGGACGTGCTTGCCCGCGCTGAGGGCATCCACGGCTTGTTGTGCGTGCCAGTGGTCGGGCGTGTTGATAAAGACCGCGTCGATGTCGTCGCGCTGCAGCAGCTCCTGGTAGTCGCGCGTCGTGGCCACCTCCGCGCCGAACTGCTCTTGCGACGCACGCAGGCGCCCGTCGTAGCAGTCGGCCACGGCCACGAGCTCTACGCCGGGCACGCGCAGCGCCCGCTCGACGTTGGCAAACCCGATAATGCCCATGCCGATGGATGCCAGCCGGATCGTGTCGTTGGGCCCGTATGCGCGCCGTGGTGCCGACGCCTGCGCGTGCAACGCGTCGAGGAAAGCGGGCGAGAACGGCAGCGCAGAAGCCGCCGCCAGTGTTTGCATAAAGCGCCGTCGAGAGTGAGCCATAGATCTCCTGCGTTACGCGGGCGTGACAGGCACGCAGTATACGAAGCGGCGGAATTACTATCAGCTTTTACGGGCCACGCAGGCGCGAATCGCGCTCCAAACTATGCCGCGTAATCGCTACCTTGCTGCCCCCTCCAGCCAAACGGACCACGCAATGCGCCTCCTCCGCCTCCTGCCCCTCCTGTTCCTAGCCGCTGCTTGTGCGCCCGCCGAGCCTGAGGCTCCGCCCAACATCCTGTTCGTCTTCACCGATGACCACAGCCTCGCCGCACTGAGCGCCTACGGGTCGGAGATCAACCAGACGCCCAACATGGACCGCATCGCGGCGGAGGGCATGCGCTTCGACTACTGCCTCGTCACCAACTCGATCTGCGCGCCCAGCCGCGCCACCATCCTAACGGGCAAGTACTCCCACGTCAACGGCCAGATCACCAACGCCGAGCGCTTCGACGGCAACCAGTGGACGTTCCCGAAGGCGCTGCAAGACGCGGGCTACCAGACGGCGCTCATCGGCAAGTGGCACCTGCGCAGCGCGCCCACCGGCTTCGATTTCTGGCGCGTCCTCTTTGGGCAAGGGCCGTACTACAACCCGCGCCTCCGCACGCCGGATGACACGCTAGCGTTCACGGGCTACACCACCGACATCATCACCGATCAGGCGCTGTCGTGGCTGGACGAAGAGCGCGATCCCAACCAGCCGTTCCTGCTGATGTACCAGCACAAGGCGCCACACCGCCGCTGGGAGCCCGGACCTGACCACCTCGCGACGTACGACGGCGAGACCATCTCCGAGCCCGAAACGCTCTACGACGACTACGCAGGCCGAGGCAGCGCCGCAGCAGCAGCCACCATGCGCATCGCCGACAA
>JBCDJT010000150.1:0-11768 GCA_038747545.1 Bacteroidota bacterium
CCTCATGCCGCGTTCGCTCGTCACAGCCATTGGGCTCCTCGCTGTTTTACTCACCGGATGGACGTTCTGGCTGCTCTCCAAGCCTCAACCTAACACCCCGCTACCAACGCCAGCGGCATCCGCGTACCCGTCCGCAATGACGTCTGCTGCCGATGCGTTCCTGGCCACGTTGGATGAGGCCTCTCGGCAAGAAGCGACGTTTGCCTTTAGCGATGCGGAGCGGTTCAACTGGCACTACGTACCGCGCATGCGCAAGGGGCTGGCGCTGAAGGCGATGACGCTGGACCAGCGCCGCGCCGCGCACACACTCATGCGCACCGTCCTCACCGATGTGGGCTACCAGAAGGCCACGCACATCATGCAGCTGGAAGCCGTGCTGGCCGAGATGGAGAACGACCCCGTCCGGCGTGACCCCGAGAACTACTCCTTCAGCGTGTTCGGCGCACCGTCTGGCGATGCACCGTGGGGGTGGCGGCTGGAAGGGCACCACCTCTCGCTGAACTTCTCGTCGGCGACGGGCGCATTGACTTCGGCCGCCCCTGCCTTCTTTGGCGCCAACCCCGCCGAGGTACGCACCGGACCCTCTGCGGGCCTGCGGGTGCTCGGCGCCGAGGAAGATGACGGACGGGCCTTGATGCTCAGCCTTACCGATGCCCAGCAAGCCCAAGCGCTCCTCGACCCCGTGGCGTACCCCGAGATCGTGAGCGGTACGGAGCGCGAGGCGTTGCCCGTTACGTTCGCTGGCCTCCCTGCCTCGGCCTTCACCGATGCCCAGCGCACCGCCCTGCGCGACTTAGTAGCACTCCACGCGCGGCACCTGACCCACCACGAGACGTACGCCCTCGCCCAGCTCGACGCCACCCCCGCCGACAGTGTGTTCTTCGGCTGGGCCGGCACCACAGGCGTGGGCGAACCGCACTACTACCGCATCCACACGCCGCGCATCCTCATCGAATACGACCACGTGCAGAACGACGCCAACCACGCACACGCCGTCTGGCGCGACCTGACCAACGACTTCGGCATGGACGCGCTGCGGCAGCACTACCTCGACAAGCACTGACGGGTTCTCCATCGAATCACCAATAAATCTCCATGGCGCTTTGACGGCAGGTTAACAGCGTTTACATCGTTGTATTCGTATCATTTGAGCGATGCTTCGATGTCTCCTGCCGACATCAGCAGGTAGAGCGAGTCGCCCGCCATAGGCACAAGGCGGCTCATCGGCGAGACAGGCGACGACGGTCCGTCCACCAGAGCCTCGCTTTCGCACACGGCCTCACCACAAGGCCGACATACATGTAAGACGCCGAGGGGCCGTAACCCCTCGGCGTTTTCTGTTTAGTCACTCCTATGCTTTCAGCTTGACCTCGCCCAGGAGCGGCGCGATAGACTGGGTGTGTTCGCGGAGGCTCTTGAACCCCAACCGCTTAAGTACCTTTGACCAAGGCACCCACGCTACCGCCTCGATACCCTCGTCGGCCTGCGGGGTGAAAGCCGTCTCAGGAGTGTGCATCAGGTACCAATAGGTGGTCTTGAGCTTGAACTTCCCTTTCTCCACATAGGTGTGGAACGTACTCCCAGCGGGCCGCAGCGTACGCAGCTTTTTGATGCCTACTTCCTCCTGCACCTCACGGAGCGCGCACTGTTCGATGGTCTCGCCGCTGTCCAGCTTGCCCTTCGGCAAGTCCCACACGCCGCGCCGGTAGATGAGCAGCACATCGGGCTCCTTGGCGCCTGCCCTGACCACGTAGCCCCCCGCAGCGATCACGACCTTGGGCGGCAGGTAGGGCGCCGCATTGAGGATGGCCGAAGCCGGGACGCCCGCCTGCTTGATGCTTTCGGGGTAGGCCGCCCCCTGCGGCAACCCGATCGCCTCACCGTCTACCGCTAGAATGGCGTCGGTGGCCACGGCATGATGCTTGGCCAGCGGCAGCGAGGTCCACAGCACCGCTGGCTTCTTCAGGCCCTTCTTGACGATGGTAGGTAGGGTAGACTGAGGCGCAAGGGCGTAGACGAGCATGACGTATGCGGGATGGCGGTTGGCAGCCCTCCAACGAGACAGTTCCTGTTAAGGTCGCCACACCGTAGCGCGTATGCTTGATTCTTAACCGGAGGGGACGTTGTTTGGAGCATCTGTTCTACCGATTCAACACGGAGTCCCACCCATGAAAGTATGGTACACGAGTGCGCTCGTCCTTCTGATGCTGGCGATTACCCCCCCTGCGCTGGCCCAAGAGGCCGTGATGCTCAAAGCCGAACCCGAACGTCTCAGCCTCAGCATCGGCGAAGAGGCCGACCTCAACGTGACGGCGTATGACGCGGCGGGCAACCCCGTTGAGGCGCGCATCCTGATCTTCTCCCGCGCACGACGCTCGGTCGGCGTAGATTGGCAGACGGGACGCGTCACGGCCCATCGCCCCGGCTCATTCACCATCTCCGGTATGCTACGCATGGGGGACGACAACGAACTCATGGTAGACGTCCCCGTCGAGGTAGCGTTTCCGCCCATACAGGCGGTGACAGTGCCTGACCTGGGCACAACCCTGTACGCGGGCACCCGCATGCTCCTGCAGCCGCACGTGGTCGACGTCAGCGGTGCCAGCCGTGACAACGTGACGCTCACCTACGCCTCCAGCAACCCCAGCGTGCTTGGTGTCGATGCCATGGGCAGTATCATCGCGCAGCAGCCGGGCACAGCCACACTCACCGTGGAGGCCGACGGCGTGCCAATGACGCAGCCGATCACCGTCGTCGAAAACCCCATCGCATCGCTCGAACTCAGCGTAGACGCCGACGGCGCCCGCACCGGCGACGTGCTCGTCTTCAAGGCTACCGCGCTCGATGCCAACGCCAACCCCGTCCCTGATGCCCCCGTGCAGTTCTCGTTCTCCGGCTTCCCCGACACGAGCTTCGACCCCGGTGCCACCCTCAGCGGGCAGATCCTGCCGAGCGGGCGCTTTGTGGCCGAGACGGCAGGCACCTACACCATCATGGCCACCGCACCGGGCGCGATGGCGCAGCAAATCATCCAGGTAGACGCACGCGACGTAGCCACCGAGATTGAACTCGTCGGGAAGGGCATCGTCGGCAACGTCCACACCTCCGATTTGTGGGTGTGGGAAGGCGTGGACGGGCGCGACTACGCCATCACGGGCACGTGGGGCGGCGACGGCGAAGCCTACTTCTGGGACGTCACCGACCCCGCCAACATCCTGCCCATCGACACCGTGAAGGTGGACGCGCGCACCGTGAACGACGTGAAGGTCAACGAGAACGGCGACGTCTGCATCATCGGGCGCGAGGGCGCCTCCAACCGCCGCAACGGCATCGTCATCCTCGACTGCTCAAACCCGTACGAGGTCGGCATCATCACGGAATACACCGAGAACCTGACGGGCGGCGTCCACAACCTGTTCATCTACGACAACCACGTGTACGCCCTCAGCGGCGGGCAGCGCTACCACATCATCAACATCGAAGACCCGGCCCAGCCGAGGCAGGTAGGCACCTTCGAGGTCGACTCGCCGAGCCCCTCCATCCACGACGTGTGGGTCATGGACGGCATCGCGTACTCGTCCAACTGGAGCGACGGCGTAGTGATGGTGGATGTGGGTAACGGCGTGGCTGGCGGATCACCATCGAACCCGGTTGAGATTGGCCGCTACGCCTACCCGAGCGGCTGGAACCACGCGGCTTTCCCGTACCACGACAAGGAGACGGGCAAATTTTACATCATCGGCGGGGACGAGCGCTTCCCGTATGGCCTGGACGTCAATGGCGTGAATCGCGCGGCAGGCTGGCTGCACTTCATCGATTTCACTGACCCCACCAACCCGAAAGAGGTGGCGCGTTACGAGGTGCCTGAAGCCGGGACGCACAACTTCTGGGTCGAAGACGACACGCTCTACGTGGCCTACTACAACGGCGGCCTGCGCGTCGTTGACCTCTCCGGCGACCTCATGGGCGACCTCTACAAGCAAGGCCGCGAGATGGCGCGCTACTTCCCCACCGACCCGAACGGCTTCGTGCCCAACGCGCCGTTCACCTGGGGCCCGCAGCCGCATAAAGGCCACATCTTCTTCTCCGACTGGAACTCGGGGCTGTGGTCTACCAAATTGAAGAAGCCCGCGACGCCTGAGCCGGAAGGCTGACGGGCGTATCGGATCTAGAATCCAGCAGAGGGCGGGCGCCGCAGTGGTGCTCGTCCTTTTGCGTTGGGGGTGGCACTACAGCCGGAAGCCCGGCATCACTAGGTCGCGGTACTCGCTGTGGCGGCGGATGTAGGCCGCGGCGAACGGACATAGCGGCATCACCTGGAGGTTGGCTGCCCGCGCATGATCCAGGGCGGCTTTGATGACGTGGCTCGCGATGCCTTGACCCTCTAGCGCAGGCGGCACCTCGGTGTGGGTGATGACCAAGCGGCCATCCTTCGTCAGGATGTACTCGGCGAACGCGAGTTGCCCGTCGATGTCGGCCTCGAAGCGACGCTTCGCTGTATTCTGGACGACGGGCGGCAGAGCAGTGTCACGCGACATGGTTTTCCGGCTTGTCTTCCTGCGGTGGATCGGCGGGAGTGTCAACGCCGGACGCTTGCTCGGCCGTGGCTTCGGCTTCCCTTTTGGCGGCTTTCTCGTGGCGCGCGTGGACGAATGAGTAGGCGATCAGCACGAAGAACCCCACGAGGATACAGCTGTCCGCGAGGTTGAAGATGGCGGTGCGGAGTGGGCCGACCTGGATCAGTGCGTAGTCGATGACGGCGCCGTTGTTGAGCAGCCGGTCGAGCCAGTTGCCGAAGCCTCCGCCCAGAATGAGCCCGTACGCCACCAGCTCGCTTTTCCACACGAGGGGTTGGCGGACTACGAACACGGTCAGCCCGATGAGAAAGAGCGCCACCAGCACCTCGAACAGCCAGAAGCGCACGGTGGGATCGAGGCCTGAGCCGAGGCTGAAGGCCACGCCCGAGTTCTCGGCGTAGATCAGAAAGAACATGTCGTTCAGGAAGGCCTGCATGGGCTGGCCCTGCACGTGCTCTTTCGCCCAGACCTTTACCCACTGGTCGATGCCCACCACCACAGCGGCGCTACCGAGCATCCAGACAAGACGTTGAACGGTGTTTTTCATGGTACAGTTGGTGTCATTCGGCGTCGCGGTGGACGGTGTCGGGCGAGAAGGCGGGGAGACAGACGGCGATGTACTCGGCGCCCCCAGCCTCAGGTGTGCTGTAGCGCACCCACTCGCCCGGCTGCGTCACGATTGCTTGGCCGTCGCGCACCTCCACGGTGCCGCCTTCGTGCTCGACGCGCAGCATGCCACGCAGTACCACGGTGATCTCTTCAAACGCTGGGCGCTGCCCCGGCTCCACCCAGCCCTCAGGCGACGTCATCTTTGCTACACTCACGCCCGCATGGCCAGAGTTCACGCGCCCCGCGTACTCCTCAATACGCTTCGGCTTGTTGCCCGCCGACGCAATGACAGTGGGCGCTTCGATCAGGTGAGGCATGCAAGCGAGCAGTTGGCGGACAGATTAAAGCTAAAGCGTGAACGTCCAACCGGGTTTCCCGTCCGCACTCCCAGACACTAGCGTGGCTGACGATCTTCTTCGGGATTGCTAGAACGTTGTACTCAGGTGAGGCAAAACACCACGCAGTCAGATTCGGGATCTAGACTCGCATAAAAAGTCTCGACTTGTGATGCAATCCTGACAAGGCTGCCACGTGACGCCTCACACGCCTCGAACCGTTCAGGATGTTGCATGATCTCGCGCATAGCATTTTGCAGCGTCCTGATCTCCGAGGCGGGCGTAAAGCGCAATGTGTCTTCGACGGGATGCGGCAGGTGGTATGTACCCATGAACGCCGCCAAGTGAGGGTCGGTGAGCGTTTCCGCCCACGGATTGGGACGGCGTGCGTATTCCTCTGATACCCCATCCAGAATATGGCCGATAAGGTGGGTCCCCTGGATAGTCACCCCCTCTGTCGGTGGAACGGGGGTCGTGTCGATAGCTCGGAAGAGTTCATCAAGGCGTTCAGGCGCCTTTTCGAGGGTTTCCCGATACCCCTTCGGAGCTTTCATCAGGAAAAGAATCAGCCCCATTTCTTAGCGCTGCAACGTGTTGGCGAATTGCGCGCCAAGACGGGCGCAGAGCGCTTCGAGCGCGACCTGATCGTCGGTGGTGAAGGCGGCGGGCAAGTCGGAGTCTACGTCGAGGACGCCGAGCAGGGTGCCGTCAGGCGTGAGGACGGGCACCACAATTTCAGACTGCGTTGACGACGAGCAGGCGATGTGCCCGGGGAAGGCCTCCACGTCGTCCACGAGCTGCGTCTGCTGCGTACGTGCGGCGGCACCACAGACGCCGCGGCTGAACGGGATACGCAAACACCCGTGGCCGCCCTGATACGGGCCAATCACCAGCAGGTCATCTGAGACGGCACGGTAGAAACCCGTCCAGTGGTAGTACTCGAACGTGCGGTGCAGTTCGGAGGCCACCGTCGCCATCGCGGCCACCCAATCGGTTTCGCCGTCGAGCAGCGCGTCGATGCGTTGTCGGACATCAGCGTAGGCGGCGAGGCGATCCATCGTGGTGGTCATGGTTCGTACAGTTGTTAAGACTTGGTCAGCAGACGTAGCTCACGCTCGCCCGAAGTCGTCTTCGAGGCGGATGATGTCGTCCTCCAGGCAGAGGCCCATCTGCGTTTCGATGATGATCAGATAGTCGTCGGTGTCGTTCTCGATGCGATGCACATCGCCTAAACCGATGAAGAGTGCATCGCCCCGCTGGATACGCGTGACGGCGTCGTTGAGCGTGAAGAGCCCCGTGCCATAGACGACCACCCAATGCTCCTTGCGGTGCTCGTGCTTCTGGAGTGAGAGGCGTTTGCCAGGGTAGACCAGAATACGCTTCACGCGATAACCGGGCTCGTTCAGATACTCCTCCCACCGGCCCCACGGGCGGTTGTCGAACTCGATCATTGCCATTGCTTAGAGAGTCCTATGATTTGCAAGGCCGAAAGATAGCCGTTTCTGTGTGAACGCCGGGCAAAAATCGACGTGCGGGTTAGTCCGCAGCCGGGACCTCGACTTCATAGAAGGCTGTGGTGCCGTTGGACTGGCGTACGCGCACGAGCACAGTGACCTCTACGTCGGTCACCTCGCTGAAGAGGTCGAGCACGTCGTCGATGGAGCGCACTTCCATCTCTGCAATCCGCTGGATGACGACGTCGCGAGGCAGGCCAGCTTCGGCCATAGTGCCCTCGGGGTTCACATAGGCTACGTAGACCCCATCGTCCACGCTGAAGCGGCGGCGCTGGCGGTTGGATAAGTCTTGGAGGCCAACGCCCCATCCCTCTACGTCGAAGCGCTCAGCCTCAGGACTGGGGGGGTCGCTATCGTCCGGCAGCGGCGTCAGCTGACGCCGCGGAGCCGAGGTGCGCCACCCGTCGTAGGCCGGATGGTCCAGGCCTAGCAGGCGCACATCCACTCTGCGGAGGGCCCGCCGCCGCCAGACCTCCAAGGTGAGGTCGTCGCCGGGCCTGTAGCGGGCCACCACGCTCTGCAACTCGTTCGTGGCCCCCACCGATCGGCCATTGATGGTGAGTACCACATCGCCTCGGAGCAGTCCAGCCTGATCAGCAGCGCCGCCCGGTCGGACGTTACTCAGGAGCACACCCGTGACGCGGTCTAGCCCTAGCCGGCGGGCCAAGATGGCGTTGACGTCCTCGATCTCCACACCTAAAACGCCGCGCCGCACCTCGCCGTAGGCAATCAGGTCGGTCACGACCCGCTCCATCAGGTTGGTGGGCACCGCAAAACCGTAGCCTTCGTTCGATCCCGTCTCGGTAGCGATAGCCGTGTTGATGCCCACCAATTCGCCGCGCAGGTTGACCAGCGCACCGCCTGAGTTTCCTGGGTTGATGGCCGCATCGGTTTGGATGAAGTCCTCAATCCCCATCCGCTCCTCAATGATGTCTACGCGACGGCCCAAGGCGCTCACGATCCCTGTGGTCACTGTGGAGGTGAGGCGAAAAGGATTGCCTACGGCCAGCACCCACTCGCCCACGCGCAGCGCGTCGGAGTCGCCCAGCGTTAGCACAGGCAAGTCGCTCGCGTTCTCCAGCTTGATCACAGCGAGATCGGTCAAGGGATCAGTGCCCACGAGGCGGGCGCCATACTCCCGCTTGTCAAAAAGCCGGACCCGGATATTGTCGGCCTCGTCAACCACATGGTTGTTGGTGACCACATAACCATCCTCACTGATGAGCACCCCGCTGCCTGTGCTCACCTGGGCTTGGAAGTTTCGATGGAGCCAGTCGTTCGGCGCACCGCTGGGGCCGGCACTCTGCACCTGGATGTACACTACGCTGGCGGTAACGGCATCAGCTACCCGCGTAAACATCTGGTTCATCGTGCCCCGAGGGGGCAGCTCAAGAGCTTGGGGCAGCGCCACGGAGTCGGCCAGAGGCAGGGCTGCGCGCGCCACCTCCTGGATGACAACCGGACGTCCCGTTTGCTGGTCTTGCTGGGCCTGCACAAACAGCATCACGAGGATCCCCAGCAGCAGGCCCACCACGACCAAGCCGATGCCAATCAGAACGTTGGTCCGATGCTGTTGCCGTGCCGATGCCATACTCAAGGTGAAGCCAGGATTAAGGAAAGCATGCACCGTTCTAAACGCTGTTTTGTTTCGATGCACGCCTGGGAATGTGTGGTGACGCGCATGCGCGGCGCTGCTGAACCCTGTCACTGAGAAGGCGTTGCCGCGCTGCACCTTACCCCGGCCTCCATGCCCACCACCGATGTCTTGTTTGCGCTCACTGGCGACGTGCGCCGCAACTCACGCGCGCTCAAGCAGCTTCGCGCGTTGGGAGGGATGGGGTTGGATACCACTGTGCTCACGCTGGGCGCGGGGCCAACGCCACCGGATCTGCCCAACGTGCAACTGGTCTCTGTGGAGTTGCCCCCTGCACGCGGCCCTCGGCACTTCTGGAACGTCCATCGCGTCTTTAAGCAGCACGCGGAGCAGTTCAGCGCGCGCGTGTATCATGCCAGCGACCTGTACGTGCTGCACGCCCTGCACCAAGCCCGTCAGCACAGGCACTCCAGCGCTAAGCTGGTCTACGACGCGCGCGAGTGCTACCCCCACGTAGCTAGCACGGCGGGGCGGCCATGGGTAACCGCCGTGTGGGAGCGCGTGGAACGCCGCGGCCTCAGGCATACCAACGCTGTATTCACCGTCAGCGATAGCATCGCCGACTGGATGGCGGCTACCTACGGAGGCCGCCGGCCCCAGCTGATGCATAACGTACCAGCGTACCAGTCTGTGGCGCGCACGAATTACCTTCGCGAACACCTCGACCTTTCAGAGGACATCCCCATCGTGCTGCATCAGGGGCAGATGCGCAAACACCGTGGATGCGGGTGGCTGGTAGAGGCTATGGCGCACGTACCGGGTGCGCACCTTGTTTTCTTGGGGCGTGGCGCCGAACAGCTTGTCCTGGAGGCGCGGGCAGACGCGATAGGCATAAGCCCGCGGGTCCACTTCATGCCCCCCGTGCCCCCCGATGCTCTTTTGCGCGTCACCACCTCAGCCGATATTGGCGTAACGCTGCTGGAGGATGTCTGCCTCAACCATCGGTATGCGTTGCCGAATAAGCTGTTCGAGTACATTATGGCGGGGCTGCCCGTTGTTGCCAGCGACCTGCCGGAGTGCCGCCGTGTGGTGGTGCCCTCAGGCGTAGGGCAGGTCGTGGAGCCCACTGACACCGCGCAGCTAGCCGCTACCCTGCGCGAGATGCTTGCCCATCGCGCCGATTGGCGGCGGCAGGTGCGCCAGGGCGCGAGCGCCGTCTTTGAAACATTTAGTTGGGAAGCTGCATCTCAGCGGCTCACCGAAACCTATGCAGCCCTGCTCGCCGGGGAGACTTTATGAAACGGCTTTCCCTTCTCCTTGCTCTCGTTGGCCTCAGTGTCTGCAGCGCTGCTCCTGCCCTCGCCCAGTGGGATGCCGCCGAGGGCATCAACTGGCTTTCCTTCCAAGAAGCCCTGGCCGAAGCCGAGCGCTCAGGCAAGAAGGTGATGATTGATGCCTACTCGCCGCGATGCGGGTGGTGCCGGAAGCTGCACGAGGAGGTCTACACCGACGAAAACATCCGCGGGTATGTGAACGAGCACTTCGTGATGACCCGCCTCAACATCGACGAGCGCAGCGACACCTTACGCTACGGTGGCTACGTTTTGCCGTCGGCGCTCCTGGCGGCCTACTGGGGCGCCACCTCTACGCCAACCACAGTGTTTCTCAAGAGCGATGGGGAAGCGATTACCGGGCTGCCGGGCTTCCAAAAAGTCGACTTCTTCCTCGACGTGATGGAGTATATCGCGTCTGATGCTGTGTTTACGCAGTCCTTCGATGCGTATCAGGAAGAGCGCGGCAACGGCGAACCCGCCAGCGGTGGGCGCTAACATCCACGGTACTGAAAAGCCAGCCAAACAGAGGAAGACACGATGATGACGCGGTTGGGAGTGGGCTTGGGGGTCTTGTTGATGCTTAGCGCGTGCAGTGCGGAGCAGGACACCGCTGAGGCCTCTGCCGCCCTCGAGCCTGCCCTGCGCGCTACCGAGGTAGCCCCTCCCACTGCTGAGCCCGATGCCAGCCAAGCCGCCGAGGGCATCGAGTGGCTTTCGTTTCAGGATGCGCTCGCCGAGGCGCAGCGCACCAACAAAAAGATCCTGGTGGATGTGTATGCGCCTTGGTGCGGCTGGTGCCGCAAGCTTCAGGTTGATGTCTACACCGACGACGCCGTGCGCGACTACGTCAACCAGACGTTTGTCATGACCCGGCTGGACCTCGACCAAGCGAATGACACCCTCGACTTCAGGGGCTACACGCTGTCGTCTCAAATTCTGGCATCGAGTCTGGGCGCCACATCCACACCAACAACGGTCTTCTTGGCGCCAGATAAAGAGTACATCACACGGCTTCCCGGCTTTCACCAACCGCCGTTCTTTATGCAAGTGCTCTCGTTTGTCGGCTCCGATGCCGTGTTCGAGACTACATTCGACGAGTACCTAGACGCTCAGGGTGTGTCGGTAGAAGAACTGCAGGGCCCGTAGTGCTTGCAGACACACGTTACTTCTTGGCGCGGCGCTGCCCTCGTGGCTTCTGACGGCCAAACGCCTCTGGTGCAGGGTGAATCGTTCGTGTACCGTGGGTCGGTAAGTCAGCGGGTTTGATGTCGCCATGTTGGCGCCCGAGGTCCTTGCGGGGACGTACGCCCTCCACCGCTGCATAGACGATGCCCGGCGCACCAATGGCCAAGGCAGCTATGCGCTCGTCGCCGTTTTCGGTGTAGCTGATGAAAAAGTTGGGCTCATCGGTGCCTTGCTTCCCCATCCGCCACTCTAGCTCGGTGATGGCAGCGGGGGCAATGTCGCGCAGGACCTTGCCTCGCCCGAACAAGCCTTTCTTCAGCAGCTGGATGCGGTCAGGTGTGATGACAAGCACCGCCGATTGCCCTGCAGCCTTGCACTTGAATGATTGAGACATATACTACACGTATTGGAGAGCGACTATCATTAATAATACACACGCTAGTGGTGGTAACGAATAAAAAGCGAAAGAAAGTCCATGCCAATACTGCGGACAGATTTGAGGTGGATTGACACTGGCCAGGCAGGCGGCTGATTTTGGAGTTGCGAACCTACCAGCTTCAACCCGCCCGCCCGTGACGGCCAGCATCGAGTCCACCCTACGAACCGAACTCCACCTGGGC
>JBCDJT010000151.1:0-11734 GCA_038747545.1 Bacteroidota bacterium
ATGACGGGCTTCTCTACATCGGCGCAGATCCACGACGGTTCGTCGCCGTGCAGTTGGACCACATGCAGGCCCGCCGCCTCGGCGACTTCGTTGACGTGGTCGGCGCTCTCATCGACGAAGACACCCACGAGTTCGGAGCCAAAGATCCAGTCGGCGATGCTCTTGATGCCCTTGGGCGTGATGTAGCGCGGGCTGCCGGGGTAGCAGATGAAGCCGAGGTAGTCGGCGCCAGCGCCCGAGCAGAAGCGGGCGTCTTCGAGCGAGGTAAGGCCGCAGATTTTGAGTTTGGTCATGAAGCGAGCGTTTCGTCGGTGGCAAGGCGCTGGGCGACGGCCAAGCGGGCGTCGGCGAGGGCGACGCCGGGGTTGGGAGCGCGCATGAACGTTTCGCCGATCAGCACGGCGTCGATGCCGTTGCGGCGCAGGTAGGCGAGATCGTCGGGCGAGCGCAGGCCGCTCTCAGAGACGCGCACCACGTCGGCGTCCGTGCGCTCGGCGATCTGCTCGAACACGCGCAGCGAGTGGTCGATGTCCACAGTGAAGGTCCGCAGGTCGCGGTTGTTGACGCCCAGCACGGCCACGCGATCAAAGTCGATTTTCTCGATCTCGTGGGCATCGTACAACTCCACCAGACACGCCACGCCAATATCCTTGGCGGCATCCAGCAGGTCAATCAGGTGCGGCCGTTCGAGCGCGGCGGCGATGAGAAGGACGGCGTCGGCCCCGTAGGCGCGCGCCTCTTCGATCTGGTGCGGGTCGAGGATGAAGTCCTTGCGCAGGAGCGGCACCTCCACCACGCGCCGGATCGCCTCCAGGTAGCCGAGCGAGCCCTGGAAATACTTGGGCTCCGTCAGCACTGAGATAGCCGCCGCGCCGCCGTCGGCATAGCGCTGGGCGATGTCGGTGGGGTGGAAGTCCTCGCGGATGACGCCCTTGGATGGCGAGGCTTTCTTGACCTCGGCGATGAACCGCAGGTCGTCCCCGCGGAGCGCAGCGGCGAAGTCCAGACGCTCATGCTCGTAGTGCTCCATCGCCAGGAGCGACGAGCGCGGAAACTCCCGCTTGCGGTGCGTCACCAGCGTCTTGGTGTCGGCGAGGATATCGTCGAGGATCGTGGCCATGCGGTCAGTCGGTGGGGGCGGCGTTGGAAGCGGCGACGAGGCGGGCGAGGGCATTGCCCGCGTGCCCTTCGTCGATGGCCGTGCGGGCAAGCGCGATGCCGTCGGTGGGCGAGTCGGCTTTGCCGCCCGCGTAGAGCGCAAACCCAGCGTTGAGCACGACCACGTCACGGCGCGGGCCAGGCTCGCCGTCGAAGATGCGGCGGATGATGTCGGCGTTGGTCTGCGCGTCGTCGCCTTTGAGGGCAGTAAGCGGCGCGGAGGGCAGGCCGAGCGACTCAGGGCGGATGGATTTCGCGAGCATATCGTCCGAGCCGTCGCGCACCTGGAAGACGGTCGTCGGCGCTGAGAGCGAGAGCTCGTCCAGCCCGTCGTCCGAGTGCACCGTGATGGCGTGCTTGGCGCCGAGGCGGCCCAGGATCTCGACCATCTGCTGCGCCACGCTCACAGAGAACGCACCGACCAACTGGCGGCGCACGCCCGCGGGGTTGCACATCGGGCCGAGGATGTTAAAGAACGTCCGCGCGCCCAGTGCCCGCCGCACGGGCATGACGTGCTTCATGGCGGGGTGGAAGTAGGGCGCGAAGATGAACGCGATGCCCGCTTCGCGCAGGCAGTGCTCCACGCCCGCTTTGCGCAGGGTGGTCTGTACGCCAAGCGCTTCGAGCACATCGGCCGAGCCGCACTTCGACGAGATGGAGCGGTTGCCATGCTTCGCCACCGTGGCACCCGCGCCCGCACAGACAAAGGCGGTGGCCGTCGAGATGTTGAACGTGCCCCGGCTGTCGCCGCCCGTGCCGCACACGTCGATGGCGTCGGGATCGTCAATCTCGACGGGGACGGCGAACTGGCGCATCACCTTGGTGAAGCTCGTCAACTCGTCCAGCGTCTCGCCCCGGCTGCGCGTGCCCATCAGCAGCGCCGCGACCTCCACGTCGGAGGCTTCGCCGCTGAGCAGCGCGTGCATAGCGTCTTCAGCTGCGGCGAGCGTGAGGCTGTCGCCAGCGGCTAGGGTGCGGAGGTGGGGGTTTATAGTCACAGGTCGACGGTCGGCAAGTCGAAGGTCATTCGTTGGGACGTGAGCGCGTGGTCGCGTTGTGGCAATACGTCTTGGGTGTCATCCTGAGCAGAGGCCGCAGGCTGGAGTCGAAGGATCTCCCACTTTGACGTCGTGCAATACGTTCACGGGGGAGATCCCTCGGCTACGCTCGGGATGACAAGAAGAAGTGCTGTGCTGTATTCTCGTGGTCATGACGTGCTCAGGCTGGGGTGGCAGTGCGGGCGTCGACGGAGGCGAGCCAGTTGGCGACCATCTTGGGGCCTTCGGTGGTGAGCACGCTCTCGGGGTGGAACTGGATGCCTTCGATGGGGAACTGCTTGTGGCGGAAGCCCATGATGACGCCGTCCTCGGTCCACGCGCTGATCGCAAGCTCGCTCGGCAGCGTGGCGCGGTCCACGACGAGGCTATGGTAGCGCGTGGCGACACACGGCAACTCGACGCCCTCGAACACCGTCTGCCCGTCGTGATACACCTCGCTCGTCTTGCCGTGCATCAGCGAGGGCGCGTACGTCACCGTCCCGCCGAACACCTCGCCGATGGCCTGATGGCCTAGGCAGACGCCCAGGATCGGTGTGGTCTCGCCGAAGGCTTCGATCACAGCCTCGGTAATACCCGCGTCGGCGGGGCGGCCGGGGCCGGGCGAGATCAGGATGCCGTCGGGCGCGAGGTCGCGCACCTGCTCCACGGTCCATACGTCGTTGCGCACCACTTTCAGGTCGCTCGTGTGGCGGCCCACCAGGTGGACGAGGTTGTACGTGAACGAGTCGTAGTTGTCGATGACAAGAATCACGGGCGTCGGGTGTTAGAGTCGTTCTTCGAGATCACAGTGTACGGCTTCCGCGATACGTTTCGCGTTCAGCGAGCATCCCACCCCCTCCCTTGAGGGAGGTGGGCCGCCGATCGGCGGGTCGGAGGGTGTACCCGCCTGAGCACAATACACCCCCAGCCCTGCGGGCAGCCCCCTCAAGGGGGCGGTTAGGTAGGTTGTATCTGTCGGATTGTATGCCATTGTCCGAGGGTATGCCTAGAACATGAGATGTTAAAACGTGCGGACGAGCCCGGTCAGCTCGCGGACCTGCGCCATGGTGGCCTCGGCAGCGGTGCGGGCCTTCTGGCCGCCGTCGCGGAGGATGTCCAGCACGTCGTCGGGGCGTTGGGCGAGGTCGTGGCGGCGCTCGCGGGCCTCGGCGAAGTAGTCCTTGATGAAGCCGAGCAGCTCCTTCTTGGCATGCCCGTAGCCGTAGTCCCCCGCGCGGTATGCATCGGCGATGCGCTGCTGGTCGGCGGCGTCGGCGAAGAGCTTGATGAGGGCGAAGACGTTATCGGCATCGGGGTCTTTCGGCTCATTGAGCGGCGTTGAGTCGGTGACGATGCCCATCACCTTCTTCTTGAGCACCTTGCCTTCGTCGAACATGCGGATGGTGTTGCCATAGCTCTTCGACATCTTCCGCCCGTCCACGCCGGGTACGACGGCCACGCTATCGAGAATGTGCGGCTCTGGCACGGGGAACAGCGGCTCGTCCTCCGGGCAGAACGTCGCGTTGAACTTCTGCGCGAGGTTGCGCGAGATCTCGATGTTCTGCTTCTGGTCGGCACCCACGGGCACGAGCGATCCGCCGTAGACCAGGATGTCGGCGGCTTGCAGGACGGGGTAGTTGAACAGCCCCGCGTTGGCGGAGAGGCCCTGTGCTACCTTGTCCTTGTACGAGACGCCCTTGTCGAGCTGCGAGACAGGCGTGAGCGTGTAGAAGACCCAGGCCAGCTCGTTCACTTGCGGCACATCGCTCTGCGCGAAGAGCGACGCTTGGTTCGGGTCGAATCCGAGCGCGAGGTAGTCGAGCGCGACGTCGAGCGAGTACTGCCGCAGCGCCTGCGCGTCGTGTACCGTCGTCATCGCGTGGTAGTTGGCGATGAAGTAGAACGACGCGTACCGCTGGTGCAGCGCGATGTGCTGCCGGATGGCGCCAAAGTAGTTGCCGATGTGCAGGCTCCCCGACGGCTGGATGCCGGAGACCACCACGGGCGCGGCTTCGGACGCCGTTTCAGTTGAGGGGTCAGCGAGAGTGGAAGTGCTCATTTTTAGAGTCCGAAAGGCGAAGGTCAGAAGGTCTCAGGTCGTATGGAGACGATCGAGACCTCGTGCGGCTAGGCGGGGCGCTTCTTGGTGCTGGTAAGTTCGGTGAGGTAGGCTAAGCGCTCGGCGCTGTTGCGTTGGATGGCGGTGAGCACACCACGGGTACGCATGTGATGATCGCCAGCACCAAGCTCCGTCTGGATACTATCCTGAAATGCTTGCTCGGCGTCGAGTAGGGCGAACGCGAGGGCGTCGCCCGTGCCGAGGTTGAACTGGCTAGCCTCAAGCGAGGTGCCGTTGAAGGCCACGCCACCGTTGCTGTAGACGATCTCGGCGAGCTTGCCCGCGTCCATCCGCGCGATGCGCTGGAACAGCCGGAGCTGCACGACGAACACTTGGTCTTGTACGGTGCGGATGGCGTACTCGTAGCCGTGGTTCAGCCGCAGCTGCTGCTCGATCAGCGGGTTAACGCGGAGCACGGTAGCAGGACGGTCAAGCGTGGTGCCCGCCCAGCCTTTTTGGAGCAAGAGGTCCTTGATACCCATGGGCGTCGTCGGTTCAGGTGAAAGTGTGTAGGTGCAGCAGCGTCATAGCAACCCATCAGCGGCGGCGCGGATCGCCTGTTTGAGCGCACGCGCCTTGTTTTCGGTTTCTTCATACTCCTTAGCCGGGTCGCTGTCGGCCACGATGCCTGCGCCCGCCTGCACGTAGATCCGGTCGTCCTTGACCAGCATGGTGCGGATGGCGATGCATGTGTTGAGCGTACCCGAGAAGTCAACGTAGCCCACGGCACCGCCGTAGATGCAGCGCTTCGTCGGCTCCAGCTCGTCGATGATCTCCAGCGCCCGCACCTTGGGCGCGCCCGTCAGCGTGCCGGCGGGGAAGGAGGCGGCCAGCACATCCATCGCGCCGTAGCCCTCCTGCAACTCGCCCGCCACCGTTGAGACGATGTGCATCACGTGCGAGTAGCGCTCCACGTACGCGTAGTCTTTGACGTAGACGCTGTCGTAGGTGCAGACGCGCCCGAGGTCGTTGCGGCCCAGGTCCACCAGCATCAGGTGCTCGGCGCGTTCTTTTGGATCGGCCAGGAGCTCGGCCTCGTAGGCTTGGTCCTCCTCGTACGTCGCGCCGCGCGGACGCGTCCCGGCAATCGGCAGGATCTCCGCCACGCCCTGCTCCACGCGCACCAGCACCTCCGGCGACGAGCCCACGAGCTTGAACCCGTCGAAGTCGATGTAGAACAGGTACGGCGATGGGTTGACCTGCCGGAGCGAGCGGTACAGGTTGATCGGGTCGCCGGAGAACGACAGCTCGAACCGCTGCGAGAGCACGCCCTGGAAGATGTCGCCCTCGTAGATGTAGCGCTTCATGGCATCAACGGATGCCTCGTAGTCTTCGCGGACGAAGTTGGATGCCATCTCGCGCTGCGTCAGGCGGATGGGCGCCGGGCTGCTGAACGACACGTCGCTGAACTCAGAAGCTAGCGCACGCAGGCGGCGCTGTGCATCGTCGTAGGCGGCTTGCAGGTCGGTATCGGCATCGATGAAGACGCTGGCCATGAGCACCAGCTGGTGCTTCACGTGGTCGAAGGCGGCGAAGGTGTCGTAGAAGCACCAGACGGCATCGGGGACGCCCAGCGTGTCTTCGGGCACGTTCGGGAGATGCTCGATCACGCGGACGGTGTCGTGCCCCATGTACCCCACCGCGCCGCACGCCAGCGGAGGCAGGCCGTGTAGCTTGACCTCTGCATAAGCATCTAGCAGGCGCTGCATCACCTCGTACACCGTGCCACTGCTGTCAGGTGTACCGAGCGCATCGACGCGGCGGAGCGTTTGGACGAAGACATCGGCGCCATCGGCGCGGACGATGCGGTATGGGTTCTTGCCGAGAAACGAGTAGCGCGCCAACCGCTCGCCGCCCTCCACGCTCTCGAGCAGGAAGCTGTATGTGCCAGCCTCGCGCAACGCCAGAAACGCCGAGACGGGCGTCTGGAGATCGGCGCTGAGGCGTTTGTGCAGCGGCAGCACGAACGACGCCGTGCCTTTGGCGCGCTCCGTGGCGATCAGGTCTTGAAACTCGAGAAAGGTCATGGGTACTAAACACAGAAAAACCCGCGTGCTCGTGTAAAGCAGCGGGCCGTCGTCAACGTCGTGATCAGGGGTACAGCGTAGTACTCACACGAATAGGCCCGCGTCGTCATGCGCGTGCCACCACCAAGTCGTATGCAGGAGTGCTGTGTTCATGCCGAAAAGATAGAGCAGCTTCCCGAGGTACGCAACCCAGGCTGCCGTTTTGACATTCACCACAGCAGACCATCAGTCACGAAAGCTAGCTTTGGGGTATTCGCTGTGAGAAGGAGTTGTTTCGCCTGGAGTCTCACGTGTTGCTGCATCAGTATCGTCATGGTGCTTACGGCAAGATTGGCACAGGCGCAGCAGGAGCCGCCGAAGGTACTCGTTCACTACATGCCGTGGTACCAGACGCCCGAGGTGAGTGGATACTGGGGTTGGCACTGGACGATGAATCACTTCGATCCCGAGCAAGTCGGCGCCGACGGTCAGCGCGCCATCGCCTCGCAGCACTACCCGAGCATCGGCCCCTACGACTCCAGCGACCCCGACGTGCTGGAGTACCACACACTGCTGATGACGGTGGCAGGCATCGACGGCGTGATCGTGGACTGGTACGGCACGAGCTCGCTCTTCGATTACCCTGTGCTGAACGAGGCCTCCAAAGCCCTCTTCGGCGCCATTGAGGCCGCAGACTTACTCTTCGCTGTCTGCTACGAGGACGCCACGTTGGCGCGACTCATCGAAAACGGCCGCATCGCCGATGGCGACGCTATCGCGCAGGCCCAAGCCGACTTCCAATTCGTGCGCGACGAGTGGACGACCTCGCCCGCGTACCTGACGCACAACGGGCAGCCTGTCATCTTCAACTTCGGCCCACAGCACCTGAATACGTCCGCCGAGTGGGCCAGCGCCCTCAGCGTGTTCAGCGAGCCGCCTGTGCTCATCAACCAAGACCGCCGTGTAGCGCCGGCCGGGTCGGGTGGCTTCCCGTGGCCGCCCATGTGGGCCTCCACAGACGGCGTGCTCACGCCAGCGCAGCTGCTGCAGTACCTCAATAACTTCTACAGCCAAGCCCGCTTCTGGCCCGTGACGGTGGGTAGCGCCTTCCCAGGCTTCCACGACATTTACGAAGAGGCAGGGGTGCGGGAGTCATATGGCTACCTCGATCCCCGCGACGGCGACATCTTGCGCGTCACGTTCGACCAAGCGGTGGGACAGGAGGTGCCGATGATCCAGCTGGTGACGTGGAACGACTTCGGCGAGGGCACGACCATCGAACCGACGGTAGAGTACGGCACGCAGTACCTGCAGTTCATCCAGTCGCGGGTGCAAGGGTGGCGCGACCTGCCGTTTGTGGCCGAGGACCTGCGGTTACCCGAGCAAATCTTCCGCGCTCGCAAGGACTACGCTGGCGACGCTACCGTCCAGGCCGAAGCCGATGCGGCAGCCGAAGCCCTCCGCACGGGCGATCCCACCACAGCGCGCGCGCTGCTCAACGCCGCCGCACTCTCAGACGAACCCGTTGCTGAACGCTCGTTCCACATTTCGTTGCGCCCGAATCCGGCTAATGGACACGCCGCTGTCCGTGTGGATCTCGACGCGCCACAGCACCTGCGCGCCGAGGCATACGATGTGCTAGGCCGCCGCGTCCACACCTTCGCCGATGCATGGCATCCAGCAGGCAGGCACGACTTCGCCTGGAGCCTCGACGAGCCATCGGGTGTCTACGTCATCCGCGTGACAGCGGGTGACGCTGTGCAAACCAGGTTACTGACCGTCAGAAGGTGAGGCGGAGCCCGCCCATGGGCTCGAAGCGTCGCTGTACGAGGAAGCGTTGCGTGCCGTCGTCGGCATCAGCGCGTTGCTCGAACGTGTAGCGCGATTGCACGAATACCCAGAACGGGAAGCGGATCTCGGCCTCGGCATTCAGAACAAGCGAGGTAAGGTCGCCGAGGTCGTTGAACGCGCTGAGGAGGCCGCCTAGCCCCCCTCGGTCCAGTCCGAGATCAAGGCGTGTCCCGCCTTGCGTTTCGAAGAACAGCCGCAGGTGCATCGTGCTCAGGTTGGTGTTGGCGTACTCGCGCCTGAACGCGTACAGCACTTCCACCTGTTCGTAGATCAGCACGCGTAGCTCTGTCCACACAGAGAGGTCAGAGCTGATGTCGGAGAGGGGGAGATCAGCATACTGCTCCAAGCCCCGCCCCGGATTGAAGCGTTCCGCGTCGATTACACGCGACTCCTCATTGCTGATGCTGTAGAACGAGCCTACGTAGCCAGGCAGAAAGTTACGGCTGTTAAAGAAGGCCGCCATGGTGAGCCGCACCGTGCCAAAGTCGCCCCCGGGCTGGGTGCCCACATGTGCGCCTAGACCCACACTGTGCCCTCGGTCTTGATACCAGGCTCCCGATGCGAACGGGGTAAACGCCAGCGGATCCGTGCGAAAGGCATCCACGCTCACATCCACGTTGTACCCAGCAAACGTCTCGTCGATGCGTTGGTCGGTGACGGCACTCAGGCCGAGCTCTAGGGTGCGCAGCCGCGAGCCCCGCACGCGTCGGAACGGATGCACGCCGAGCCGGGCGCCCACGAGCCCGTTGAGCAGGACATCGTCGGAGAAGACGGCGAGGTTGAACGTGGGGGCTTGGTAGAAGCCTTCGAGGCCGATGGTGCGGGCATCCCACGCCGTCATCGTGCTGAAGAAGTCGACCAAGTGACCCGTACCAAGTCTGGCGTTTCGGATGGGACCGAAGCGCACGTAGCGGCTGTAGCCTGGACGGTTGCGCAGGGGAGTGTAGCGGGCGTATTCGAGCAGGCGGAGGAGATCGTACACCTCGTCGCGGTCGTTGCGGTAGTCGCCATAGATGCCGCCGCGTAGCGTGCCGTTGAGTTGCACCGCCACGCCAGGGCCTACCAGTGAGGCGCGGATGGCCGTGGCGCCGCGCCACTGCGGCCCGATCAGGGAGACGCCGCCCATCAGGTCGAGGCGGTTCTCGCGGCGCCACCACGCCGCCTCAATTTGCTCGCGCGGGTCGTTCAGGCTGCCAAACGTGGAGGTTTGCGCCAGTATGCCGCCGGGCGTGACAAGGAACGCCAAGAGCATGAAGGCAAGAGTAAGGCGCATGACAACGAAGCCTATCAGCGAGAGCGCACCTCCAACGCCCGCAGTCGCCAAAAGGTGGCAACCCGTTAGCGATTCCGTGAACCCGTGCGCCAGCCCACGCGTAGGGCGCACATCATCATCGCACTCTTTCCCAGCACGCACGTAGCCCCATGGACGGACAATTCAACCCCGCCGACCTCTTCGGCAAAGTCATGGACATGCAAAAGCGCATGGCCGATACTCAAGAACTCCTCGCCGGAAAGTCGGTGACGGAAGAAGCCGGTGGCGGCATGGTCAAGGTGACCGCCAACGGTCAGCAGCGCATCACCGCCATCAAAATTGATCGCGATGCCGTAGACCCCGACGACCTTGAACTGCTTGAAGACCTCGTCATTGCCGGGGTGAATAAAGCGCTAGAGTCGGCTGCCGTGATGGCCAAGCAGGAGATGAGCAGCGCGGCCAGCGGCATGATGCCGCCGGGCATGGATCTGGGTAGCATCATGGGTAAGTTTGGGCAGTAGATCGCCCACGTTTGGACTATGACACAACGATGTCGCAGGGTGGATGTACCTTGCGGCATCGTCGCGTTTGGAGCAAGCTATGCATTACACCTCGGAATCGGTTGAAGCGCTCGTGGAGCAATTCGCTAAGCTGCCTACCATCGGGCGCAAGACGGCGCACCGCTTGGCGTCGTACGTGCTCAAGATGCCGCGTGAGGAGGTGATGGAGCTGGCGAAGGCGCTGGTGACCGTTAAAGACCAAGTGCGCTTCTGCCAGGTGTGCCACAACGTCACCGACCGCCCCGTGTGCAGCATCTGCGCCTCGCCCAAACGGCAGCGCGCCACCATCTGCGTGGTCGAGGAGGCGAACGACGTGGTTGCTATCGAGCGGACTGGCGAGTACCGCGGCGTCTACCATGTGCTCGGTGGGGTAATTTCGCCTCTGGATGGGGTGGGGCCGGAAGACCTCAAAGTCCGCGAACTCGTGGAGCGCGTCCGCACCGCGCTAGAAGCCAACCCCGAGGATGCCGTAGCTGAGCCCGGCGCTGCGTTCCAACCCTCGGCGAGTGCGCCCGAGATCATCCTGGCGCTCAACCCCAACGTAGAGGGCGACACGACGGCATACTACCTCTCGCAATTGCTCAAGCCGTTTAACGTGCGCGTGACCCGCATCGCCCGCGGCCTGCCCATCGGCAGCAACCTCGAATACGCCGACGAGGCCACGCTATCGCGTGCATTGGAAGGCCGGGGCGAGTTGTAAACTGCTCTGAATCGCCGAGACTCTTTCTACTGCAGGCCACCAAATTGACGCGCCGAGTGGTATACGGTCAACACCTCGGCGGTGTCATCGACTATGACGTAGATGATGCGGTATTGCCGGTAGAGGATCTCGCGGATAGACGGATCGCTAATCTCGGGCACGGTGCGCCCGGCGCGAGGGAAGCTGCTCAGTCGTGCTGCTGCTGAGAAAGCGCCCGAAACAAACAAAGGGGCGAAGTCAGGAGCCACTTCCAGATAATACGCTTCCAGGACTTACGCACGGAGGCCGTATACTAGGCTAATCTGAACCTTCTCGGTGTCCATCATGACCCGACTCGATTACGCCCAGTTCCTACTGGCTGCACAGCGCAACTATACGCTCACCTACTTCGCCGATCACCACGACTCGCTCTCGCATGACGCCATTAACCGCTTCATGAGCAGCGACAAACTCACCCCACGACTCGTCTGGGACAACGTCAAAGACGAGATCGAGGCACACGAGGGCGGCTACCTCATCTTCGACGACACCGTGCTCGACAAGCGCTACTCGAAGCACATCGACTTGGCGCGACGCCAGTACAGCGGAGCCGCCAAGGGCGTCATCGAAGGCATTGGCCTCGTCACTTGCGTCTACGTCAATCCCGATTCTGAGCGCTTCTGGCTGATCGACTACCGCCTCTTTGATCCCGAGACCGATGGCAAAAGCAAGCACGAGCACGTCCACGATATGCTCATGCACACCGTGCATAGCAAGCAGCTAGCTTTTGCGACGGTGCTAATGGATACGTGGTATGCGACGATGAAGCTCTGGAAACAACTGGAGACGCTGGGCAAGCTCTACTACTGCCCCATCCGCTCGAACCGGCAGGTGAGCCTGTCGCGGGAAACAGGCTACCAAGCCGTGAGTCAGTTGGTTTGGAACGAGGCTGAGCTTCAGCAGGGCAGACTGGTTCATCTCAAGAAGATGCCACGAGGGCATCAAGTGCGCTTGTTCCGGCTGGTCTCCTCCACAGGCGACACGGATTACGTGGTCACAAACGACGTATCGG
>JBCDJT010000152.1:0-11523 GCA_038747545.1 Bacteroidota bacterium
CCAGTCGGCCCAGAGGCGGTCGCGGCGGGCACGCACGGTGTGCAAGGCCTCGGCGCCTGTGTCGGTGAGGCGATAGACGCGCTTGCGCTTGCCGCCCCGCCGGTGGGTGATCTCGCTCATCTGCGAGCGCACGTAGCCCTTGCGCTCAAGACGGTTGAGCGCGGTGTACAGCGCGCCCATGGCCGCAACACGCTCGGCGCGCTGTTCCAGGCGTTGCTGGATCTGCACCGAGTAGGCGTGTGCGCCCAGCCCCGCTACGGCCAGCAGCACCAACTCTTCGAACTCGCCCATGCGCACGGTTTCAGACATACAGAACGCCAAATCAGGGATAGATAGGCAGCCTAACGAGGGTAGAAGCTATTTTGTTATAAATGTAGGTAAAATATTTTTGCTCGGATCTCCGCAGATCCATCTTGCCCCAATACCCCCTGTGCCCTACCCTCGAAGCGTTACTGCATCATGCCTTAGTATATCACCTGGAGCAACGTATGACTGTAGCCAACCAAGTCATCTGGGTAACTGGTGCCTCGTCGGGTATTGGCGAGGCGTTGTGCTATGCCCTCAGTGCGAAGGGGGCCCGGCTCGTGCTTTCGGCACGGAATGCGGAGCAGCTGGAGTTTGTGCGTTCGGCATGCTCGTACCCGGAGCAGCACCTCGTGCTCCCGCTTGACCTCACGCAGCCCAAGAGCTTTGCAGAGGCCACCAGCCGAGTGCTCCAGCACTTCGGCCGCATCGACGGGCTCATTAACAACGGTGGCATCAGCCAGCGCTCGCTTGCGAAGGACACGGCCCTCGATGTGGACCGTCGCATCATGGAGGTCAACTACTTTGGCGCCATAGGCTTGACCAAGGCCGTGCTGCCCCACATGCTGGAACGGGGCACCGGGCTCCTCGTGGCAATGAGCAGTGTGGCAGGGCATGTGGGTACGCCGCTTCGCTCCACCTATGCCGCCTCAAAACACGCCATTCGCGCCTTTTTCGATGCGCTTCGGGCCGAAGTGGCGCATACCAAGATCCGTGTGCTGGTCGCATGCCCAGGGTACATCCTCACGAAGATCAGCTACAATGCCCTCACGGGCGACGGCACGCCGCAGAACACACTGGACCAAGCGCAGGCGGAAGGGCTCAGTGCAGAGGCCTGTGCGCAAGCTGTTGTGGAGGCCATTGAGCGCGAGAAGGCCGAAGTGCTCATCGGCGGCAAAGAAACAGTGGCCGTGTACCTCAAGCGCTTTGTACCAGCCGTTTGGCGCAAGATGCTCCCGAATCTAGGGGTAACTTAAATGTGCTCCCTGTTTAGCCGGGGAGCGAAGAAAGCACGTGCTGCAGCCACTGTTCGAGATGGCCTGTGTTGTTCGGGAGCATTGGGAGTGCGCCGAGGCCCCGATCTTGTATAGCGTGCCGCAAGCGCGATGCCGTGAAGTCGTACTCCGACGTGTTGTGGTAGGGGAATAGGGCAATGGCTTGCTCTACTTGTACGTATGCTCCATTGTGCTCCCGTAGGGCGTCACGGTAACGGTGGAGATCGTTCAGCGCGTCACGTGGAGGACCGGGAGCACCATACCGGCGAATGTACCCTGGCGATGCGTCGAGTCGGTATTTGGCATCCAAGATGTACCGATGTGTCGTTCCTGAGGTCGGTTGGAGTGTCAGTACGATGTCGGGCTGTTGGGGCACGAGGTAAGCAGGACCGCCGTAGCGTGGGTTGTACGCAAGCACTAGCGCCCCTCGTGCGCCCAGGTCGAACGTGAGTGTCTGCTGCCTGCCCTGCCAGAGCCGGACGGGCAGGCGGTCGTCGCGCAAGGCAATAAGCTCGTAAAACGGTATAGATACGCCGATTATGTCTGCCACAGTTCGTACGACGGTGAGGTAGCACCAGTATTCATAGAGCTGGTGGATGTCCTTGACCTCGAACGGGATGGGTCCTCCCCGGAGGTCTAAGCTGCGCTGTAGGACGTTGCAGAGCCAGTAGGCCTCGCGATAGCCCGGAGCACGCTCGAAGAGAGGACTGGATCGATGAGGCTGTGCGGCAGAGATGCGCTTGGTGGCTCCAGGTAGCTCGGCAGCTAAGTCGTAGAGGCACACCTGGAGCTGGCGGATCTCTTTCCAAAGTCTATGCTCTTTGTCGGTGCTCCCGTTCTTGTAGGCATGCTCCGCACTGCCAAGGCGCTCTGCAAACGAAGTAATCTCACTATGCAGCCACTCATGCTCCCATAGTGTAGTAGTACGTGTTGTATGCTCTGTTTGGACGTATCGACTGGGCCTCATACTGCGGGTGAACGTGCTCCGCCAAAGTGGTGGGAGCATGCTCGGTGCTTCATGGCTACGGATGTGCTCCTGGGCTTTCCACATCGCGACCCGTTCAGCGCGTTGATGGGGCTGGCGGGCGATGTGCTGAACAGCAGCTGTCAGGTCATCGACGAGTGATCGGAGAATAAACACCCAGCCCAACAGCCCCCTGTCAGCATCCGCACCGACGCGTCCGCGTTGGTATGTACGCTGGAGGTACCCCAGCGCCAGGTCGGCGTGTAGGCTGCTTACGGCATCGCGCAGCGCCACATAGTCGCGCTGGTAGTCAATCTTCGACGGGTACACTTCGACGCGAAACGTACACGCGACAGTGCCACCCACCAGCAAGCTGATATCACTGTAGCCCACCTGGCTGCCAAAGTTGACCGTGCCGTGTGCAATACACCCGCCATCGGCGGTGCTCATGCTGCCGAAGAACCCCGGATGTTGGTGCGTCAGCACGACAGGCGCATTACTTTTGACCAGCACGGTGTAGGTCGTCTCCTCACGCAGCGCCCCTACGCCATCAGTCAAATCGAGCTGAACATCATCCCCCTCAATAATATCCAGCCGTAGCGCGACATCGGATCGCTGCTCACGTCGCGCACTCCAGACCAGCTCGAAGGTGTCGGTATAGAGGCGGAAGCAGCGAGGCATAAGCAGAGCAGCAAGCGATAGAGACAAACGCCCAACGCTACCGCCGTCACCCCAGTTCTGCGAAACCGCTGCGCCAACCGAAGCCGTCCCCGAACCTCGAAAAGTGCGGAGCGCGTCCGAACCCCCAGCTCCCATAAAGCGAAGCGGTCGGCCCCTGCCTGAGCAAGAGCCGACCGCAAACGCGTTGGGTGAATGCTAGAGCGTGGGGCTGGGTGATGCCCCACGCTCGTTGGGTGTTACTTCATCAGCGTCAGCGTGCGCGTGAGCGACTGGCCGTTCGCGTCGAGGCGGTAGAGGTACGTACCGCTCGGCAGGTTGCCGGCTTCGAACGTGACCTCGTGGCTACCCGCACGGACGACGCCGTCCATCAGCGTCTGGACCGGGCGACCCAGCACATCGTACACCACCAGGCGGACCTGCTGCGACTGCGGCACCGTGAAGGCGATCCGCGTGCTCGGGTTGAACGGGTTCGGGTAGTTCTGGCTCAGCTCAAAGGCCGACGGTGCTTCCGTCTCGTCTTCGATCGCCACGCTCGTCGAGGCGCCCGTGAAGGCCATGTTCTCAACGACGAGGTCGAAGGCGCTGGCCGACTGGCCGTTACCGGTCACGTAGAACATGACAGCCGTCACGTCTTCGGCGGTGAAGCCGTTGGTACCCAGCTGCTGGCGCAGGTCGCTCAGGGCGATGTGGTACGTCTGCGGCTCCGTGCCGAGGCGGAAGCTGGTGCCGTACTGGTCACCGTCCGTGATCGACGCTTTCTCGACGTAGAGGCCTACCGAGCCGCGACCGTAGGCCGTGAACTCGAGGTGCGTCATCGTGGAGAGGTCCACCGGCATGGCAGCCGGGCGGAGGTAGCGGAAGAGCACGGCGAAGTCCGTGACGGTGCCGCCCATGTAGGCGTCCCGCTCTACGTCGTAGCGCTCCATCAGGGCACCACCGCCAGCGCTTTCGCCAGCCGAAGCATCCGAAGCGTAGGTCTCGAAGACCGCCACGTTGGCGTTGCCGCCGTTCGTGCCCCACGGACCATCGGCCCAGTAGACGCGGTCCATCACGTCGCCTTCGTACTCGATGGCGAAGGCAGCGTCGAAGATGGCGCCCGTCTCGACGACGACGTCCACCGTGTGCTCACCTGCGGCCGGAGCCGGGATGACCACGGCGCGCTCTAGGGCCGTGCGGCTGACGAGCTGTGCTTCCGTCTCCGTCTGCGTGGTCGAGCCCGAGAGCGTGACCGTCTGCGGTTGGCCGGTCGTGTTCACCATGCGCAGCGTGAGCTGGCCGTTGGTGTACTGACCGCTGTGGATGTACAGGCTCGGCACGTTGGGTGCCGTCTCGCCTTCGTTGATGAAGGACACGGTGCCCTGTGCTTCCAGGCGGTTGATCACCTCGGTGACCAGTGCAGCCGTGTACTCCGTCGAGACCGACCAGACCTGCATGTTGATCACCTCATCAACGCCCGCCGGGATGTCGTAGCTGTCAGGAGCGAAGCGGCTATCGATAGCATAGCTGCTGCCCATGCGGTAGGCTACGAACGAGATGGCGTGGTCAATCTGACCGTCGGCGTGGATGAGCGTCGAGAGCGTGTACTGGCGCCCGTCGATGTTCATCAGCTTGACCGCGTCCAGGCGGCCACCGCCAAGGCGGTCACAGGTGTTCTTCGTGTGGTCGTAGATCTCGCCGCTACTGGTCAGGCCGAGGATGGCGCCGAGGCGACGACCGTCGGTGCGGACGTAGTCAGCGGAGAAGACACTGGTCGCGTTGGTGATGCCGAGCAGGTCATCGGGGGTGACGACCATGGCCTGGCTGTTCTGCGGGCCCGTCTCGGGCAGCAGACGCGCGATGTCGAAGCTGCTACCGCCTTTGCCAGCGCTGAAGAGCGTGGCTGCACGGCTGTCCGTCGTCATGACGATGGGCGACGGTGCGGCACGGTGGGCCTGCTTCGTCATCGCATCGGCACGGCGGGAGAACATGCGCTGGGCGAGGGCCGAGGCCATGTCGCCATCCGACTCGATGCCACCGCCACCGCCGCCGGTCGAGCCACCGGTGGTGACCGATGCGCGGTCTTCGTCGTCTTCGCTCTGGTCACCGTCGTCGTTGTTCGGCGTGGAGTCCACGTCGTCCTGATCGGCGGCCGTGACTTCGGCGATGTTCTTGAACGTGCCCTGCTGGTCCACAGAGGCGAAGAACGTCAGCGTAGCGGAGTCGCCTGCGTCGAGGTTGCCCACCGTCCACGTCAGCGTCTGGCCAATGAAGTTGGCGCTGCCTGTGGAGGTCGAGTTGACCGATACGATGCTGAGGCCAGCGGGTACCGTGTCCACGACTTCCACACCGGTGGCATCCACAGCGCTCACGTTGCTCAGGTCGAGCGTGAAGAGCACCTGGTCACCCACCTGCGGGGCCGGGTCGTCTACCGACTTCGTCAGCTCGAGGTCGATCTTCTGCGGGGCGGGCTCAAAGACACCGGCGTCCACGCGGCGCTCAGCCTGGCCAGCGGCCACGTCGAAGCAGTCGCTGGTGCCCGTGTTGTCCACGTCGCTGTCGAGGCCTTCGTTGCTGCCTGCGTTCTGCGTCGTGAAGACGAAGCCGCTGGGCAGATCGAAGACGACGGCGTACTTGCCTGCGTCGAGGCCCGTGAAGAGGTACTTGCCGCCGTTGGCCGTGTTTTGCGTGGCCAAGGCGCTACCCGTTACACTGCCGCCTGCATCGCAAGCGAAGAGGCGCACGCGCACACCGTCCACACCGGGCTCACCGCTGTCCTGGATGCCGTTCTGGTTCAGGTCGTTGAACAGACGGTCGCCCAGCTTGGCTTTCTCGAAGACGCCTGCGTCGATCGTGTCGTTGTTCTCACCTGCGGCGAGGTCGAAGCAGTCGGTCTTGCCCGTGTTGTCCACGTCGCTGTCCTTGGCGTCGTCGCTACCCGCGTCCTGCGTGGTGAACTCGAAGCCTGCAGGCAGATCGAAGTGTACCGCATACTTGCCGGGATTGAGGCCCGCGAAGCTGTAGAGGCCGCCATTCGACGTGTTCTGCGTAGCGAGCGCCGGACCCGTGATCGAGCCGCCAGCGTCGCAAGCGAAGAGGCGCACACGCACGCCGTCGATGCCCGGCTCATTCGCGTCCTGGATGCCGTTGCGGTTCAGGTCGTTGAAGAGCAGGTCGCCCACGCTCGCCTTCTCGACGATCACACCGGCGTCGACCGTGTCGATGTCGTCGCCCGGGTTGAGCGTGAAGCAGTCGGTCATCCCGCTGCCGTTGACGTCGCTGTCGTTGGCATCGTTGTTACCGGCGTCTTTCGTCGTGAAGTCGAAGCCAGCAGGCTCGTCAAACATGACGGCGTAGTCACCGGCGTCGAGGCCCGCGAAGCTGTAGAGGCCACCGTTGGCGGTCTGCGTCGTAGCGATCGCGTTGCCGCTAGCGGTGTTGTTGACGCAACGGAAGAGCTTGACGGTCACGCCGTCGATGCCCGGCTCGTTGTTGTCCTGGATGCCGTCGCCGTCGAGGTCGTTGAAGAGCTTGTCGCCAACGCTGGCTTTCTGCTCAACGACGCCTGCGTCGATGGACGTGTTGTCTTCGCCCGGTGCCAGCGTGAAGCAGTCGGTCTTGCCGGTGTTGTCCACATCGCTGTCTTTGGCGTCGTTGCTACCGGCGTCCTTCGTCGTGAAGTCGAAGCCGCTGGGCAGGTCGAAGTGTACGGCGTAGTCGCCAGGAGCTAGGCCTACGAAGCTATAGAGGCCACCGTTGGCGGTGTTCTGCGTAGCCACGGCCGGGCCGCTGATGCTGCCATTGACGCAGCGGAAGAGGCGTACGCGGATGCCGTCGATGCCCGGCTCGTTGTTGTCCTGGATGCCGTCGCCGTCGAGGTCATTGAAGAGCAGGTCGCCCACGCTCGCCTTCTCGACGACCACGCCTGCGTCAACGGTGCGGTTGTCATCGCCCGAGTTGAGCACGATGCAGTCGGTCTTGCCGTCGGCAGCTACGTCGCTGTCCTTGGCATCGTTGCTGCCTGCGTCCTTCGTGGTGAAGTCGAAGCCAGCAGGCTCGTCGAAGTGGACGATGTAGCGGCCTGGCGTCAGGTTCGAGAAGAGGTACTTCCCGCCGTTGGCCGTATTCTGCGTGGCGACAGCGCCGCCCACAATGTTGCCGCTGGCATTGCAGCGGAAGAGGCGCACACGGATGCCGTCGATGCCCGGCTCGTTGTTGTCCTGGATGCCATCGCCATCGAGGTCGTTGAAGAGCAGGTCGCCCAGCTTCGCGTTCTCGAAGACACCGGTGTCAACGGTGCGGTTGTCATCGCCCGAGTTGAGCACGATGCAGTCGGTCTTGCCGGTGTTGTCGCTATCGCTGTCCTTGGCGTCGTCGTTGCCTGCGTCCTTCGGTGAGAACTCGAAGCCGTTCGGCTTGTCGAAATGCACGAGGTAGCGGCCCGGCGTCAGGTCGTCGAAGAGGTACTTGCCACCGTTGGCGGTATTCTGCACAGCTACGGCGCTACCCACGATGTTGCCGCTGGCGTTGCAGCGGAAGAGGCGCACGCGGATGTTGTCGATCCCTGGCTCGCCGTTGTCCTGGATGCCGTTGGCGTTCTTGTCCTCGAAGAGCAGGTCGCCGATCTTAGCTTTGCGGAACATGCCAGCGTCGAAGGTCAGGTCGTCTTCGCCGTCGAAGTAGAAGCACAGTGTCTCGCCTTCGTTGGGGAAGTTGCCGCCGAGCGGGCGGGCGTCGCTGTCCTTGGCGTCGTCGTTGCCTTGGTCAAACGGCGAGAACATGTAGCCGTTGGGCAGCGTCCACGTCACGCAGTAGTCGCCTGCAGGTACGTTGAAGAAGTGGTACTTCCCACCCGGATCGGTGTACGTAGTGGTGATCGGGTTGGTCGTCCGTGCGCCGTTGACGCACTTATAGAGGTCCACCTTAACGCCTTCCACGCCGGGCTCGCCCGCATCTTGGATGCCGTTGGCGTTGAGGTCTTCAAACACGAGATCCCCGATCTTGCCGAGGAGGAACATGTTGAAGTCCGCGTGAAGCGACTGGTTGCCGCGCCGCAGGGTCATCCACGTGGAGAAGCCATAGATGTCTTGCCCGCGCAAGCTGGCGCCCACGCCGCGCTGCGCATCCTCGCCACGGTGCTCGGCGGTCCAAACGTTGGCCGTGCCTACTTCCGTAATCGTGCTGCGCGTGTCGTCGATGAGCGTGTACACCCAGTCGCTTGCGTCGAAGGCATAGCCAGGCTGCTTGGGCCCGAAGCGCGGCGTGTTCTGGCGATCCTTCAGCCAGACGTTGGCGTCGAACTTCGTGGAGCCGCCGTTCTGCTTGAACCGGCCGATGATGTTGGCCGTGCCGTCGTCGAACACCTTAAACGTGGCATTGCCGTCCACACTGTAGCGTGTGCCGGCTATCCAGAGCGCATATGGGTTGTTCGGGTCGCTGTTGTCAATCTTGTATTCGGTGATGAGATTTTGCGCCTGCGCTTTAGCAGGCAACAGCACGAGGCTAGCTAGGAGCAGCCCGATGCCGTAGAGCAGGATGCGGAACGCATAGCCCTGCTGCTGGTGAGTTGTAACCCCAATCGCGTTCATAGCGCGTGTACCATTAGGTTGGTGAGAGCAGTTGTGCCGCTGAGGTAGCGGAGGCCGCCGAGCCGAAGCCCGGAGGCGGGTTGCTCACAAACCGGTCATGGGGTGCTGCTGGAGAAGTGCGGGAAGGCGCAGCGAACCGAGGTGTGATCGAGTAACAGCATCGTCAAGAGCCGTGCCAAAGCTGGAAAAACTTGCCGCCTCCTGATTTCGACGGAAAAAACGACCTGTTCGCCGAAGCCCTGTTCAGAATGGGACGCTGCTCTCAACGTGAGACCAAGCCAGGATGAAGCGGAAAGCACGCTCAGTTTCGTGCTAGAGCGACTGCATCAGGCGCACCGCCAGGCCGTGCTTGAGGCCGCGCGGGCTGATCCGGCAGGCGGGGATGCTGAAGTGGCGCATCACCGTGTCGAGAATCAGCAGTCCTGCTGGGAAGACGTCGGCACGGCCTGTCAGCAGCGCAGGGTCGAGGGCGAGGACGTCTGGGAATGGAAGGGCGAGGAGGCGATTGCGCCACGCCGTGACCTCGGCTTGGGTAAGGGTCAGGTCAGGCGAGGCTGCGCCGACCTCCTTGGCGTGGAGGGCGCCAAGCACGCGGGCGGTACCCGCAGCCCCTATGAACGGGATGTCAGCCGTGACGGGTAGGGGCGTCGTGTGCAGCAGGTCGCGCACAAACTGCTCGGCCGCCGCGATGGCGTCTGGGGCGGGCGGCTGGTTCGCAAAGAAGCGCTCGGCGATGCGCACCGTGCCCATGTCGTAGCTGTGTCGATGGGTCAAGGCGCCCGTGGCGGCGTCGCCCACAATAAGCTCCGTGGAGCCTCCGCCGATGTCGATCACAGCACACGACCCGTCCACGTCGCCTAAGGCCGACACCGCCCCTGCAAAACTCCATTGGGCCTCTTCGTCCCCTGAGATGATGGTGTACGTCAGCCCTGTCTCGCGGCGTACGTATTCGATCAACTCGGCCTGGTTGTGCGCATCCCGGGATGCACTCGTGGCGCCTATATATATGGCGTCGGGGGCGATGCCAAAGCGCGCTGCCGTCGCTCGGTAGTCGAGCAAGGCTGCTTTGAGGCGCGCCATCGCTGCCGGGCGCACCCGCCGGTCTGCGTCTACCCCTTCGCCCAGTCGCACCACACGCGAGGCCTCGTGCTGGGGCGTCATCGTGCCCCCATGCACGTCGGCGATGAGCAGCTGCGCCGTGTTCGTGCCCACGTCGATGGCGGCCAGCCGGGTCATGGGGCGGTGCGTTGCATCACGACTGACCACCACTCGTTCTCGATGGCCTCGCGTACGTAGCGAAAGCCGCAGGCCTTGGCCGCGCTCAGGATCTGCTGCCGGTCGGTCTGTAGCAGCCCAGCCAGGACCAGGTAGCCATCGGGTTGGGTCTTCTGCGCGAACGCAGGCATCAGATCCAGTAGTGCATTCCGGTTGATGTTGGCGAGCACGACATCGAAGCCGTCTTCTGAGATGACCTCAATGCCGCCTTCCCGGAAGTCCATGGCTTCGGCCACACCGTTGCGGACGGCGTTCTCCTCGCCATTGGTTTTGGCCCAGCCATCAATGTCAAAGGCGACAGCCCTGGCAGCGCCTAGCTTAATCGCTCCGATGCCCAGGATGCCTGTGCCCGTACCGGCGTCCAGTACCGTCATACCGGGACGCACGAGGTACTTCACGGACCGGAGGATGAGGCGGGTACTCTCGTGGTAGCCCGTCCCAAAACTCATCTTGGGGTCGATGTGCAGCACGATGCGGCCTGCACAGGCGGGCGGGATCTCGGCGCCCGAGGGCTTGATAACGAACGGGCCTACAGGCACCGCCTGCAGCGAGGCCTCCCAGGAGGCGTTCCAGTTCTCGGGGTCGATGAGCTGCTCCTGGAGGGCATGCGGCCCCAGCCCTTGGGCCACGAGCCACTGCTCCACATGCTCTCGCTTGACCCCATCCCACTGCGCCGCCAGCGTGTAGGCTTTGAGCTGATCCTCGTCCTGCACGAACGTGTCAAAGTCCAGGTCCGCCAGCTCTGCGATCAGGAAATCGTGCAGCTCGTCGGCTAGGAAGACAGTAAGTTCGATCGTACGGGCAGACACGAAAGGTGTTAGGGTTCGCCACGGGCGATGGTGATGCCCCAGGCGTCCGCGTTGGGGGGTTCATCGCGGCCAAAGCTCCCGTAGGCATGAGAGAAATCCGTCGTAAAATATACAATGTAGTCGCCTTCCGGAAGTGTGATGATCCCGCTGAAGTAGCGGCTGCGGCCGTCGTCGCCTGCGGCCTCGGTGTTGTCCCAGGTCATCTCCCACACCGTCTCGCGGGTGTCGGCACGTACGATCCATCCGTAGTCGTACTGGACGCTGAAGGAGAGTTCGCCGAGGGCATAGATGTAGAGCTCAGACGACTGATAGAGGCTGAAGGGGGCCTCGATGCTGGCGTTGTCACCTAACTCGGTATGCTGCACGAGGATGCGGTCCTGGGGGATATCGAAGCGAGGCAGCATCGTCTCGGCGATCTCTGTGTCTACCCGCGCCGAGGCGCCGCGCTGGGCTTCCTGTAGCACGGTGAAGTCCTCGTCCGTCACCATACGGTCGAGCGCAAAGAGGGTGATGCCCCACCGCTCCTCATTGTCGGGCGCGCCGTCGTCAAAGTCGTTGAAGGCGTGCGACCCGTCGGTGCGGTAGTGCATGGTGTAGGTGCCGGCCTGGAGGTCGAGGAAGGCGGTGGCCATGCGGTTGTTCTCGTTGCCGCCCGCCCAGGTCGAGTTGTCGTCGCTGAGCTCCCAGATGGTGTTGCCCGTGCGGTCGTCCACGATCCAGCCGTAGTCGTAGACGCTGCTGCTGATCTCGCCCATCGCCGCAACGATGGCTTTCAGCGGGCGCTCAAGGCGGATCTGCGTGGAGAGCTGCTGGTTGTTGGTGACGCGCGTGATCTCCGCCATTGGCCCGCGCGAGCCCCACGGATCGAACGGCACGGCATGCACCGAGTCGCGAGCCGGGATGGCGCGTAGCGTGAGGCCGTAGAAGAGCGG
>JBCDJT010000153.1:0-11427 GCA_038747545.1 Bacteroidota bacterium
ACTCGTAATGAGCAGGTCAGCGGTTCGAGTCCGCTCATTGGCTCCGCGCTAAACACGCCCAAACGCCCGACTCTAGCCAACGTGCTAGGGTCGGGCGTTTCTCGTCTTGCCTTCCGTGTGTATCGTAGCGCCCAAGCACGCACGCCAATCCGGTATGCCCCACATGGCGCCTCACTGGCGCAGTTAGGGTTGACCCTTCCAAGCTGCGACTAGCGCACAGGTCGTGTCTGTACTCCGCCTGTTCTGTCGTCATGTAACAGAGCACGCACGTAACGACTCCAAGAAGCGTGCATCCGCTCCCTTCCATCAACAGACCGCTATGATTGTCGCTAGCTGGCTTGTAGCCGCGTTCGGGCTGTATGCCGCGCTGGGGTTGCTATTCGCCGTACCTTTTCTCCTCAAGGGAATCGGCCGTATAGACCCCGACGCTGCCAAGGGCACATGGGGCTTCAAGCTCCTGATGATACCTGGTGTGATGGCGTTCTGGCCACTGATGGCTAAGCGTTGGTTGTCAGGCACCGCCATCCCTCCAGACGAGCGCACGCCCCATCGCTCAGCTGCCACCGCCGCTCCTTCCACGCCACCCTCATGATTCGTCCGCTCCGCACCCGCCACCGTGTGATGGTTTCAACGCTGGCGGTGGTACTCCCCGTACTTTTTGTAGCAAGCCTCTTGGTCCGGCAGCACCCTGCTGTCATGGACACGCTGCCCGTGCCCGTGTCGGCGGAGGCGCCCTCACTCCTGCGGAGCGAGACCACCGCCACGTTTGGCGCCCTCTCGGTATCGCTTCGCGTGTACGAAGACGCGCGCCCAGCGACCCGTTTGGCAGTAGCGCTTCGCCCTGACGCTTCGCCGTCCGCTCCTGATGTCCTGGCGTACTGGTCTGAGACGCCCCCCTCAGCCGCTACATTGCCTGATGCCGCTATCCTTCTTGGCACATTGGCTGGCCCCCAGTCGCGCACCTTCATGCTGCCGGAAGCAGCGCTGCGCACAGAAGGGTATCTGATCCTGTACAGCTTGGGCCATCAAGCACTGCTCGGCAGCTCCCCACTCTCCTCTTCCACCCGCTAACCCACTGATTCTTTGGGACACTCCTATCAAGCCGTTGGCTGGAACCGTCAGAAGCGTATTTACGACCTGGTACTACTGGGCGGTGTAGTCCTTTACCTGGCGCTCTTTATTGGCCTGGGGGCCGTGCTACACCCCAGCGCCACGGCGGAAACCCTCATCATCCGAGGGCTCGCTACAGCGGCCTTTGTCCTGCTGCACATCATTCTGGTGATCGGCCCCTTGGCACGGCTCAACCCACGCTTTCTCCCCCTGCTGTACAACCGCAGGCACATGGGCGTCACGATGTTCGTGCTGGCGCTCGGGCACGGGGTATTCTCGATCATCCAGTTCCACGCCTTGGGCCCGCTTAACCCCTTGGTGAGCGTCTTTGTCAGCGAGCACGGCACGGGAGCGCTGGCCACGTTTCCCTTCCAGCCGTTTGGGCTACTTGCATTGCTCATCCTCTTCCTGATGGCGGCCACCAGCCATGACTTCTGGCTGACCAACCTTACTGCCCCCGTGTGGAAGGCGTTGCATATGCTGGTCTATATCGCCTATGGACTCATCGTGCTTCATGTCGCGCTCGGCGTGCTACAAGCCGAAACCAGCCCGCTCCTGGCTGTGCTCACCGGCGCTGGCATGGCCACCGTGTTGATCCTACACGTTGTGGCAGGCTGGCGCGAGCGTCCGGCCGATGCCCTGGTCACGACTGCGGCTGCAAACGGGTTCGTGGATGCATGTGGGGTGGACGAGATTGAGGAAAATAAGGCACGGATTGTGACCATCGCCGGGGAGCGCGTCGCTGTCTTCAAGTATAGCGGCAAGGTTTCAGCGGTTTCGAATGTCTGCAAGCACCAGAACGGTCCGCTTGGCGAAGGCTGCATCATCGACGGTTACATTACCTGCCCCTGGCACGGCTACCAGTACCACCCTGACACCGGCGCCTCGCCAGCCCCCTTCACTGAGCGCATCCCCACATTCAACGTCCGCATACGCGAGGGCCGAGTGCTGGTGGCAGGCACGCCTAACCCGCCGGGTACGCCCGTGCAGCCAGCCCTGGTGGACCCCACGCCAGGCACCTCCTGAGTCTCCCCTCCATCCCCTGCTCTTATGAAGCCCGACGATTTCTATATCGGTTACCAAGAACGCGCCCCCAAGGCCGTCGCGTCGTACATCAAGCGGGCCATCTTCCTGCTCGTTGTGACCAGTTTGCTGGTGGCTGGCTTACTCGTTATCGGCCAGCAGGCGTTCTATCCGAGTACCTTCGAATTCTTGAACTACCGCACGTTTGAAGGCACGCTCAGCGAGGTCCCCTACCCTACGCTCCTCGTCGACCGTCCAGGGCAGACGGACGGGCAGCCCGCCCACTCGCGCTACTACTTGGTCAATGTAGGCAAGGCGGGCGTTCAAGAGCCCGTCTCGGGTCTCCATGGGCGGCGCGTACGGCTCCAAGGGTCGCTCATCTACCGGGATGACCAGACCATGATCGAGGTGGTCCCCGGCACTATCGAGCCCCTGGGCGGCGCTGACGACCTCAGGCCCATGGGGGCGCCGCAAAGCCTCGGCCAGCATACGTTTCAGGGCGAGATCGTGGACTCCAAGTGCTTCCTGGGTGTGATGAACCCCGGGAGCACCAAGCCGCACCGCGCCTGTGCGACGCTGTGCATCCGAGGCGGCATTCCTCCGGTGCTGTTGGTGCGCGACGCTACGGATGCTGCGACCTACCTGCTCTTAGCCTCAGCCGAGGGGCACCCGGTCAACCAGGACGTGTTGGGCATGGTTGCCGAGCCGGTCGAGATCACCGGTGAAGTATTGCAATACGACAACCTGCGAGTGCTACGTGCAGACCCGGCGACCTACCACCGTCTGTCGCCCTGATGGCGCCCCGGCTGGGGCATGCTGTACCTACTTACTTGCTGGGACGCTATCGCTGCCCTAAAGACCTACGCTCGCATGGGTGACGCCCGCGCCATGCTCAGGCGACCTGTAGACGAAGGCCGCCCTCGCTTGCTTCTATCCGAACTATGGCGCCATCGGGAAGGCGCTGTTCGAGCAGCAGGCGAGCAAGAGGTTGTGTCACCATCCGGTCGAAGGTGCGCTGCATGGCGCGGGCGCCATAGCGGATGTCGTAGCCGTCGTGCATCAGGAGCGCGTAGGCGCCATCAGTCAGGGCGAGCGTGAGACGGCGGTCGGTCAGCCGGGCTTCCGTCTGAGCCACGAGCCGGTCGATGATGGCGCGGATGGCAGCCCGGTCCAGTGGACCAAAGACCACGCGGTGCGGGATGCGGTTGAGCAGTTCCGGGCGCAGATGCGCCTGCAGGGCCGCGTCGATCTGCGTGGTATACGCGTCGCGGTCGAAGCCGTCCGGCGCAGCTGGTTCGGCGGTGAAGCCGAGGCTGCGCTTGGCCTCTGTGGCCACGCGGCTGCCTAGGTTGGACGTCAGGATGACGATGGCCTCGCGGAACGATGCGGTGCGCCCCTGGCTGTCGGTGAGGCGACCGTCGTCGAGCAGTTGGAGGAGCAAGTTGAGCACGTCAGGATGCGCCTTCTCGACCTCGTCGAACAAGACAACTTGGTAGGGGTGGGTGCGGATGGGCCCGGTGAGCTGCCCGTCCTCGCCGTGGCCCACGTAGCCGGGCGGCGCGCCCAGGAGCCTGCTGACGGTGTGCTTCTCCATGTACTCGCTCATGTCCAGCCGCAGCAGGCGCTTGCTGGTGCCAAACAGGTCCTCGGCGAGCGCCTTGGCCAGCTCCGTCTTGCCTGTGCCCGTGGCGCCCACGAACAGAAAGACCGCACGCGGCCGGTCGGGGTCGCGCAGGCCAGCGTGCGCCGCCTGGATGGCTTCGGCGACGGTGCGCAGCGCCGTGTCTTGCCCCTTCACGCGCTCCCGGAGGCGATGCGCGAGCTGGAGAAGCCGCCCGGTGTCGTCGCTGGTAAGCTCGGCGAGCGGGATGCCGTAGCGCGCTTGCAGCACGTGGACGACATCGGCGCGACCCACCGTCAGATCCGGTGGAGTGTCGAGGTCAACAGAGCCGAGGAGCCTGCGAGCGCAAGCCTGATCGAGCAACGCCAACGCCTTGTCGGGCAGGAAGCGGTCGCGGACGTGCCGTATGCTGAGATCGACGGCAGCGGCGAGCGCATCGGGCGCAATGGTGAGGTCGTGCTGTTGCTCGAAACGCGGCCGCAGCTGTGCCAGGATGGCGAGGGCATCGTCACGGCTGGGCTCGTCGACCTGAAGGATGTCGAAGCGGCGGGCGAGAGCTGCATCGGGCTCGATGTGCTTGTGGTACTCACGCGTCGTCGTCGCCCCGATGCAGCGTAGGGCGCCGTCGTCTAGGGCCGTCTTGAGCACCGTGGTCAAGTTCGTGGCGTCGCCCCTGGCCTCAGCGAAGGTGTGGAACTCGTCGAAGAAGAGCACCGTCTCCGGCGTGACGGCGGCGAGCACCTGCTTCATCCGGCTCTCCAACTCGCCCTTGTAGAGCGGCCCCGCCGTCAGCTGTGCCCACGATACCTCGACGATGCGCCAGTCGCGAACAACGTCGGGGGCGGCCTCACTCGCGGCCCACTGCGCCAAGCCTTCCACCAGTGCCGTCTTGCCCACGCCGGGCGGCCCCGTGAGGAGTACGTTGCGCCGCCGCTGTTGCAGGAGCATCCGCGCCAGCCGCCGCAGCATCCGCTCGTTGCCGATGTACGGCGACAGGTCGCCGAGGCGGGCAGCGGCCGTGAGGTCGCGCCCGTACAGCGTAGCAGGCGTCACAGGCCGGGGATGTGTCGTTGGCTTTGCCTTTGGGGCCGCTGGTTCTTCAGCGACCGAAGACGCAATCAAGTCGGCAAACAGCGGATCGGGCTGGCGGAGGAGCGCATCGAGCAGATGCACGGCCTGCATCGGGACGCCTGCTCGCAGCCGTGCGCGGGCCTGCTGAAAGACTTGCTTCGCGGCGGCATCGCGGTGGATGGTCGTCTCGGGTTGGGCAGGCGTCGTGGCGGGCGTCAGGCGGCGGCGCACCTGCTCGTGAAGCACGTCGGGGTCGAGGCCTACGTCGTCGAAGCGGTCATACACACGCCGAACCGCCATGCGGATCGCCTCCTCGGCCGCAGGGGTAGCGGCTTCGTGTTCGGTAGCTGCCCGGTCGAGCCGACAAAGCGCCATCAGCACGTGTGCAGGCTCAATGGCCGCCCGCCGCGTGACGAGCACCTCGTGCGCGGCCCACTTCCAGGCCAATAGCGTACTCGTCGCAAAGTCGGACATGCGTTTTGGATCCGGTCGGTTGAAAGCATCTGAATGGCCGTTGGCGCGTTGGGCATCCCCTCTTCTCCACACGCCACGGGCACCATGCAGACGTTGGGCAAATATCAGCTGCGCGAGCCACTGGGGCAAGGTGGCATGGGCACGGTCTACCGCGCGTTCGACCCGGTTATCGAGCGGGAGGTAGCCCTCAAGGTGATTCATCCGCACGTGTTGAACGTTCCCAACATCCGCGAGCGGTTCTTGCGCGAGGCGCGCACCGCAGGCCGCCTCACCCACGACAACATCCTGACGGTGTACGACTTCGGCGCGGTAGGCGATCGGTTGTTTATCGTGATGGAGCTGCTGCCCGGCCACGACCTGGACGCCCTCCTCCACCGCACGGCGCGGTTTCCCGTGGCCCAGGTGACCGCCATCGGGCTGCAGCTGGCCGATGCGCTCGCCTATGCCCACCGGCTGGGCGTGGTGCATCGCGACCTGAAGCCCGGCAACGTGCGCCTCCTCCCCGACGGGCGCGTGAAGCTGATGGACTTTGGGCTGGCGCGCCTGGAGGCCGCTGGCGGCACCGTCACGCACTCGCGCATCGGCACGCCGCGCTACATGGCACCCGAGCTGGTGCGCGGCGAGGCCATCGACCACCGCGCCGACGTGTTCTCGCTGGGCTGCGTGCTCTACGAACTGCTGGCCGGGCGGTCGGCGTTCGCTGGCGATCAGATCAGCCAGATCCTGTACCAGATTGTCAACGTACAGCCCGCCGACCTGCGCATGCTGCGGCCCGATGTACCGCCGGAGCTGGCAGCGCTCATTATGCAGTGCCTGAGCAAAGACCCGGCACACCGTCCGATGGATGCCCAAGCCGTGCGCCTGACGCTGGCGCCGATCCACGCGTCGCTCACGCAGCCTGACGCCTCGGGCATCCGGGCGCTGCCTCCGCCGCCGAGCAGAGGCACCCCACGGCTCGAACCCGTAGCCGAGCGCACCCGTGCCACCAGCGTTCCGCTTATCGTCGGCGTCGTACTCATTATCGCACTCGTCGCGGGCTTCATTTATTTTGTCCGCACCTTCGACCTCTGACGCTGCACAGGCCTCCTTCTCCAGCCTCTTACTCCATGCAAACCTTCCGCCTTGCCCTCGACTGGACGCCCAACATCAACCATATCGGTTTCTTCGTGGCGCAGGCCAACGGGTATTACAGTGCCCACGACCTGGACGTCACCATCACCGACCCCTCGGCAGACGACTACGCGCTAACGCCGGCCAAGCGCGTAGAGCTGGGGCGTGCCGAGGTCGCGCTATGCCCCACCGAGAGCGTCATCAGCTACCGCACCAAGACCACGCCGTTCGACCTCATCGGCATCGCCACCGTCTTCCAGCACGACTTGAGCGCGATCTCCGTCAAGGCCGATGCGGGCATTGCCTCCCCCAAAGACCTCGACGGGCGCTCGTACGCGTCGTACCAGGCACGTTACGAGGATGAGATCGTGCGGCAGATGATCCGCAACGACGGCGGCCAAGGCGACCTCCGCGTGGGGTACCCGGCCAAGCTCGGCATCTGGGCAACCTTGCTGGACGGCGACTACGATGCCACGTGGATCTTCCGCAACTGGGAGGGCGTCGCCGCCGACACGCAGGGCGTGAACCTGCGGCACTTCGAGATGCGCGACTACGACGTGCCCTATTCCTATTCACCACTCATCGTGGCCAGCCAAGCCGCTGTGGATGCCCGCGAAGACATGTACCGCCGCTTTCTCGCCGCGACGCAGGCCGGATTCCTGTTCGCGGTCCAGCACCGCGACGAGGCGGTGGAGTGCCTGCGCCCGCACGTACCTGCCACCGACGGCCACATCGACCTCCGCCACGCGCTCGACGTGTCGGCGGCGGCAGTGGGTACGGAGGCTACCTGGGGGCACATGAGCGAGGCCACCGTCAAGCGGTTTCTCAATTGGCTTCAGGAGCGCGGCCTGGAGACGCACCCGCTTACCGTCGGCGAGATCGTCACCAACCGCCTGTTCGCGGCTGCCTGACGCAGCGCATCTGTTGGCGGATTACCGAATACGGGCACCTTTTTTCGCCTCATGCACGCTGCATCGCGTGCTCCTGTTCGACGGCGGTGCTACATTCAGTGGTCAGGTTGCTCCCTTTCCCTCATCGCCTTACCACGATGCGCTGCCTTCTCACCCTGCTTGTGCTGTGCGCGCTTGGCGTTGCCCCAGCCTCGGCGGCGGCTACCTGTATGCAGCTCCGCGGCACCGTCGTCAGCGCTGCCGACGCCAGCCCGGTTGTAGGCGCTCACGTGTACCTCAACGCCACCACCATTGGGACGCTCACGGACGCTGAGGGCGGCTTCGTCCTCGACCTCAAGCGCTCCCACCCCGTCTTGGACCTCGTCGTGTCTTCGCTGGCCTACGAAAAGCAGCGCATCCGCCTCGATCCTGCTACGCTCTTCCCTGGGTGTGCCGTAGCCGTGACGCTTGAAGAAGCTACCTTCGAACTCGGCCCCGTCGAAGTCGTCTCGATCTCCGAACGCACGGCCCGCGCCTATCGCAAGCGCGCCGAGCGCGAGCTGTTGGGGACCACTCCCAATGGCAAGGCTGCGCGCATCACAAACCTGGACGATATCCACGTCACCTGGATCAGCGAGGATGGCGAGGCTTACCACGCACACTCTACCGTCCCGCTGGTCATCGACAACACCAAACTCGATTATCTGCTGCACTACACGCTGGATGCGTTGGAGGTACACGCGGGCCAAGTCGCCCTCCGTGGCTACTCGTATTACGAGGCCAAGTCCGCCGCGCCCTCGCGCCGTGTGAAGCGCCGCCGTGCGGAGGCATACCGGGGCTCGCTTCGGCACTTCCTCCATGTACTCAACCTCGCCACCACGCCTGACGACCTAGCGGAGGCGGGCTACTTTGTGTATTCCCACGGCTTGGATGTCCGCGAACTCTATGATGCAGATCCGCTGCATCCGTACGACCTGGTGGCCGCCGATGCCGACGCGGGGCGCTACCTCAAGCCGCAGCTCAAGGTGTGGATCTTGTACGAGGAGGAGTCTGAGCCCCGCAGCTACAAGCGCGCCAATGCCAAGCGAGGCTTTCACACGCCTACACATGGGCAGTATTCCGTGATTGAGACGCCTGCGATGCCTGTGCGCATCGCGGAGTTCAACCCGGAGATTGTGGAAAACGTCACCACGTACCTGTACATGGCCGCCGAACGTCTCGCCGACGAAGTGCCGCTCGATTACACGCCGTAGTCAAGCCTCGGGCCTGATTTGCTACGAGGTCAGCGTTTTTATTACCTTGGGGTACCCCACAGCTATGCGACCCCCTACCGCTTGCTGCCCCTTTACCTTCGGGACCCCACTCCAGGCGCGGCGTACCCCCTGCTCTGATGTGCTTCACCCCCTTACGCTGGGTGGCCGTTCTGGCCATCACGCTCCCCCCCTTGTTGGCCTACGGTCAGTCCCCCCCTTCCAGCGCCCTCAATGACCTCCAGCATGCCCTTGCCCAGAGTGGCACGGTCAACGTCGTCATTGCGCTGCACGACGCGCCCGGCGCAGCTGCGAAGCAGGCATCGGCCCACGCCGTTGCGGGCCAGCAGGCCCGGGTGATGGCCGACCTTCCGGTCGAGGCGTTCACGCTGACGCACCAGTTTGCGCACGTCCCTGCGCTATCGGGCGTGGTGAGCTCCGCGGCAGCACTCGATGTGCTCCTGGCGCACCCTGACGTAGCCGCGGTAGACGTCGACGCGGGTGGACGCGGCGGGTTAGCCGAGACGGTGCCGCTCGTCAACGCGACACCCTGGCATAACCGCGGCCAGTATGCGCGCGGCGTCCGCGTGGCTGTGCTCGACACGGGCATCGACGCAGACCATCCTGACCTGCAGGGCGCCGTCGTTCACGAGGCCTGCTTCCTCAACGCGGGCGACGCCAGCCGCTGCCCCGACGGCTCCACACGCCAAGCGGGCGCGGGCGCGGCCGAGGACGACCACGGGCACGGCACGCACGTGGCGGGCATCGTCGCCTCGAACGGCACCGACAGCGACATGGGCATGGCGCCGGGCGTACACCTCGTCAGCCTCAAGATGCTCGACCGCACCAACAGCTTCTCTAGCTCGTCAGAGATCCTGGCCGCCTTCGACTACCTCATCGCCAACCCACAGCTCGATGTGCAGGTGCTGACGATGAGCCTGGGCACATTTGCGCTCTTCAACACGACCTGCGACGACAGCCGCTCGTGGACACGGGCTGGCTTCAATGCGGTTCGCCAGCTCAATGAGCAGGGGGTGACGGTCTTGGCCGCCGCCATGAACGACAATGCGACGAGCCAGATCGCGTACCCCGCGTGCCTCTCCAACGTCATCGCGGTGGGTGCGACGGACAAGAGCGACCGGATGGCCGCCTACTCCAACCGCAACGCCGAACTCGACGTGGTCGCGCCGGGCACGGGCATCTTGTCGTCGCGGCGCGGGGGCGGCAGTGTCTCGCTGTCGGGCACCAGCATGGCCACCCCGCACGTGGCGGGCTGCGCGGCGCTACTGCTCGCCGAGCATCTAGCGCCCACTCCAGATGACCTCCGGGGACTCCTCCGCAGCTCCGAGACGAAGATCACCGACACGCGCTCGTTCGACAGCGAGGGGCAGCCGATGCAGTATGCCCGCCTCGACTGTTTCTCGGATGCCATCCAGAGCCGCCCCACCGGCACCGACCGTCCCGATGAACTGGTGCTCGACTGGTCCATCTACCCCAACCCTGCCACGGCCCGCGCAACACTCCGGCTGTCAACGGCAGGCCGCGCAGCCCCGGCCCAACTCGACGTGTTCGACGTGCTCGGGCGCCGCGTAGCAACGCGCGCTGTGCCACCCACAACCCCCATCGCCACGCTCGATACGAGCCGTTGGGCGAACGGGCAATACGTAGTGCGGCTGCGGCACGCCGACCAGGTGAAGACCAAGCTGCTGACCGTGCTTCGCTAGCCTATTCGACGGTAGGCAACGCTACCTCACTGCCATCCGTGAGCGGCGGCAGGTTGTTGACGAGGTCGAGCGATTCCTGGTACAGCGCGTTCAAGTCTGGCAACGTGAGAGAGGCGCCCTGGCGGAGGTAGATCGGCGTCTGATGCATCGGTGCGGGTGCGGTTACGGTGGCGGGCCCAGCGATGGCATCACCAGTCCACGCATCGGTCCACGTGCCACTGGGCAGGTAGACCTCGCGCTCCGTCGCCCCCTCGGTGATGACAGGCGCCACCAGCACGTCGGGACCGAGCAGGAACTGATCCCAGACCTCCCACGCGGTGCCGTCCTCGGGGTAGTGGTAGAACAGCGGGCGCACGAGCGGGTGGCCGTTCTCATGCGCAGCGCGGGCGAGCGTCTGCAGATACGGCTGCATGGCCTCGCGCACCTTGGTGTAGAGGCGGTAGGTAGCCACCAGCTCAGCGTCGTAGCGCGGCCCGGTCGGCATATCCCACGGCGCGCGGTTAGAGGTGGGGCCGACTTCGTAGATGCCGTGGAAGGCGCTCATCCCCAGCCAGCGCGCCGTCACCTCGCGGTAGGTCGGCTGGAAGTAGCCGCCTGTGTCAGAGCCCCAGAACGGATAGCCCAAGATGCTGGCCCGCTGCGCACCGATGAGCGCATTGCGGAGGCCAAGCCAGTCGTTGTAGTGGTCACCGCCCCAGAAGACAGCTTGCGTCTGCGCACCGGGGAAGCCTGCCCTTGGCAACAGGACCATGTCATCGCCGTGGATGCGGTTGGTGACTTCGTAGGTCGCGTCGATGTACAGGTTCGGGTAGTCGTTGGCGATCTCGCGCATGGTGCGGCCATCGTACGCGGTCACGTCGCGCCGGCGGGAAACCATCTCCTCGGCGCGGTCTAGCTTGAAGCCGTCTACGCCAACCTCTAGCACAGTCGCCACCGACTCTTGCCACCACGCCTTGGCCTCAGGGTTGGTGAAGTCGATCAAGAGCTGACCGCCGTCAGGTACGATGAGCAAGCGCTGCAGGTCTTCCGTCGTCGTGGCACCATCAATGTACGCACGCAGGTCGGCGCGTGCGGCGTCCTCGCTGGTGTAGGTTCTGCCCATCAGCAGCGCAGGTACGCGGCGGATGTTGCGGCCCGAGACGCCGTTGATGTCT